>CACMWX010000012.1 GCA_902617515.1 uncultured Alphaproteobacteria bacterium
CAGAGACTCAAAAGTACAAAGATGTAGAAACACGATTTAAGTCTTTGAAGAAAATATTTGGTTCAGAAGTTGAAATGTTACATGGTAAAATTAAGAGTGATCAAAAAGAAAGAATTATTCAAAATTTTCAAAAAGGAAACATAAAAATATTAGTTGCTACTACTGTAGTAGAGGTAGGTATAGATAATAAAAATGCAGATTATATTGTAATTGAAAATGCAGAAAAATTTGGCTTATCTCAATTACATCAGTTAAGAGGAAGAGTAGGAAGAGGTAACAATCAAGGCTATTGTTTTGCTTTATATGGCAAGGATTTACCTGATAATACGATAAATCGACTAAAAATATTCAAAGAAAACTTAGATGGTTTTAAATTATCCGAAAAAGATCTCGAAATTAGAGGCACTGGTGACATATTAGGATATCGTCAAAGTGGTGACTCATTATTCAAGTTTGTGAATGTTTATCATGATCAAGAACTAATAATAGATGCACTTCAATATGTAAAAAAATTGATTGAAAAAAAAGAGTATGAAAATGAAAAATTTAAGAAAGATATATATAAGTTACTTATGTTTTTTAAGCAGCAAGAAGCAATAAAACTATTATTTAGTTAACTTTTTAATTTTTTTCTTTTTAGGAAGAGCTTTTTTAATTTCCGGTGCTTTGGGTGTAACTAGTCCAGCAGAAATGATGTATTTGATTGCTTGATCGACAGACATATTAAGTTTGGTACATTTTGATAATGGAACAAACATTAAGAATCCTGTAGTTGGATTAGGTGTAGATGGCATGAAAACATTTATCATCTTTTGGTTTTTTCTTTTTGCTATTTCCCCTTTTGTTTCACTTGTTAAAAATGCAAGAGCAAAAATATCTTTTTGAGGATATTCAATAAGAACAACCTCTTTAAAAGCATTAGACTGTGTCGTAGCAAATGTATCAATAATCTGTTTTACTGTATTATAGATTGAGTTTAAGCCAGGTATTTTGGATAAAACAGCATCAACTACTCGATGATAAAGTTTTCCAAAAAAACTTCCTGCTATGGCTCCTAAAATTGTAAAAAATAGAAAAGCAACTATTAAACCAACACCAGGTATTTCAGATGGAATACCAAATTTATTTAAAGGTATGAAAGGTCTAAATATTTTATCTGCAATACCAACGACTACCCAAGCAACATAAATAGATAAAGCTAATGGTGCAACAATTAAAATACCACTAATAAAATGGTTTTGAATCTTTTTCATTTAAATTAATTTTTTATTTTATCTTCAAACTCAAAAACATTCTTATTGTTAATTTCAAAAGATACTTTTATTGATAGATCTTTTACATCAGGGTTATTTTCAATAAATTGATTAAGCTCTTGTTGTGAGCTAATCCCTAGCCTTTTCAGAAATTTTCTAACTTTTAATTGTGTTTCATCATCCATAAAATTGATAATATGGATTTTTTTTCATATTTGAAGGCTTTTAAATAATCAAAAACTATAAATGATTGTAAGGATAGTTTTCAATTCTAAGATAGTTGTAGATATGCCTATTACTACGATTAATCTAGCTAAAAAAGATAGTATTTTATTGCCTTTATATTTTTGAGAACTTCTCCATACACCAATGCAAGATGTAAAGTAATAGATTAAATTTAGTACAAGATATAATGAAAATGTATAAATAAAATTTTGTATGTGTATTTTTGTAACAAGCAACAGAGGTGCCGAAATAAGGAAATTAACAAGAACATAATAAATCCAATAACTTTTGTATAAAGGTAAATTACCTTTAAAAAGCTCCATGAGATTATTTTCAATTTTAATTATGAAATTCATAATTTAATTCTTCCCCATTGAGTTTTATTCCAAACTCTCTCGTGAATATAATAAATTAATAAACCGCTCATTATTTCATAAATGACAATGGATTTTGTCCAATCTAAGTTTGATGTAATAAACATAGCAGAAATAAATGTTATTGTAGATGCGGCTAATCTCCATGTAAGTGCCTTGAAAAATGACCTTAGTCTAATTACTTTTTGATTAATTCTTCCATACTTGTATAAATTCCATACTCTTTCATGAATATAGTATGCAATCATTTTTAATATCATAACAATTAAAGCTAAATAGAAGGGAGAAGTAGCATCAAAATTTTCTGAACCATAAGAAATAACAAAAAAACTAATTAGAAAAGTATTTATAAAACCAACTATTCTATAACTTATAGTTTTTAAGATTGACCTATTCTTTGTTACTTGCATTATTGGAGAATTTCATATTCTTTTAAATAAAGATTAGCTTTAAATTTTTTTGAATTAATTATAAATCTAGCAGGAATTTTAATTTTTTCCTTTTCAAAAGAATAAACTGTTATAACTTTCAAATTATTTTTTTTATTCTCTTTATAAAGCCCTTTAAAAAAAGGAAATACTATATCTATGACTTCAGCATTTCCCTTGTGTATTGAAGGATTATTAGATTTTAAGTATTCTGTGTTTTTTTTATTTGATGATAATTCATAAATGTTTAATCCATCAATAATTAACCTTTTTGAATCTGTTTGGAAAATAAAATATTGAACTAATTGTGATATCGGATCTGTGAAAAATTGATAATCTTTAATTAAAGTATTTCGCAAATTTATTTGATCACTGGAGAGTTCTTTTGAAATTTCAATATTAAATATTGTGCCATTCTCGTCAAAAATAATATTTTCATATCTATCCTGTTTAGAGCTTTTCGTTTTACTTTTGTAAATTATCGGATTGAAGCTATCATCTTTAACTTCTCCACTAACTTTTGTAACAGACTCATATTCATATATTTTGTCAGTCATACCATAACTTTTAATTATGAAATCAATTTCATAAAAATTATCTTCAATTTTAATTTTCCAGAGTAAATCTGCTAGGTGAATTGATTTCCAATCAATTTCATATTTTAGATTTATTACTTTAGAGTTAAGGTAATATGGATATATTATAAAAAAAATTATGAAAAATATGCGCATAAATAAAACATCGTATAAAAGTACTACTATCGATGATTATAATACTATAATTGACGTAAGAACCCCATTAGAGTTTGATGAAGACCATATCCCAAGATCGATAAATTATCCTGTATTAACAAATAAACAACGTCATGAAATAGGATTGAAATATAAAGAAAATTCTTTTTTAGCTAAAAAAGAAGGAGCTAGTATTATTAGTGCAAATATTTCCAAAATTATTAATAAAATAAAATTTGATAAAAAAAATAAAACATTAATTTATTGTTGGAGAGGTGGTCTCAGATCACTTAGTTTATATTTAGTTCTTAAACAAATCGGTTACGACGTGACTTTATTAGAGGGTGGATATAAGACTTACAGAGGCTATGTAGTAGATTTTTTTGAAAATAATACTGATAAATTTAAATTTAACCAAATTATGGGTGTAACAGGTGTAGGAAAAACACTTTTTATTAAAGAATTATCGAAAAAATATCAAGTGATCGATTTTGAAGGTTTGGCCAAACATAAAGGCTCTATTTTGGGAAATATACCAAATACTGTTCAACCATCACAAAAATTATTTGAAACACTAATTTATGAAAAACTTCACTCATTCAATACAAGAAAAAATATATGGGTTGAAGCGGAAAGTATTAAAGTGGGAAAGTTAAGTATTCCAAGTAAAATCTGGAAAAATATGCCTTTGGGTAAAAATATAAAAATAAAGAGTAATTTAACAGAGAGGGTGAAATTCATTTTAAAAGATTACAAATATTTTACTAATTCACCAGATTTAATGAATAATGCCCTTATTGTATTAAAAAAAATTATTCCAAAAGAAGAATTTAAACTGATTGAAGTAAATTTAAAAAAAAAAGAATATTTTCAGTTTGTGAAATCATTAATTGAATATCATTACGATAGAGCCTATAGAAAGACTCGAGCTGAAAATGACAGTAATATTTATACAGAGATATATTTAAATAAAATCAACTTAATAAATATTAGAAGAGTTATTAAAGAGAGTAATTACTTTTAAAATGGTCAAATTTTTTTACTTTACCAAGATTAAAATTTTTTAGATTTACACCCTTACCTTTTTCTACACTTCCAATACAAATAATTTTAATACCCCTTTCAATTAAAAGTTTTTTTTTATTTAAATATAATAAGTTTTTAGGTGAGGTAAAAACTGGAACATACTCTTCCCCACTGGATAAAATAAGTGAAATATATTTTTCTTCTTTAAAGAACTTATAAAGCTTAGAATTAACAGAGTTGAGATTATTTAATTTAATTTTTTTTTTGGATTTCAAAGAAATAGTTTCTAAAGTTGATAAAAGACTATCAGATAAATCCATACAACTTGTAATATTTAGATGCCTAAATATATCTTGATAAATATACATTTTAGGTTTTAAAAATTGTTTTACTGATAATTTTTTTAAATTACTAGGTAATTTAAACTTACTATATAAACTTAAGTATCCTAGTTTCGAATATCCAATACCTGAAAATGTATAAATCTTATCATCAATCTTTGCATTAGATCTCTTTGTTATTTTAGTATTATTAATTTTATCACTAATAATTGTTAAAGATAAAAATATTTTCTCAGAAGAAGTGGTATCTCCACCTATTATTTCGACCTTATTTCTAAGACATATCCTGTGAAAATTAGTGATGATTTGTTGCACAAACTTATAGTTTTTATTTGGGAAACTAATATTTAGTAGAACATATTTAGGTACGCCACCTGAGGATTGAATATCACTATAATTTGAAAGAAAAAGTCTGTGTGCTATGTTGTGAGGAGTAAAATACTTTAGATCAAAATGCTTATTTTCAATTAAAGTATCAGAAGAGATTAATTGTTTTGTTGTGTTTATATAAGCACAATCATCACCTACTTTCTTATAATTCTTTTCAAAATAATTAATAATTTTTTGCTCATATGACATTAAGTAAATATAATTGAATATGAATTCAAAAACAGAGATATTTAATTAATTTTTTTTCTTACTAAAGGAAATGAGTCTCTTTTTTTAGTTAAAACTAGTTGGAAAATCACATTATCACCTTTAGTAAATGATAATTCACTTAAATTTAAATAAGCTTCCCACATCCTTATAAATCTATCATCATATAATTTAAGAACTTCTTTTTCTTCTTTTTTAAAATTTTTAAACCAATGAGAAAGTGTTTTAGCATAATGTAATCTAAGAACCTCTATATCTGAGATTATAAGACCAGATTTTTCTACAGCTGGCATTATCTCAGACAAAGATGGTATATAGCCACCAGGAAAAATATATTTTCTAATAAATGCAGGAGTCATTTTCGGAACTCTAATATTGCCGATTGTATGTACTACCGCTATGCCATCATCAGATAATAAATTATATATTTTTTTAAAATAGGTTTTGTAAAAAGGTTTTCCTACATGCTCAAACATTCCAACAGAAACTATTTTTGTATAAGAATTCTCTTCATCTCTATAATCTTGTAAAGAATAAGATAAATTTTCTTTTTTATCTGACTTTTTAAGTTGGTCATTACAGTATTTAATTTGCTCTTCAGATAATGAAACACCCTTTACTTTACAGTCATGATGATCTGCAAAATGTCTACTAAGTGATCCCCACCCACAACCTATGTCTAAAACTCTATCATTGGAATTTAATAATAATTTGTCAGCTAATCTGCTCATTTTGTTAGTTTGTGCTTGTGTTAATGAATCGTTTTCATTTTCAAAGTATGCGCATGAATATTGCCTAGTTTCATCCAAAAATAAGTCATACAACCTATCAGATAAGTCGTAGTGACTTGCGACATTACTTTTTGAACTCTTAACGAAATTTAACTGAAATAGTGGATTAATGATTAAAATAATTCTGAATATTAGCGTATTTGATATTTTTTCAAGGTATTTATTATAATTTTCAATAAGTAATTCAGAAAACTCATAAAAAGTCGAATTGCTTAACTCGTAATCTTTATCCATATATCCTTCTGTAAGCACGAGAGAAGGTGCATAAAAAATTTTATTTAAAAATTTCTTATTATTGATCAGTAAAATTAACGGATCTGTGCCGTTGTCAATAAGATGGTCATTTCCCTCAAATTTTATAATAACAGATCTTGTTTTGATTAAGTGTTTAATTAAAAATTTGAGTACCCTAAAAGACATAATTTTCTTATAAATATCTATATATACAAAATTTATAAAATTTTATCATATATTGATTGATAAAATGAATTAAAATATCAATTAAATAGTTGAACTTTTGATATTCAGCTAACGTAGTACAAAATATGCATACCAAAGAAAAAATTGAATTTATATCAAATTGGATAAAAGATTATGCACATTCAAATAATGTTGAAGCGTTAGTTATTGGTATATCAGGAGGCATTGACTCTGCTGTTACAAGTACTTTATCAGCAAAAACAGGCTTAAAAACTTTTGTAGCGAACATGCCTATACTTGATCATAAAACAACTAATGAAAGAGGTATAAATCATATAGACTGGTTAAAAAAGAATTTTAGTAATGTAACGGACTTTAAAATAGACCTTTCTCTTGTATTTGAAAGTTTTAAGTCAGCTCTTGATAAAAATGACTCAGAACACGGTTATGCAAATTCACAGGCTCGATTAAGGATGATGACTTTGTATCAAATAGCAGCTAGCAATAACGGTATTGTTGTTGGCACAGGAAATAAAGTTGAAGACTTTGGAATTGGTTTCTATACAAAATACGGTGATGGAGGTGTTGATATTTCTCCAATCGCAGATTGTCTCAAAACAGAAGTATGGGATATGGGGAAGGAATTAAATATAAACCAAGACATAATAGATGCAGCCCCAACAGATGGTTTATGGACTGATGGAAGATCTGATGAAGATCAAGTTGGTTTAAGTTACTCTGAAATTGAAGAGGCAATGCTTAATGAGAATTCATTAAATAGACAAAAGTATCTTGAGATTAGAAAAAATAATGTTCATAAAATGAACCCTATCCCTGTTTGTATTTTACCAAAATAGACTCAGTAAAACTTATACTCTTAAACCGGTAGTGTTATCGAAAAGGTGCACTAATGTAGTAGATATATCAAATTTAAATGTATCTCCTGCATTTAAATTTATTTTCGAAGACAATTTACAACTAAACTCTTGATCGCCAATTTTTGAATAAATGATCATATCTGAACCTAAATATTCCACTAGGTTTGCTACACAAGTATGCTGTCCATTATCTGAAATTAGGATATCGTCTGGCCTTATACCTAAACTAGCATCATCGATATTTGTAGAATTATTAAGGTTAATTTTCCTATCAGCTATATGAGCTATGCCATTTTCGATTTTGCAATTAAATAAATTCATTTGTGGGGATCCTATAAATTCAGCAACAAATTTAGTGTTTGGTTTAGAATATATCTCTTTTGGTGTACCAACTTGTTCAACAACACCATTATTAATTACTACTATCCTATCCCCTAGTGTCATCGCTTCTGTTTGATCATGTGTAACAAAAATACTTGTTACGCCCATTTGTCTTTGAAGACGTTTGATTTCCAAACGCATTTGATTTCTTAATTTTGCATCTAAGTTAGATAATGGCTCATCAAATAAAAATATTTTTGGATTTCTAACTATGGCTCTTCCCATAGCAACTCGTTGTCTTTGCCCTCCTGAAAGCATACTTGGTTTTCTTGTGAGTAATTGATCTATTTCCAAAAGTTTAGCTACATCATTGACTTTATTATTGATCTCTTCTTTAGATATTCCTCTATTTTTAAGACCATAAGCCATATTATTAAATACTGACATGTGAGGATAAAGTGCATAATTTTGAAAAACCATTGCTACATCTCTTTCAGACGGATCGATTTTATTAATAATATTACCATCTAGTGATATTTCTCCATTTGTAATATCCTCTAGTCCTGCAATCATTCTTAATAATGTTGATTTACCACATCCGCTAGGTCCAACAAATACAATAAATTCTCCATTTTCAATATTTAAAGAAGTCTCATTAACAGCTTTAGTGCCATTAGGATATATTTTAGTAATATTTTGTAATTCTAAAAAACTCATTTTTATTTTTCTGTTTGAATCAATCCTTTGATAAACCATCTTTGAAGAATTACAACAACTAACACAGGTGGTAGCATTGACAATATAATATAGGCAAATCTCTCACCTGTTCTAGGTAAAGCAACACCCTCATAGTTTTCTGTAAAAATAATTTTCATTCCCATCACTACTGTCCAATATTTTTCGTCAGTGGTCATTATCAAAGGCCATAAATATTGGCTATAGCCATAGACAAACATAAAAATAAACATAGCTGCTAACATTGTTTTTGAGAGAGGTAATAAGAAGTCAATAAAAAATCTCCAACTATTTGCACCATCCAATTTTGCGGACTCTAACAATTCATCGGGAATTGTTTTATAAAATTGTCTAAAGAAAAATGTTGCAGTGGCAGAAGCAACCAGTGGAAGTATAAGACCTGTATAAGTATTTGTGAGACCAAGATCAGATACAATTTTATAACTTGGAAAAATTCTTACTTCTAGTGGAACTAATAGAGTAATAAAGATTAACCAAAATATTGGAACAGCTAATTTAAATCTAAAATAAACTAATGCGTAAGCTGACATAGCTGAGATGACTACTTTCAACGTTGCTATACCAAGAGCCATAATAAAGCTATTTACAAACATTCTTGCAGCAGTAACTTCCTCAGACCATCCCCCTTTTTCATTTAAAACTTCATTGTAATTATAAGTAAAACTCTCACCTAAAAAAAATTTCATTCCCTCAGTCATTATTGAAACATTATCATGAGTTGAAGTGGCAAAAGAAAACCAAATTGGTAATACCATTAATAAAACTCCAAGTATAAGAATTATGTGTGTTAATATTTCTAATGGTTTGAACTTCATTTATTTTGAAATATTCCTTGAATAAATAATTTTTGTAAAAAAATAATTATAATTACTGGTGGGATCATTGACATAATTACAAAAGCAAAACGGTCAGATATAGATCCGTACATTGTCTTAAGACCCATGACAACAGTCCAATATTGCTCACTAGTAGTCATTATTAATGGCCAAAGATATTGATTATAGCCAAATACAAACATAAATATAAAAACAGCAGCTATCATCGTTTTAGACAAAGGAATTAAAAAATCTATAAAAAATCTCAAACTATTAGTTCCATCTAATTTAGCCGCTTCTAATAGTTCATCAGGAATTGATTTATAAAATTGTCTAAAAAAGAATGTTGCTATTGCAGAGGCAGAAATGGGGAGAATTAAACCAGCAAATGTATTTACAAGATTTAATTTTGACATGACTATATATGAGGGCATTATTCTAAGCTCCAAAGGTACTAATAATGTAATAAAAATTAACCAAAATATAACAGTTGCATATTTGACCTTAAAATAAACTAAACCGTAAGCAGCCATAAGTGATGTAACTACAGATAAAATCGCTATACCTGTTGCCATAACAAAACTATTAAAAAACATTTTAAGAGCGGTTATTTCATTAAAAAAACCAGATTGTTTAAATAAAACCCTAGAATAATTTTCAATAAAATTATCTCCTAAAAAAAATTGTAAACCGTTAGTGTTTATAAATAGGCTTGAATGTGTTGAGCTTGCAAAAATTATCCATATTGGAACAATCATAACAAGTAAACCAATTGAAAGAATAAAATGATTAATAGTTAAAGATATATATTTTGTCATTAATTGTAGTGAATTTTTCCCTCTATGTATCTGAATTGAAAAATTGTAATAACAAGAACTATTATCATCATCATAATTGATTGGGCACCAGCACTTCCAAGATCTAAACCTTTGAAGCCATCAATGTAGGCTTTATAAACTAAAGTTTTAGTTTCGCTACCAGGAGCTCCAATAGTAGTTGTATCTATAATTCCAAATGTATCAAAGAAGGCATAAGTTATATTAATAATAATTAAGAAAAAAGTAGTCGGCATTAATAAAGGAAAAGTAATTGTCCAAAATCTTCGAATGTTGCTTTTACAATCAATAATAGAAGCTTCAATAACTGTTTTTTGAATAGCCTGAAGTCCTGCTAAAAAGAAAATAAAATTTGCACTTATTTGTTTCCAAGAGCCAGCAATAATTACATAAATATATGCATCAAATACATTTTCATACCAATTAAACCCCCATAAATTATTAAATAAATGATGAAGTAAACCATATCTTTCACTGAAGAAATAATTAGCCATAACACCAACAACTGCTGGTGCAATAGCATAAGGCCAAATTAAAAGTGTTTTATAAGCACTTTTCCCATGCATTACTTTATTAGCTTGCACAGCAAGCAATAAACCAATTGAACCTGTAATAAGAGTAATTACGAAACTGTAGATAATTGTAAACTTGAAAGCAGTGAAATAAGAGGGATCAGAAAAAATAAATAAAAAATTATCAAAACCAGCAAACTGAGAACCAAACCCAAAAGCATCTTGCATAGTAAAGGCATCTTTAAACGTTTGAATAATTGGCCAATATAAAAAAATTAATAAAATTAATAGCTGAGGAGCTAAGAAAAAATATTGAGAATAATTTGATTTAAATTGAACTTTTTTCATTAATTAAAAGGAGGATATTATAAATACCCTCCTTTTTAAAATAATATAAATTATAGAGTTTTAGCAAACTGTTTTAATAGTTTTTCTGCACCCTTATCCATATTGCTTAGAGCTTTTTCAACAGTGATATCACCATTAAGCATTGGCTCAACATTTTCGTATATTACTTCTCTAATTTGAGGCCAGTTACCTGCTCTATATCCACCAGGAATAGTTGAACCTTCAAGACCTAATTGATCACCAACAGCTTTATGATAAGGAGAAGCTCTATAAAAATTTATAGTTTCAGCTAATTCGATACCACCTTTTGTTACAGCAGCATAACCTGTCATGTTATGATAGTATAAATCCATTTCTGGTGAACCCATAAATTCAATAAATTTTGCAAGTCCTTTATACTCTTCTTCTGTATGACCGTTTAAAATCCAATTAGCAGCACCACCAATAAATGTAGGATACTCTTTTCCGCCTGTTACTGAATCCCAATATGGTATTGGGTTAGTTGTAAAGTTTGGAAGCACACCTTTCATACCCCCAAAAGACGCAGCAGATCCGAACCAAAATGCTGCCTCACCATTAGTAAAAGGTGCCTGGTTATCTCCCCATGCTCTTCCCTTGTAGCCATAGTAACCCTTTTCGTACCATTCTTTAACTTTAGTCCAGTGATAAACAAAAGCTTCTGTTTCAGCAAAAAGTGTCTTTGTTGGAACAGCATCATAGCCATTATTTCCATCTGTCATCAATAGATTATGCCTTGAAAAGAAGTTTTCAGTCCAAATCCAAGGACTGTGACTTTGAAGAAGAGGAATATATCCGGCATCGAGTATCTTTTGTGCCATACCTTCAAATTCTTCGTAGGTTTTAGGAACCTCTTCAATGCCTACTTCGTTTAAGATATCCATATTGGCATACATGAGACATGTAGAACTATTAAATGGAACACCGATCATTTTTCCATCACCATCAGCATAAAAGTTTTTTATACCAGGTATGTAATTATCAGCGTCAACATCAATACCATATTTTTCAGCCATCTCTTCAAAGCCGATCACAACTCCATTTTTAACTTGTGCTACCATGATAGCTGCACCTGCATCATAGACTTGTGAATAATGAGGTTGATCACCTGCTCTAAAAGCAGCTATTGTAGCTGCCATATTGTCCTCATAGCTTCCTTTACCTGTAGGGATAACCATATACTCATCTTGTGACTCGTTAAATCGATTAGCTATTTCTATGATTACATCACCTAAAAAACCACTGTTACCATACCACCAATGAATTTCGGTTTTACTATAACTGTTTGAAGTGAATGCAAAAGAAACTAAAAGTACAAAAATACTAATTAGTTTTTTCATTATGTCCTCCTATTTGAACCTTCCTGTTTACCATTATATAGTTATTTATAAGGCACAGAAATAGTTTGATTGTGAATAACTTAATAAAAAAATATTAAATATTTATGAAATTTAAATTAACCTTTGATTTATAAACTTTTTATTAAATATCTTAATGCGTAAATAAATCCATCTTTACCCATACCTATAATTGAACAATCACAAGCTGGTGCTATGAGAGACTTTCTTCGAAAGTCCTCTCTAGAGTATATATTGGATAAATGAACTTCTATTTTAAATATTGTTTTAATTTCAAGGGAATCGTGTAATGAAACCGAAGTATGAGTCAAACCACCAGGATTAATTATAATACCAGCGTACGACTCATCTAAGCCATTTATTTTATTGATGATCTCTCCTTCTATATTGCTTTGGAAAAAATCAAGATTACATCCTAATGTTTCAGACTCCTTAAGTAACTCGTTTTCCAAATCTTTTAACGTGAAATTTCCATAAACACTCTCTTTGCGTTTACCTAACATTTCAAGATTAGGGCCATTAATTATTAAAATTTTATTGTCCATATTTATTGAACTTATATCAAAGATTTTATCATTCCCAATGGGTATAATTTTAAATATTTTTATATTTTTTTGGTTAAAATCACTATATTTATGATATTTAGATAATTATTAATAGGAGGTTAGATATGAGAAAATTCATTATAGATATGACTATGTCATATGACTTTCAGGTAACTATAGAGGCTGAGTCGGAGGAAGCAGCAAAAGCAAAGTTTACAAATACACCATTAGAACAACTTGGTAGCTATAAATTTGGTTCATTTTACAAGACATTTAGAGGAATAAAATTAGATGAATTTGATCCAAGATTTTATAAGGACGAAGATAAAGTAAGATAATTATACAATGAGTAGAACAATTACAGAAAATCTTTTTGGTACACACTTCTTTTCTAAGTACTATTTAACTATACTAGGAGTGATTTTACTGACTGTATCTTCTAAAATTTCTATTCCCTTTTACCCTGTTCCAATGACATTGCAAACTTTGGTGGTTTTCTTTATAGCTGCATCAATGGGCATGATTGGGTTTTATTCAACCTTAATTTATGTGGTTTTAGGTGTGCTAGGACTGCCTTTATTCGCTAATGGCGGAGGAATTGGCTACATTTTTTCTCCAACATTTGGTTTTTTATACGGAATGGTAATTTCTGCGTTCATTATTGCATATATTCTCAAATCTGAATTAAACACAGGTTTGATCAAGTTATCGGCCACTATTCTTGCTGGTGCATTTGTAATATTTTTATGTGGTATTAGTCACCTTTCGTTTTTTGTAGGTCTTGAACAAGCTATAAATCTTGGTTTATTACCATTTTTGTATAGTGAATTCCTAAAGATTGTATTGGCTATAGCTATAATTTTTGGGTTAATTCAAAGAGTTAATCAAAAAAATTCATAAATAAGTTTTACTTACAGTTTCAAATATTGAAAAGTGCCGAGATGCTAATTCTTGTCTATTCTTGCTGTATCCTCCACCTATAACAGTACAAAGAGGTATTTTTTTTTCTTTGAAATACTCACATACAATTTCATCTCTTTTTTTAATGCCATCATCAGTAAGGTTTAAATTACCTAGATCATCGTTAGAGTGAACATCAACTCCTGCATCATAAAAAACAATATCTGGTGTAAAATGAGACTCAATTTGATCAAGCGTTTTTGTGAGGATATTTATATATTTAACATCATCTATTTCATCATCTATTGGTACATCTAAATTGCTATTTTTTTTGTCAAATGGAAAATTATTTTTACAATGAATTGAACATGTAAAAATATTATCAATATTTTCACAAATAGATGCAGTTCCATCACCTTGATGAACATCTAAATCTAATATTAAAATTTTATTTATTTTTTTTTGATTAAGTAAAGTTATCGAGGCATAGGCTAAATCGTTAAATACACAAAAACCAGATCCACAATCTTTAAAAGCATGGTGAGTCCCACCTGCTAAATGACATGCAATACCATAATCCAACGCCAATTGAGATGTCTGTAGTGTGCCTTGAATAGCTAAAAAAGATCTTTTAGCTAATCTAGCACTCCATGGTAAATTTATTCTTCTCTCCTGATCTCTTGATAGATTACCTTCTTTAACATTCATAACATAATCACTGTTGTGTACTACTTGTACATCATTTATAGGTGCTGACTTACTTTGATGAATTGTTAAATTCGTATATAAATTTGAGTTTTTGATATAATTATATAAATCAGAAAATTTAGTTCCAACAAATCTATGGCCCTCTGGAAGAGGAATGTCATAGTTATCATTGTAAACAACATTTAGTTTTTTCATGGATTTGAATATTCTTTAATGCTGACTAATCTTAACTATTTCGTCAGACTCGTATGTAGTATTATCTAAGTTCTTCTTTACAATATTTGACATTGCATTAGCTACTTTTTTTGCATGAATTGGTCTCATTTTTTTAAGCGGGCCTAAAAATAATGGTGTTAATAGCTTGAAAATGGGTATTCCAATTTTCTCAGCAAGTCTAAACTGTTTTCTTTTTCCAAGTAAAAAAGATGGTCTTAAAATACCAAGGTTATCAAAGTTTAATCTTTTCAACTCCTCTTCAACTAGGCCCTTAAACCTTAAATATTCACCTTTATTATTAGGATCAGCAAAACCAGATGAGATATAGACGAAGGACTTGATTGAGTTGGATTTACATATTTTGGCTATTTCCTTTGGTAAATCTAGCTCTATCCTTTGATATTCACTTCTTTCAGGAGAGTTTTTCTTTGTTGTACCAATACAAAAAAAACAACAATCAGCAATAATCTGATCTTTAATATTCTCAACATTTTTTAAATCTGTATTAATAATTACTAATTTTGGATGTTTTATATTTACTTCTGAACGTGTAAAAATTTTAATGCTGGTATAATATTCATCATTTATTAAATTTTTTAATAAATAACTACCAACTAAACCAGTAGCGCCAAATATCACTGCCGAAGACATATAAAACTTATACATTAATATTATTAAAAAAAAGAATATTTTTGGGATTTAGGAATATTTTTCTTTTAAAGCATTTTTTTGAACTTTTCCCATAACGTTTTTTGGAAGATCATCTAACAGTATATATTTATATGGAATTTTATATTTAACTAAGTGTTTTTTTAAAAAATCTTTGAGATCATCTAAATCTGTAAATTTATTCTTCATAACTATAGCTGCAATAGGTACTTCACCTAAATCGTCATTAGGGATACCGAAAACAGCAGACTCTAAAACTAATTCGTGTTGATTAATAATATCTTCAATCTCTTTGGGATAAACATTATATCCACCACTTATGATTAAATCTTTATTTCTACCAGATATGAATAGATATCCATCATTATCAAAATATCCAAGATCACCAGTTATAAAAAAACCATCTTTAGTAAATGCCTCTTGTGTCTTTTTTGGATTATTTAGATAGCCTTTAAATACATTAGGACCACTTATTTCTATTGTTCCAATATCATTTTCTGATTTTGTATTATCACTTTGAGTATTATTTATTCTTATTTTAATATCTTTTAAAGGTTTGCCAACTGAACCTGCCTTTCTTTCACCATCACAAGGATTAGAAGCATTCATATTAGTTTCAGTCATACCATATCTCTCTAGTATTTGATGACCGGTTACTCTATAAAAATTTTTAAAAGTTTGATTTAACAATGGAGCACTTCCAGATATAAATAATCTCATATTTTGTGTTAATTTTTTATCTAGCCTTTTGTCATTCAACAATCTCGTATAAAAAGTTGGAACACCCATCATCAGAGTTGAATAATTAAATGCCTCAATAATTGAGTCTGTATTAAAATTTTTTATAAATCTAATAGTAGCCCCACTTATCATAGAGGTATTAATAGCAACAAACAATCCATGAGTATGATAAATTGGAAGTGAATGGATTAAAGTATCATTACGATTTATATTCCATAAATTTATAAGCTCTTGTGCGTTTGAAACTAAATTTTGTTCAGTTAACATAGCTCCTTTAGGTTTTCCTGTAGTCCCAGAGGTATATAGAAGTGCTGCTAAATCATTATGTGTTCTTTTTGTTGGTTCAAAAAAACTATCAAGGTTTTCTAAACCATCAGTAATCTCTCCAATTCCGTTTGCATTTAAAGATAAAATTCTACAGCCAATTTCGTCGCAAATTGGTTTCAAGCTATCAATTTCTGATTTATCACAGATAAGAAAAGACGGTTTTGAATCTTTTATAAAATAGATTGTTTCGTTAACTGTATAACTTGTATTAAGTGGGAAAAAAACTGATCCAGTAAGAATTGATGATAAATAAAGAGCTAAAGTCTCTTTACATTTGGTAGACTTTACAAGAATATGACTTCCTGCTTTTAACCCTAATTTTGATAATTTGTGAGAAATTTTTGATGCAAGAATTATGAAATTTTTATAAGTAATCTCGGATCCATCATCTAATATTAAAAAAGTTTTATTATTGTCTAAATTAGTTTCAATAAGATTTGAATAAAGTGAGTCTATCAAAGTATATCAACGGAGTAGTTAGGTTGGCCCTGCAATATACAGGGCCTAATAAATAAAATAAAAAATCTAGATTATTCTAGGATTATGGTAACCATTTCTCCCAAGTAGATTTATTGTTTGCTTTCCATTCAGCAACAACATCATTAAGCTCTCCACCTTCACGAACTTTAACGAGCATCGCTGCTTGATCTGCATTTGATAATGCCATTTTACCAAAGAATTCAAGTGCTTTTTGGTTTTCTGGTTTAGCAAATGTATCAGGATTACCGTAGTTCATTGGATAGTCAACAGCCCAACCTGTTGCTGGCCAAGCGTCAGCTCCACAAGTTTCCCAGTTGTTAGCCTCAGTAAAGCTATCACAAGTTTTATTTGGAGCTAATTTTACACCAACTAATTCGTTCACACCAAAGAACCAATGCGGCTCCCAAAGGTACATTAAGAAAGGCTCGCCTCTGTCATACATACCTTGCGCTTCAGCAAGAGCAGCAGTTTCAGTTCCTAATTCATCAGCAACAAAGTCTAAACCAAGTAAATCTAATCTTTTTTGATCATGACAGTTCCAACCAGCAACTGGACAACCAATTAATCTACCTTTTCCACCAGACTCCATAGTCGCAAAGTCTTCTTTAAATTTATTTAAATCAGCATAACTAGAAAAATCTGGGTTTGCATCAGCCCAATATTTTGGAACATAGTAATCTGACATACCGGTAATACCAACAGTTCCAAGTAATTTTACACTTCCATCACCTGAGTAAGTCATTTTAACTTCCCCACCATGAATTAAGTCGCCATTTAACATAACCTCATCAGCTTCTGCGTAACTAGGCCATGACTCGCAAGCAAAATCAATATCGCCTGCAGCAATAGCTTCCCACAAGCCAGTTCCTGAAGCAAATACGATTCTATCAATTTCGTATCCTAACTCATCTTCAAGTATGCTTACAGCTACTTGACATGAAATCTCTCCACCAGTCCAGTCAGCGATTGCTGCTAATAATTTTTCAGCATTAGCTTTACTGAATGTTGCGGTAAAAAGAATAGAGGATAGAATAAAAGTTATAATTGTTTTAGATATTCTCATAGATTATCCCTCCCATAAAGTGTTTATATTAACAAAAAATAGTCAAAGTACATATGTTATTTATTCATTAATAGGTAACAAAACCCTATAAAATATGTTTTTTATTAATTAATTAAGTGTAATACTATTAAAAATGATGAAAACTAAAGTATTTCTTACATGTGCTGTTAATGGATCCGGTGACACTGCATCAAAACATCCTGATCTTCCAAAGACTCCAAAACAAATAGCTAAATCCGCAATAGAGTCTGCTCAAGCAGGTGCATCTATAGTTCATATTCATGTCAGAGAAGAAGATGGAACGCCTAGTCGAAAATTTGAATTTTATAAGGAAGTAGTTGAAATAATTAGATCGAGTGACACTGATGTAATTATTAATTTAACAACCGGTATGGGAGGTGATTTAGATATAGGTGAAGGAGATAACCCAATGGATTTTGGTCCATATACTGATATGGCTAATATTATGGAAAGAATATCTCATGTAGAGGAATTACTTCCGGAAATTTGTACACTTGATGCTGGAACTTTAAATTTTGGTGATAGTTCTGTGTTAGCAGTCAATACTCCAAATGATTTAAGAAAAGCAGCAAAACGATTAAAAGAAATTGGGGTTAAACCTGAAGTTGAAGCATTTGATTTAGGTAATATGTGGTTTGGTGCTCAGCTTTATAAAGAAGGACTACTTAGCGACCCACCCTTATATCAAATGTGTTTAGGAATTCCCTGGGGAGCTCCAGCAAAAACTACAGCTATGATTGCAATGTTAGATGTCATGCCTAAAAATGCTATTTGGTCAGGCTTTGCAATTTCAAGAAATGAAATGCCCTTTGTTGCTCAAACAGTTTTACTTGGAGGTAATCCAAGAGTTGGGCTTGAAGATAATTTATATTTATCAAAGGGAAAACTTGCAACTAATCCACAATTAGTTGAAAAGGCAATAAAAATAGTTCATGAGTTGGGCTTCTCTATTATGAGTCCCCAAGAGACTAGAGATTATTTAAAGCTAAAAAAAACTTAATCCATTCTCTCAGTATTTCCATCAATAGAAATTACTTGACCAGAGACTCTAAGGGAGTCTTGAGAAATTAAAAAGGAACACATTTTTGCTATATCATCTTCATAAACCCATTGTTTTAAAGAGCTCATAGAAACAAAATCATTTTCAATTGATCTTACAGATTGCTTTAACATTTTTGCTTTCGCTTTTATGACCCTCATCATTCTCGCACCTTTAACAGAACCCGGGCATATTGCATTTACTCGTATATTAAATTTACCTAATTCCATTGCTAAAGTTTTAGTAATACCAACTAAAGCCCATTTGCTTGCAGTATAAGGTGATCTATTAGGAAAACCATCAATACCAGCTGTTGAGGAAATATTGATGATTGAGCCATTTTTAGATTTCTTAATCATGGGTATTGCATATTTAGTAAAATAAAAATGACTATTAACATTTACATGTAAAGTCTTTTCCCAATCATCAGATTTAATTTTCTCTAAAGGAGATGTAGGTCCAGCTATTCCAATATTATTTATAAGTCCATCTATTTTTTTAGTTTTATTTGATATTTCTTTATAAAATTTTTTCACCTCATCTTCTTTTGAAGCATCGCATTCTGATATAAAAAGTTTTTTATTAAAGTATGAATTTTTTTTCAGTTTATTAATATTTTTTTTATCAATATCACAAGTATAAACAATAGCACCTTGTAAAAGTAATAATTTTACAGTAGCTAAACCTATCCCAGAAGCACCAGCAGATAAAATAATTTTTTTATTTTTAAGAAAATTATTTTGCATCAAAAGAATAACTATCAGGTTTAATGGGAATAGATCTATCTATCCCCTTTACAATTTTTTTTTCTTTATCATAAAAAGGTAAATCCACAACGACTCCGGTATGTGAAGAATTATCTGGGAGAATTATTTCTATCTCTTTATTTATATAATCATTTGGTTTATAAAATCTTACATAACCAATTCCTTGTTGGAGAGTTGGAGATGGTACACCTGCTGTTATGTAGCCAACTTCTTTATCATTAATGTTTATTTTACTTCCGGCTTTAGGAACTGCTGTTTTACATGTTATTCCAAATAAACAAGTCCTTTTATCTTTTTTAATTAATGCATCTTTACCGATAAAATCTTTATTCATATTCACAAAATACCCTAGGCCTGCTTCGAAAGGAGTAATTGTAGTATCTATATCAGTTAAATTTCCAAAAATACCACCCTCAATTCTTCTAATGGTCATGGCTCTAGAGGCAGAAAATTGCATACCATATGGTTTACCACATTCAATAAGATAGTCCCATAGAGCTAAATGGTCTGTGTTAAAACCATCACAAAAAATTTCAAATCCTAATTCATTTGTAAAACCTGTTCTTGAAACATATAAAGTTTGCCCTCCTAGATCAAAAAAATTGGATGTAAAATAAGGCATATTTTCATCAATCTTTCCATTAGAAGCTAACTTCATAATATCGATTGAAGCCGGACCTTGAATTTGAAGAACTCTGGATTTAGGGTCTTTTATTTGAATATCATAATTTGAACTATGAGCAATAAGCCAATCTTCAAATGGGCCATCCGCTTGAACGTACCAAAACTTTTCATCATCAAATCTAAATAAAACTCCATCCATGAATATTCCACCTTTTGGTGTACAGGCAAGTGCATAATAACCTCTGCCAATTTTTGTTTTTGAAATTTCTCTTGTCAGCACTTTATTCAAAAAAGAAACTGAGTCTTTTCCTGATATTTCTATCGGTTTTTCTGGAACATCAAATAAAAGAGCTTTTTGTCTTAAAAGCCAATATTTTTCTAAAGGATCTTCATCAATTTTCATAGGAAAATATCTTCCTGCATAGACGCCTCTAACCATATTCGAAGTATTAGTACGTTGAATGAATGGAGACTCTTCAAATCTACGTGCACTAATTTGAATTGTTTGATTTAGATCAGCTTCTTCTTGTAAATTTCCCATTTATTTATCAATGACTCTATTAGATTTATAGTCACGAATAATTACAGGAGGGTCAAATGCGGTCACAGGTGAAATTTTATCTTTAACTAATTCTACTTCGATGAGACATGAGTGTGCTATAGGACCTTGACCTAATTTCGAAGTTCCTTTGTCTTTTGTAAGGACATTAGGATTACCATGTTTACAGATAGTTTTAAAATTTTTAGTATCCTCAGGATCGTACCATGCACCTGTACTAATTTGAACAACTCCAGGGCGTATATTATCATTAATGTTTACACCAGCTAAACAGGCACCTCTGTCATTAAAAAGTTTTACTATATCTCCCTCATTTATTCCACGACTGCTTGCATCAACACTATTCATTTCAATTGGTTCACGATCTTTAATTTTAAAAGATTTACTATAACCTCCGTGATCCATTTGACTATGTAATTTATTTTTTGGTTGATTAGATATTAAATGTAAAGGATAGTTTTTATTTTTACTTCCAAGCCATTCACAGGGTTCTAACCAGGTTGGATGACCAGGACAATCTTCATAATTAAAACTATCTACTGTTTTAGAATATATTTCTATTTTTCCACTTGGAGTTGAAAGGGGAAATTTAGTAGGATCTTCTCTAAAATCTTTTAACATTATTGTATTTTCTTTTGGTGGTGGTACTTTAAACCACCCTATTTTTCTAAACTCCTGATAGCTAGGAAAATCGATATTTTTTAATGACTTTGATTTGACTGATGTTTCTTGATAAATCCATTTTTGCCAATCCTCTTCATCTCTTCCTTCAGTAAAAAGATTTTCAATATCCATTTTTTTCGCAATTCCTTTAAAAATATCAAAATCACTTTTAGCCTCTTCAAAAGGTTCAACTAATTTTGACATTGAAATTACATAAGGATCTCTTGGGGTAAGCATTATGTCTTGTCTTTCAAGTGGAGTGGTACAAGGTAAGATAATATCTGAATATTTAGCTAAAGAATTCCAGCACCATTCATTAGAAATAATGGTTTCAGGTTTTTGCCAAGCTAGCAAAAGTTTATTAATATCCTGATGATGATGAAATGGGTTTCCACCTGCCCAATAAATTAATTTAATATCAGGATATTCATACTCCTTGCCATCAAAATGAAAAGTTTTACCTGGATTCAAAAGTAAATCACTTATTCTTGCAACTGGAATAAAATTATCAATTTTATTGTCAGATTGTGGAAAAGCAGCACCAGGAATAATGGAAAACTGCCCACCAATGTGATTAGTTGCACTATAACCAAATCCAAAACCACCACCTGGTAAACCTATTTGACCCAACATTGATGCCAGCATAATTGCTGCCCAAAAAGGCTGTTCACCATGATCTTGGCGAGTTAAAGACCAACTAACAGATATCATAGTTCGCTTTGAGGACATGTCCATTGCTAGAGATATAATTTCTTCAGGTGAGATTTCACTTATTTCTGAAGCCCAATTAGCATCTTTTACAACTCCATCTAAATCTCCTAAAAGATATGGTAAGAAAATATCAAATCCTTCTGTGTATTTTTCAATAAATATTTCACTATATAAATTTTCTTTGTATAGAGTGTGTGCTAGACCGAGCATAATTGCTACATCAGTATTAGGTCTTAAAGGTAACCACTTTCCTTTAACTTCGTCTAACAAGTCACTTTTAAGTGGACTCAAATTTACAAATCTTATGCCAGCTTTAGCAGAACTAATAAGTTTTTCTTTTTGATTATGACTTCCAGTTCCACCTTGAGCTATTTGACCATTTTTTAGAGGAACCCCTCCAAAACATACAAATAGTTCTGTGTTCTCTTCGATTGAGTCCCAACTAGTACAGGTATCAAGAAAGGCTCTATAGCTTCCAAGTATATGGGGAACCATTGCTTCTGCTGCTGCAAAACTGTAAGTAAACTTTGATCTTGTGTAGCCACCTATGCAATTTAAAAAACGATGTAGTTGGCTTTGAGCATGATGAAATCTTCCAGCACTAGCCCAGCCATAAGATCCACCAAATATTGAGGAATTACCAAAGTTTTCTCTTACTCTGTTTAATTCTTTGGCTACTATATTTTCAGCTTCATCCCAAGATACAGCCACAAAAGGATCTATCCCCCTTAAGTTATTGTTTGTTCCTGGTCCATTATCAATCCAACTTTTTCTGATCATAGGCTTATCAATTCGCGTTTGATTATCGTGAATATCTAAAATACCTGGGCCTATTGGTGATGGATCTTTATCATTTTCCCATCCAATTAATTCTGTGACTTTCCCATTATTTACTTTTGCTCTATAAGTTCCCCAATGCGAACTAGTTAAGGGAAGATCTTTCTTAAAACCCATTAGGAATTATCTAATCCAAGGGCTTGTCTTTGTTTCTTAGTCCAGGCGTGGGTTATCCTATCGATGATAATAGCTAGAAGAACGATAGCTAAACCGGCTGATAGACCTCTTCCTGTATCTGATCTTTGAAGTGCATTAAATACTTGGAGTCCTAGACCTTTTCCTCCAATCAATGGTGTAACAATTTGCATTGCAAAAGCCATTATTACAGTTTGATTAAAACCCATGACGAGACTGGGAACAGCTAGTGGAAATTTTACTTTATTTAAAGTTTGAATACCTGTTCCTCCAAAAGATTTAGATACCTCTGAATAGCTCCCTGAAACTTGTGACAACCCAAGTGCTGTTAATCTTATTATTGGTGGTACAGAATATATAACTGTTGCAATAACTGCAGATACTATATTTCCTCCAAAAAACATTAAAACAGGAATTAAATAACAAAAATAGGGCAAAGTTTGCATTGCATCTAAAACAACATTTTGGATATCTCTGTACCATTTATTGTAGGATGCTATTACTCCAAGTGGTACTCCTATTACAAAACAAATTAAAACTGAAACTAATACTGAAGATAGCGTAATCATTGAATGCACCCACATACCTGTAGCTCCAATAAAGGCTAATAATATTGCGGTGATGGTGGCAAACTTTATTCCAACTGTCACATATCCTATAAGGATAAAAACAATCATTGTATACCACCAAGGTATCTGAGTTAGAAATAAATTTAATGGGTTTAGCAAATATAAGTAAACAAAATACTTCATGCCTTTTGCAAATGATATAAAACCAGGATCAAGAGTCATTGCCTTGACAGTATCTTCTATTGGTTTTTGAATATCAATTGCCCAAGTTTCTGGAAAAGTTCCTATACTATAAATGTATGCATCAAAAATATAAATAAAGATAAAAATTAAAAATGATGAAAATAAAAAATATCGTTGGTTTATAAAATTTTTAACTGAACCTTTTTGAGACTTATTAAAAAAAGAAATAAAGCTAGCAATTAAACTAGCAAAAATATTAACAATAGTTGTAAAAAATATATTTATGAGCTTTACAGATATTCTCAAAGGTAATTCAATCAAGTTTGCTAAAGGGTTTCTGTGTAAATTTTGCGGCAATAAGTAAAATTTTTTTACATCATCAGGTAAGGTTTCTTTTTCTTTACTAATAGCACTACTTATTCTATCAAACATTATTGCCATAAATAAAATACACAAGCCCCCTTCCATCGCCCAACCAACATCTAATTTTCTAATTGCTTGCCATACTTGACCACCTAAACCTTCGGCACCAATAAAAGTTGCAAGAACAACTAAAGCTAAAGCCATCATAATTGTTTGATTAACACCCATCATGATACTTGGTAAAGCCATCGGTATTTTAATTTTAAATAAAAGCTGAAATTTATTAGATCCAAAAGACTCAGCTGACTCTATTGTTTCTTTAGATACTTGTCTTATCCCTAAATTTGTTAACCTAATAATTGGAGGCATAGCATAAATTAGTGTAGCAAGTATTGCTGGAGCACCGCCAATTCCAAAAAAGAACATAGCAGGGAATAAATATACAAAGGCAGGCATGACTTGCATGGTGTCCAAGATAGGCTTTAAAAAATTTTCAAATCTATCACTTTGAGAACTGAGTATCCCTAGGATAACTCCAAAAATAACAGATAAAATTACTGATAAGCCCATTAATGCTAATGTTTGCATTGAGACTTCCCACATATCAACTGCACCCCAGAAATAAACTGTAAACATACAAAATAGAGCAAGTTTAATACCACCATATGCTAAAGCTGGAAGAGCCATTAAAGACATTATTAAAATCCACGGCGACTCAACAAAGAAATTTTCCAATGCCATGTAACCAGCTTGTAAAAAAGAGGCAAATAATCTCGTTATCCATCTATAGTTATCTTTTAAATAATCTTCTCCGGCATTTATCCATGCGGTAAATTTAAATTCATCAGTAATAGATTTAGGAAATACAGTAGGGTCCTCATTAATAATCGATAGATAATAAGCTACTGCCCCAATGATAAAAATACTTAAGTAAAAAATTATATTTTTATTTAATTTATTTTTAGTAGCTATATTTTGATCTAAAGACATATTTGCTTATATTTATTCAACTATATAAGAATTTATAAAAATAATTTTATTTTAATAGTGTTAATTCACAATTATAATAGCCTTAAACTAGGATAATATGGATAAAATAATTTGCTCAAATATATGGAAAATTTTTGGTAATGATGAAAAAAGAATTTTAGACAATTTAGATCCAAATTTAAGTAGAGACGAAGTACAAGAAAAAACCGGACATGTAGTAGCTGTCAAAGATGTCAGCTTTTCCATTCAAAAAGGTGAAACATTTGTTGTAATGGGATTATCAGGTAGTGGAAAATCAACTTTAGTTAGATGTTTAACTAGATTAATTGAACCTACATCTGGATCGGTAATTATTGATGATATTGACATTACAAAAATTACTAGAAATAACCTTCTTGATCTTAGAAGAAATAAAATGAGTATGGTATTTCAACACTTTGGACTTTTTCCACATCGAACAGTTCTTGAAAATATTTCTTATGGTTTAGAAATTAGAGGAGAAAAAAAACAAGAAAGATTAGACAAGGCTACAGAGTCTTTAAATCTAGTTGGTTTAAAAGGTTGGCATAATAATTATCCAAGAGAGCTATCAGGTGGAATGCAACAAAGAGTTGGTTTAGCACGTGCGATGGCAGTTGAGCCAGAAATCTTAATATTTGATGAGCCATTTTCTGCTTTAGACCCATTGATTAGAAGAGAAATGCAAGATGAACTCTTAGACATTCAAAAAAAATTACAACGAACTATGGTTTTTATTACTCATGATTTTTTAGAGGCAATAAAAATGGGAGATCATATTGCAATTATGAAAGATGGAGAGATTTCTCAAGTTGGAACACCTGAAGAAATTGTGGCAAATCCAGTTGATAAATACGTTAAAGATTTTTGTGAAGATGTTCCAAAATATAAAGTATTAAGCGCAGGAAAAGTTATGCGTAAGGAATGTTCTGATGAGTCAAAAAAATTATTTTCAGATAAAACAAAATGCATAGATGAAAATGCTAAAATTGAAACATTAATTGACCAGATTTGTGAAGATGATACGGCCTACCCTATAATAAATTCCCAATCTGGAGAGCTAGTTGGAGAAATTGATCGAACAATTGTTATGAAGTCTATGAAATCTAAATGAACTAATCATTTAATTTGGTTTATTAATTTTCTTATTTTTATCTCTCCAAATAATAATCATTCCTGCAAAAACTATTAATAAAACTCCAGGGAAAAGTTGATCAAAAGGTGCTTCACCAAAAAATATCCAGGCTAGAATAAAAGATGAGGGTATTGCTAAATATTCAAAAACTGCGATTTTACTAGCTGCTATTAACCTATATGAGTAAATAAATAGTATTGCAGCAGTTCCTCCAAAAATACCAATTAATGATAAAATTAAAAAGTCAGCATTACTCTCGTCCATACCTGGTAAATTGAAATGAAGAACAGGTGGTAAAACAATAGCATTCGTTAAACCATGGTGAGTATTAAATTCTGCTCCAACCATGTGGGATATTGAATGAACATTACCTAATCCCTTTAAAAAGGATATTCCTCCCAAATATGATCCTATAATCATTGCACCTCTTGCCAATAAATTATTTGGCTCTTCTACAGCTAAAATAAGAGATTTTGAAATTAAATTAAGACTTTCTAAAGCAGCTCCATCACAAAGTGGATGAAAACCTGGCACACAGTATCCCTCGATACTATGTACAAGTGCATCGACACCTGTCCACGCTGTTAATTTTGGAGGTAGTTCTAAAGTTAACTCTGGATCTACCAGTGTAAATATAGGCCTTACATCTGGATGCCATATGCAAAATTTCATTCCTTTTTCTAAATGTGTAACCATTGCTGTTATTTCTGTTTCTGCCCCAGTTCCTGCTGTTGTTGGGATAGTTATTATTTTTGGAAAAGCATTTTCTTTTGTTATCTTTGGAACAGGTTGTTCAAACTCAAAATCCCATAAAGGGGTTTCACTATTGACAGTTAAACATATGGATTTGCCACCATCCATC
>CACMWX010000013.1 GCA_902617515.1 uncultured Alphaproteobacteria bacterium
ACGGCATCTGATGGTGTTTGAGTTTTTAAGCCCACATTATTTGCTTTTTCATTTGATGGAGAACCATCTCTCAATCCAACAACTACATTAGAAGCCCCAGAGTCTTTTAGATTTAATGCATGAGCATGACCTTGCGATCCAAAACCTATTATTACAATTTTTTTGTCTTTAATTATGTTAAAATCAGCATCTTGTTCGTAATAAACCTTCATATTACCCCCTAAAAACGTTATATACCGAGCCCTATAGGGCCACTTCGAACTAATTCGACTTTTATACCACCGATTGTGTCTAAGTCATCTAAAAATTTGTTTATTCGCTCGCTTGTGCCTGATATTTCATAAACAACAATATTTTGTCTTTTTTGAACAGTTCTTGAACGATAAATATCTGCAAAATTGAGTATTTTTTGATCTTGTTCCTCATTTTCAAATTCAATTTTAACTAGACAAATTTCGGCCTCATAAGACTCACTTAAGTTTGCTAAATTAGTGGCGCTATGAACGGGAACAAGTTTTTCTAGTTGTGCTATAATTTGACTAATTACTTTTTCTTCTCCAAGAGTTTCTATAGTAATTCGAGAAAGATTTTTTTTAACATCTACGACTGTTACATTTAAGGCTTCAATATTATAACCTCTTCCTGAAAATAAACCTACTATACGTGCAAGAATACCAGGTTCGTTATCAACAATAACAGAAAGTACGCTTCTCTTAGACTGTTTAAAAGCGTTTATAGGTGTAGGATAAACTGAAGTAGAGGACATTATGAAAAAATTATTAAACTAGTACTTTTCCTTTTTCCTGATTTTCAGGATTTTCTTTATCGTATTTAGATAGTAACATTTCGTGATGCGCAGCCCCGCTTGGTATCATAGGAAAACAATTTTCTTTTTTATCGACCCAAATATCGGCTATAACTGGCCTATCAATTGAAATCATTTCATTAATTGTATCATCTAATTCATTAATATTTTTTGCCCTAACTCCAACAGCATTGAAGCTTTCTGCTAATTTTTTAAAATCAGGAAGGGCGTCCACGTAACTCTCTGAATATCTACTACCATGTAATAGTTCCTGCCACTGTCTAACCATTCCCATATATTCATTATTTAGTATAAATATTTTTATAGGTAACTTATATTGGACAGCAGTAGCGATTTCTTGAATGTTCATGAGGAAAGATGCTTCACCAGCTATATCTATAACAAGTGAGTCTGGATTTGCCATTTGTGCTCCAACTGCTGCAGGCATACCGAAACCCATTGTACCTAAACCACCTGACGTAATCCATCTATTTGGTTTTGAAAACTTATAATATTGAGCTGCCCACATTTGATGCTGACCAACCTCTGTAGTAACAAAAGTGTCTTTTTGTTTTGTTAATTCGTAAAGTCTGGATATAGCATGTTGTGGTTTAATCACTTCATCGCCTTGTTCGTAGTGGAGACAATCTTTTTTTCTCCATTCATTAATTTGACCCCACCAATTTCTATAATCTTTATCGCCAAAATCAATGTTATTAGTATCTATAAATGAGTTAATTTCTTTAAGTGTTAGATTAATGTCAGTATTAGTATGAAAATTGACTTTAACGTTTTTATTAATTGAACTTTGATCAATATCTATATGGAATTTTATAGAGTCCGGAGAAAAAGCATCTAATCTGCCTGTAACACGGTCATCAAATCTTGCACCGACATTAATCATCAAATCACATTTGTTCATAGCCAAGTTAGCTTCATAATTTCCATGCATACCCAACATCCCAAGAGAACTTTTATCTTCACCTGGAAAGCATCCCAATCCATGAAGAGTTGTTGTAATTGGAATATTTGTTTTGTTTACAAGCTCAATAAGCTCTTGGCTAGCTTGATGGCCTGAGTTTAAACAACCACCACCAACATAAAATATAGGTCTCTCAGATTTTTTAATATGATTTACTAGTTCTTTAACAAAATTTTTATCTACTTTTTTGGAACCAGCTTTAATTCTGTGCTCTCTAAAACTAATATCTTTCTTTGATATGTATTTTGACTTTGCAAATTGAACATCTTTAGGAATATCAATTAAAACAGGTCCTGGTCTACCAGAGCTAGCAATTTTAAATGCCTCATGGATAGTCTCAGAAAGTTTACTTACGTCCTTCACTAAATAATTGTGCTTGGTGCAAGGTCTTGTAATTCCAGTTGTGTCACATTCCTGAAATGCATCTGTTCCAATTAAATGTGATGGGACTTGTCCACTGATACATACAATTGGAATACTATCCATCAATGCATCAGTTAATCCAGTAACGACATTGGTCACACCAGGACCAGATGTAACTAACAACACACCTACTTTCCCACTTGATCTAGCATAGCCCTCTGCTGCATGAACTGCACCAGCCTCTTGCCTTACTAAAACATGTTTTAAAAAGTTTTGGCCAAATATTGCATCATAAATTGGAAGAACAGCTCCACCTGGATAACCAAAAATTGTATCAACCTCTTGGTCTTTAAGGGCTTTGAGTAAAATATCTGCTCCCGTGAATTCGTTATCATTGCTCATTTAGGTATATACTTATATTTTCAATTGAATCTTTAGGGAAGCTTTTTTTATAGTTTATTCTCAAATTAAGTTGGCTAAATTTTTGGTTATTCCACCATGTAAACTGTCTTTTAATATACCTCTTGGTATTTTTAATTCCTAAATAAATAGCCTCCTCTAAACTTAATTTATTTCTAACACATGATAACAGCTCTGGCAGACCATGTGCTTTGAAGAGAGTTTTTGATATTTTTTTATTTTCATAAAGTGATCTGACCTCCTCTAAAGCACCCTTGTTTATCATTTGATGAAATCTTAATTCTGCTTTTTCATAAAGATCTTTCTTGGGTTTTGTAACTTGGATAACAAGTGAATTAGGAGTAATTGGTACTTTACTACCATAATTATTTTCCATTATATCATCATACTCCAAGCAAAAAGCTAAACGGCTTAATAATCTTTGTTTATCTTTTGGAAAAATTGTTTTTTTATAATATTTTTCTAAAATATTCAGGCAATGATCTGGGCCTTTGTCTAAAAATAAATCTTCTGCTTGTTTTTTAAATTTTTGGCTTATTGAAGGCATCACTGATAATCCCTCTATTAGTGATTGAATATAAAATCCAGTACCACCAACAAACACAGGTATTTTATTTCTACTTTGAATATTTTTGATTACTTGCTTAACTTCATCTATCCAATGATTGACTGAATATTCTTTATTATTTACATGTCCATAGAGATGATGAGGGACTATCTTTAATTCTTGCTCTGTAGGTCTATTTGATAAAATCTTTAGTTGTTTATATACTTGTATGCTGTCAGCATTAATAACTTCTATGTCAATTAATTTTGATAATTCATACGCGTAGTCGTTTTTACCTGAACAAGTGGGTCCTACAACAAAAAGAAACTTATTCAATAACGAATGGGTTTATTAACCAAAATTCATTTCCGTCTCTAATTACTCTTAATAATAATTTATCTCGATTCAGCTTAATACTATTAAATATGATCGTTTCAAAAGAACTAATATCTGTAATTTTTTCACTAGATACTTGGATAATAACATCATTCTTTAAAAGATTTTCGTTTTTATCACCTACTTCTGTAACTAAAATACCCTTAGTTTTTGAGTCTAATTCTAAAGAATTTATAGACTCAATTGTCAACTCAAGAACAGTAATATCTAACTCTTCTAAATAAACTCCATCATTTTTAGCAAGTTTGCGGCCCTCTTCTAATTCACCTACCTTTACCTGTATATCTATAATTTCTCCGTTTCTCCAAACTTTAACAATTACTTCACTATCTATTGGGGTTTCCGCAACAACTTTAGGTAAATCTTTAAATGATGTGATTTTTTGATTATTAAACTCAATTATTATATCTCCAGCTTGAATGTTTGATAATGCAGCAGGGCTATTTGGCTCAACAGAAGCAACAAATGCACCCTCGGTTGAGTCATAGCCTAGACTCTCAGAAAATTCTTCAGTTAAATCTTGAATTTGAACACCAAGTCTTCCTCTTTTTGCCTGACCAAATGAAATTATTTGTTCAACAATTAATTTTGCTGTTTGGGAGGGAATAGAAAAACCTAGTCCAACACTTCCACCTGTTTGGGAAATAATCATTGAATTAATTCCAATTACCTCTCCATCTAAATTAAATAAAGGTCCACCGGAGTTACCTCTATTGATTGGTGCATCAGTTTGTATAAAGTCAACGTAAGGGCCTCCGCCTATATCTCTATTTATAGATGATATTATTCCTGAAGTTACAGTTCCACCTAAACCTAAAGGGTTACCGATAGCTAATACAATATCTCCGACTCTTGATAAATTTGAATCACCCCAGTTAACACTTTGTATATCAACAGATGAGGGGTCAATTTTTAAAACAGCAATGTCAGTTTTAGGGTCAGTTCCAACAAGTTCTGCAGGAACTTCATCAATTCCATTATTAAAAATTACAGTTATTTGATCTGCTCCGCTTATTACGTGATTATTTGTAACTACATAGCCCTCATCACTAATAATAAATCCTGACCCAAGACCAGTTAAATTTTCTCGTTTTGGCATTTGATTGCCAAAAAAATCATCAAACATATCATTGAACGGGTGGCCTTCTGGAAATTCAGGTAATTGCCTTGATTGCCTTTCTACGGTTTGACTAGTAGCGATGCTTACAACAGAAGGTAGAAGCTCATCAACTAAATCTGCATAACCTCTCTCGAATTGTGCTGATGCACTTTGAATTATAAAAAATATACTGAAAAGAGATAAAACTAAGTGTCTTTTCATTTTAGTGTTTTTATTTAGTTGGCGCCCTCAGAGTTTTCGAAATACTCAAAGAAATCACTATCAGGAGAAATAACCATGGTAGTTGTTCCATCTTTAAAAGTGTCAGCGTATGCTTCCATTGATCTTATAAATTCAAAAAATTCAGGGTCTTTTGCAAAAGCCTCATTTAAAATTTGGTTTCTTGCAGCCTCACCTTCACCTTTTAAGATATTAGATTGTTTTTCTGCTTCAGCAATAATTTCAATTTTCTCTCTATCAGCAGTTGCCTTAATTTTTTGTGAGATCTCTTGACCTTCCGCTCTTAATAGATTTGCTTCTCTTTCTCTTTCCGTTCTCATCCTATCAAACACATTGGATTGAACTTCTGGCGTAAGTTCGGTTCTTTTTAACCTTAGGTCAACAATTTCAATACCGAAGGTATCTTGATCTTCACGAACATTTTCAAAAATCTCAGCCATAATTTTATCACGATCATCTGACAGTAAGTCATTTAGTTGGTACTGAGCTATGACACCTCTAACAGATGAGTTTACTATTCTTCCCAAGCGATCATTTAAAGCTAATTCTGTTCTAGTTGTTTGAAAAAACTTAAGAGGATCTTTAATCATATATCTAACGATTGAGTCAACTACTATACGCTTTTGGTCTCTTAGTATCACCTCTTCTTGGGCAGGGTCTAAGTTTAACACCCTACTATCGTAGTAAACAACATTTTGAATAAACGGTAATTTAAACTTTAAACCTGGTGTTTGATGAACAGCACGAGGCTCACCAAATTGTAAAACAATTACTTGTTTTGTTTGGTCTACAACAAAGAAAAAACCTGATGCAAATAGAATAAAAAAGAAAGACAATCCTACAATTATATAGTTTCTCATTTTCATTAGTTGTTACCTGTCTGCTTATTTTTGTTCAACTCATTTAAAGGTAAGTAAGGAACAACTCCGTTACCAGAGTTTTGATCAATCATTATCTTACTAGATCCTGATAGAACGTCTCTTAGTGTTTCTAAGTAAATTCTTTTTTTAGTTGTCTCTTTAGATTGCTCATACGTGTCTAACACTTGAAGAAATCTACTTGCTTCACCTTCAGCTTGTTTAATTAATTTATTTTTATAACCCTCTGCCTCTTGGAGAATTTTTTCAGCCTCACCTCTTGCCTCAGGCACAATTCTATTACTATAGGCCTCAGCTTGGTTGACTGTTCTTTCTTTATCCTGTCTAGCTTTTTGAACATCATCAAAAGCATCTATTACTTCTCTTGGAGGGTTAACGTCTTGTAATTGTATGGATTGAATTAGTATTCCAACTTCATATTCATCCAAAAGTTCTTGTAGTAAAGATCTTGAGTCTCTCTCAACGGATTGTCTAGAAACGGTTAGTAGACCTTCTAGGTTAGTTTGACCAACAACCTCTCTTAGCACACTTTCAGATATAACTTTTACTGTTTCTTCAGGATCTCTTAAATTAAATAAAAACTGCCCAGCATCTTTAATTCTATAAAGCACTGTATAGTCTAAATCAGATATATTTTGGTCGGATGTTAACATCATACTTTCTTCCAGTACATCTCTTGTAGAATTACCATTGGATCTAAAACCAACATTAATTTTTCTGATTGCTTCAACTTTTGGAGTTAAGACTTTTCCAATAGGTGTTGGGAAAAAATAATGGAGTCCTGGATCTGTTGTGCTTTCATTCCATTTACCAAAAAGTAGTTCAACCCCTTGTTCGTCAGGCTCAACTCTATAAAAACCTGTAGCAAGCCAAATTATAAAAGCTATTAGTATTAGAAATGAAACACCCTTAAAACCACCTTTGAAAGGCATTTTAATTTTGTATTTATTTTTTAAATCTTTGAGAAGGTCATCAATTGAGTCATTGTTACCGCCTGAGAAACCACCAGAACCTCTATTATTGTTCCCTGATGAAGGTCCCCATGGGCCATCAAGTGCAAAAATTTTAAATTTGTTTTTGTTCACGATACATTATATGTAATGTTTAATATATGAATATCAAGACATGTTTTGGAATATCAAGCTGTAAAGGTGGTGTTGGTAAATCAACTGTAGCTTGCAATATCGCTATAACTTTAGCAAACCAAGGATACAAAGTTGGCCTTTTAGACGCAGACATTTATGGACCTAGTGTCCCAACATTACTTGGCATCGGAGATAAGGAACCTAAAGTTGAAGATGGGAAGTTTTTACCCTTTGAAGTATTTGGGATTAAAGCAATGTCGATAGGTTTTCTTGTAAATGAAGAACAAGCAATTGTTTGGCGAGGGCCTATGTTAGCGAAAGGGCTTGATGGGCTTATAAACAAGACAAAGTGGGGTAATTTAGACTATTTAATTGTTGATTTTCCTCCTGGTACTGGGGATGTACAAATATCAATGTCCCAAAAACTAAAACTGGATGGAACTCTTATTATTACAACTCCGCAGCTTCTATCTTTAAAAGATGTCATAAGAGGTATTAATATGTTTATCAAGGTTAATGTTCCAATACTTGGTGTAGTTGAAAACATGTCTTATTTAGAAGAACTAAATGAAAAAAAATATATTTTTGGTGAATCTAAGACTAAGTCTCTACTACTCAAAGAAAATATAAATTTAATTGAAGAACTTCCTTTTAATTTAAATATCCCTAAAAGTTGTGATGACGGAAAGCCCTATTGTTTTGATTATAAAGATGGTTATTCTCTAAAATTTGAAAATATAACAAACGCAATTACAAAAAAATTTCAAAGCTAAGATAATTTAATATTAAACTTTATTTCTAATTCTCTAAGCTCTCTTGGTGATAGCTTATAATTAGACTTCTTAATTTTTTTATTCGCTAATTTATCTTTAACAATTTTCATAGCCTCTTTAGAGAGTTGGAATGAGTCCGAACGGTAATCTTCAAAAGCTTCGTAAGTTAAAGGTACCCACTTTTTTAAAATTTCAACCATTTTTTCAGCATAAATTTGTATTTCATACTGAGCATGACTATCTGCTCGCAATCTTAAAAAATGCATAAGATTATGAAGGTCTACTTTCCAATACCACTGAGTGTAATAATTTAATGGAAGAGTTGTTCGAGCTAGTTCTCTAGCTAGTCCCTCCCCTTCAACGTATTCATCATTATTCAAAAGCTTACCATTCAGTAAATTTTGATAGTCATCATAGAGTTGTTCGGAATTCTTTTGAATTAAATCCTGGGCTTGTTTTGCAAACTTTTTATCTAAAGTATTTGATCTCCCTTGCTTGTTTGTAGTGGATTGAGATCCAAGTTGATCCATCTCTGGAACATAAAATTCTTTATCTAGAACAGAGTATCTAGCTGAGTATTCATTTACATTTGCAGTTCTGTGTCTGATCCATTGTCTAGCAACAAAAATAGGTAGTTTAATATGAAACTTAATTTCACACATCTCAAAGGGAGTTGTGTGCCAGTGACTTAAGAGATATCTTATAAGACCACGGTCCTCACGTAATTTTTTTGTTCCCTCACCATAAGAAACCCTAGCTGCTTGGACTATAGACTGATCTGTTCCCATATAATCAATAACTCTTATGAAACCATGGTCTAAAATTGGAATTTGTTTATAAAGTATTTTTTCTAAAGCAGATGATGTTGCTCTTGTTGTTTTAAAATCTTTAAATTTTGGCACTTTAGTGACTTTTTTCTTCATAGGTGTTTAAAGGATTCATTTATTAGACTATATTATCTTCGTTGTTTATCAACTATAGCAATAAACGCTATATGTAATAGGTGTATCGGACTCGGGGGCGGTACCCGACACCTCCACCATAAAATTTTATGGGGGTGATATAGGTTTGACGTGCTCTGAAGGATATAGTTTTTGCTCGTTGTAAGCGTTTCTTCGACATAGAAACTTAAAATAATTGCTAACGATAATGAATTAGCACTCGCTGCTTAATCTAATTAGGTAAGCGCGGTTTTGGGGCGACCGGGCAACAGAACGCCCCTTAAAATTATATGTCCGAAAAAATAAAAAGGCATCGACATGAAACTTATTCTGAGAGTAAAAATTCATATCTATATAGAATATTTCAAAAAATAATAATAAAAGCGCGTAATAACTTTTTTAATCTATTCAAAATTAATAATGATTATACCAATAACAAAAGCATCATCGATATAGGAAGCACTCCCTCTATTGATATAGAGCAGAATAATTTTTTAGAAAATACAAAAAATAATCCATATATAACGTGTTTATCTAATCAAGATTGTAGAATTTTAAAAAAAAAATATAAAAATATAAAAAATATATTGATAGGTGATGGGAAAAATACTTTACTAGAAGATAATTCTTTTGATATTGTTCACTCAAACGCAACTATTGAACATGTAGGTTCTTTTGATAATCAAGTCTCTTTTGTGAGAGAAATGCTAAGAATTTGTAGAGAGAGTATTTTTATACAAACACCCAACAGATTTTATCCTATAGACTTCCATACAATTTTACCATTTATTCATTGGTTGCCAAAAAAGATTCACAGAAAAATTTTAAAAAAATTGAATTTAAATTTTTATTCTGAAGAAGAAAATTTAAATTTATTAAGTATTAGAGAAATCAAAAGAATATGTAAAATACTAAAACTAAAAAAGTATAAAATTCTAAAATATAAATTATTTTTCTTTACCTCAAATTTAATACTAATTGTTTACAAATAGTATTTTTAATCGTACTTAAGTTGAATTTAAGTCAGCTAATAAAAGCTATAATTGGTAACTAATATAAATAAAATAAAATTCAGACAAAATTATAGTATTAAAGAGTAATCTTATAAGTCCTGGAGTCTTTCTGATCACTGATATCAATTATCTTAAACTTACCTGTTTTTTCTATCTTTAAGCCTTTTGATGTAACAAAGGATTTCATTTTTTTTACTTCACCCTCTGACATTTTTCTTTGATATTTAAGTGTATGACTTTTGGAACCAATTTTAAAAATAGTTTTCATAATTGTAATTACGACTTTGAATTATGCTGGATGAGACTAAATTATGATTTATTTGCATAATATGTTAATAAAAAATTAATAATTTTTTTTAAATAATAAGCTAAAGTAAATCTAATAATAAAGGAGAGTGTAATCATGGAAAAAATGATGTTAGCAATTGGTAGATTAAAAGAAGGTGAAGGTAAATTTGAAAAATTTATGGCTTTTTTTCAATCTGAAGAGGGGATGGCAATGAGGAAAGCAGCAGCACATGTAGAAAAAACAGTTCCTGGAATTTTACCTGATAAAAGCGGTATCATGTTTAAAGTTCATGTTCATAATGAAGAGGAAATGATGGGTATTGTTAAAGGAACTAACCCTGTGATGAAGCCAATTTATGATGAATGTATACAGAGCATTGAATTGTTCGAATTAACACAAGTCTCATTAGACGAATAAAAAAGATTAAAAATGTCAATATTAAAAAAATATAATGAGGTCTTTATGAATAAAGATGAAGCTGGAATGAATGAGGTGCTTCATGATGATTATAAATTCACAATGCATGCTTCTGGTAAAGTTTTAACTAAACAAGATGTTATACAGTGGGCAATGAGCGATGATATAAATAGAGACAAGGTTCGAATTATTTATGAAAATAATGAAATTGGGATTGAGCACTCATTTGTAACATTTTCAGATGGTAACACACAGGCAGTTATGGCAGTATTCACTTTCAAAGATGGTAAAATCTTTTCTTTAGAAACTGGTGCCACAAATATGCCAAAGTAATTAATTTAAATATTTTGAAAGGTCTGGTTTAAAATAATTTGGGCCTTTCATTACTTTTCCAGCCTCATTATATATAGGTTTTCCATTCTCACCTATTTTACTCATATTAGAGTTTTGAACTTCGTCAAAACATTTATCTAAATCAATACCAAAAGCATGACCTGCCCCATAAGTGACATAAAGTATGTCCGTCAATGCATCTGCTACCTCAAGTAAATTTTCATCATCAACTGCTGCAATTAATTCTTCTAATTCTTCTTTGATAAGGTCAATTCTCAACTTGTTTGTCTTTGCGTCACTAAATCCAGCTTTATCTTTTACTTCTTGACCGTATGTTTTCATAAATAATCTAACTTTTTCAAAATTTGTCATTAATAACCTCTAATCCTTTAATAATTGAAAATAATTTTTATTTCATTTTCATTTTAAATTTATAGGATCTTATTATAAGAGAAAATATGGCAACTTACGAATGTTCAAATTGTGGAATGTCAGTAAATGCAACATGTGGAAAATGTGATGCGCCTTTAGTTGATGGCATACTAAAGCTAGAAAATGGATCAGAAGTGCAAATTTCCGAGTGCCCAAATGATCACGGTAAAATTAAATCTCCAACCTGTTGTGGAAATGATATGTCCTGTTCAGCAGATAACTAATTTTTACTAGTAAAAAGAAATTATTTGTAATAGTAATTATGCGCTATGGCCAGATAGCTCAGTCGGTAGAGCAGAGGACTGAAAATCCTCGTGTCGGCGGTTCGATTCCGTCTCTGGCCACCATTTTGAAAGGCTATTGAAGATTTAGTTCATCAATAGATCGATCATTTCTTGATCTGCTCAATTCTAAAAGCCCTCCCCTGGTATAGCCATATACATTTGTAATACTTAAATCGTCTCTAAATTCATTCTTTAACATACCAGCAAGTTTTCTAAGTGTGTTGTGATCACTGGATACAGGGTCAATAACTACTTTCCCAGAGATATTTTTTAATTTTATGAGCTTAGAAATTAATTGAATAGCCTCTCTATTTGTATCAAATCTTTTTGCTGAACCAGTATTAACATCAATAGCTGTAAGGGCATCTGTTTTACCAATCATAATATTACCCCCACTAGGCAAATCGTAATTATTACCTATTAAATAATCTATTTTTTCTTCTAAATTAAATACCTCTTCAATTTTTTCATTGGACATTTCCTCACATAAATTTGCAAAAGTAGAGTCTAACTTTTCATCCCAGTTTTTTACTCTTTCAAATCGATCATTATCACTAAAAATGATTTGATCAGTATTTTTATCTGAGTAATCACAAACAAAGTTTTGATCAAAATATGTATTTTGGAAAACAAGGCCCTCATCGCTTAATTCTTTTGCGTTCAACTCTATCTCTTTCCATTTATTATTTAAATCATTCAATTCAGATTGTGCTATTTCGATATTTTCAGGAGTAAGATTATGCCTAGCTATCAATCCCACTTCAGACTCACTTAGAGCATCCATAATTTTATCTTGTTGGTTTGTGTCTAAATTTTTTCTAGTTCTTCTACTTAAAATAATTTCGTCACCATATGGTAATAAATTTATAAATTTACCTGTTAGAATGACATTATTTGTAAAAAGATGAACTTTATCTTTAGAACCTATGCTTCTTACTTGAAGTAATAAAGATTGCCCTTCATGTGCTTTATCACCATTAGGAGAGTTTATTCTTTTAAAGAATCCCCTTTGGTCTTCGTTACCGTAAGAAATAAATGCACCGCTATCATTGGGTAAAATTTCAGTAATTTTTACTTTGTATATATCTCCAATTTGAACGTCTTCGTTAGGTTGAAAGCGAATATTAACCAATTCTCCTTCATTTAATTTGACTCCACACTTAAAATTTTTGTAGTTTGTGACAATAAGTTTTGTAGACATGGCATAGCTCCTTTTAAAAAATTATTCATTAGTTCTTTGACCTAAATGTTATTCTGCCCTTAGTTAAATCATATGGTGTCATTTCAACTGTTACTCTGTCTCCTGCGAGAACTCTAATCCTATTTTTTCTCATTTTTCCAGATGTGTGCGCTATGACTTCATGCTCATTATCTAGCTTAACCTTAAACATAGCATTTGGAAGTAGTTCTGAAACTACACCTTGAAATTCTATTGCATCTTCTTTGGACATTTAATTTAATATATTTTATGATTTGATTTTTCTAATTTCAACTGATAAAGCATGTGCTTCTAAACCCTCTTGTCTTGCAAGATTTATTGTATGATTTTCTATTTTCTTGAGAGTTTTTTTCCCAAGGTCAATGAAAACTGTTTTTTTAGTATAATCCTCAACACCCAAACCAGATGAAAATTTTGCAGTTTGGTCTGTTGGTAATACATGATTAGTTCCCATTGTATAATCTCCTAAAGCTACAGTAGATTTTTCGCCTAAAAATACAGACCCAGCATTTGTAATATTTTTCAATATGTCTTTATTAAATTTTTCATGAATATGAAGATGTTCTGGAGCTATAAAATTTGAAATTTCATATATTTCTTTTTGACTCTTAGCTAAAATTAAATTGCAATTATTTTTAATAGATCGATCAACATTTTTCAAATTTGTCTCTTTCATTATTCTTATGATTTCATTTTTAACTTTAATCAAAATACTTTTATATTTTGATAAAACATATGTTTTTGCATTAGGGTCATGTTCACCTTGAGCTAGAACATCGTAAGCTATCCAAGAGGGGTTTGACTTATTATTAGCTATTACTAATACTTCGGATGGGCCCGCTGGTAAATCTATTCCTATGGCACCAAATAATTGTTTTTTAGCCTCCGCTACGAATTGGTTTCCCGGTCCAAATACTTTATCGGCTTTTTTAATAATTTTTGTACCAAACGCAAGTGCTGCAATTGCTTGAGCACCTCCAACATTGTAAACTTTATTTACTCCACATAAATATGCTGCTGCTAGAGTTAGTTTTGATGTTCGACCATTTTGAGAGGGAACACAAATCATGATATTTGGAACCCTAGCTATTTTTGCAGGAATAGTTGTCATTAAAACTGTGGAGGGATAAGATGCAAGACCACCAGGAATATATAAACCAACATTTTCAATTGGTTTCCATTCAACGTAAAACTTCGAGTCAAGTTGATCTTTAAAAGAATATGATATTTTTTTTTGTTTTGAGTGGTAATAAAAAATTCTTCTATAAGCTAATTTTAAAGATTTTTTTATATCATTTGGGAGAGTGTCATAAGCCTCCTTAAGAGTTTTTTTTGTTATTAATATACTTCTTAATGTAGCCTTTTTATTCTCATACTTTTTAACATACTTTAGTAACGCTTTATCTTTATTTTTTTTTATATCCTCTATAATTTTTTTTACGGTATAGGTTACATTAGCATTTATAGTAGATTGTGAGTTGAGATTATCAAAAATCCATTTTTTACTTACAACTCTCATTACAGACCTTTTATTAAGAGTTTTTTTATAAATTTTTTCTTCAAATCAAAGGCGAAGTAACTGCTAATAATTACAGTTGAGATATCATTATTTATAACTACATTTTCATACAACTGGTTGTCTTTTAATGTCTTGCCTGATTGAACTAAATCTAAAATAAAATCAGCTATTCTATATTTTACAGCGAGCTCTATCGAGCCATTTAATTTTATTGTTTCAGTCTGTATGTTTAAATCTTTAAAATAATTTTCAGAGATATTTTGAAATTTTGTTGCAACCTTAAAAATTTTCTTTTCCGAGAAATTAATTTTTTTTTTATCTGAGGCTATAGATATTCTGCACTTCCCTATGTTAGTCTTTTTTAGAAGAACAATATTTTGAGAGCTGTTTTCAAGAATTTCATCATATCCAACAAATCCAATATCAGCTGCACCTAATGTGATATAAGACCGGATATCTGATGGTTTTAATTTAATTACCTTTATCTCTTTTAAATTTGTATCAAAAGTTAGTTTTCTTACGTTATCATTTAAAAAAGCGTCTTCTACGATTACGCCCCTTTCTGAGAGATATATTAAAACTTTTTTCTCTAACCTACCTTTTGGGCAAGCAATTATTAGATTTTGATTATTCATTTTTTTCTAATAATGTTTACGCCACATTTTTTTAATTTTAAATCAAAATCTTCATATCCTCTATCAAGATGGTAAATTCTGTTTATAACTGTCTTACCCTTTGACATCATTGCAGCAATTATTAGCGAAAAACTAGCCCTTATGTCAGTCGCCATCACTTCTGCACCAAGTAAATTCAATGTTTTATGAATTGTTACCGTTTTTCCGTTAATTGATAAATTAGCTCCGAACCTTCTTAGCTCTGGAATATGAATAAATCTATTTTCAAATATATTTTCGACAACTTTGGATTTTAAACCAGACTTGAGTTGCGTAGCTATGAGCTGAGCCTGCAAATCTGTGGGATATCCTGGAAATTCTTTAGTAATAATTTTTTTTATTGGTTTAAGAGTTTTGCAATTAATTTCAAAAGAGGAATTAGAAATTTTTTTTATTTTTAGTCCCATCTCTCTATAGACCTTTAAAGGTAAAGTTAAATCTTTTGGATTAAAGTTATTTAATTTAAGTCTCCCTTTTGTAGCCATAGTTGCTAAAATGTATGAACCAGCCTCTATTCTGTCAGGTATTACCTTATAATCATTAAGTTTTAATTCCTCTACACCTTTTATAGTTATTGTTCTTTTTATTACTTTTATACACGCACCGCATTTATTTAGAAAATTTATTAAATCTATGACTTCAGGTTCAATGGCACAATTTTGTAATTTACTATTACCATTTGCCAAAGTCGCTGCCATTAAAATATTTTGTGTTGCACCAACACTTATTCTTGGAAATTTATGAATGATTGGGTCTAACTTATCTTTTTTTCTCTCTGCATTAACATAACCATTTTTTATAGAAATTTTTACACCCATTAAATTTAAAGCATTAAGGTGTAAATCAATTCCTCTGGTCCCAATTGAGCATCCACCAGGTAAAGCTATTTTAAATTTTTTATACCTTGAAATCGCGGGCCCTAAAATAACAATAGATGCTCTCATCTGACGAACATATTCATAATCAGCAGATTTTTTGGTAATTGTTGAGTTCTTTACAAATAATGTATTTTTTTGAAAATCGAGAATACAACCTAAATTTTTTAAAATTGAAATTAAAAATCTGGTGTCTCTAAGATTTGGTACATTATGAATAAAGCAGTCACCCTTTGCTAATAATGTTGAAATAATAATAGGTAAAGATGCGTTCTTTGAACCAGAGATGTTTATTTGACCTTTCAAGGTTGAGGGACCTTTTATAACTACCGTTTGCATTAATTTATTTCTTAATTTTTTTTCTTTTTTTTAAATTTTCCCTTAATTTTTGAGCTAATTTATCTTTTTTTTGTTGTTCAAAAAATTTTTTTTTTTGGTCTTGTTTCTTCATAAATTATAACCAAATAAATTATATGATGAATTTTGAAAAATATACTAATAGTTCAAAAAAAATTATTAATTCTGCACAAAATTTAGCATTAAGTAAAAAACATCAAAAAATTGCCCCAATTCATATTTTCAATGAATTATTAAATTCCAATCATGAATTAATTAATAAAATTTTTGAGAAAATTAACATAAGTATAATTAAAACAGCTATTACTGAAATATTATCTAAAGAACAAGTAAATAACTCTAACAGTAGTCAAATTTACGCTGATCCAAAATTATTGAGTCTTTTTGAAGATGCAGAAAAAACTGCAAAGTCTAATCAAGATAGTTTTGTATCGATCGACTCTTTATTTTTGAGTTGTATAAAATCCGATGACCAAATTGAAAACTTATTAAAAAAAAATGGGCTTAGTCTTGGATTAGTTAAAATAAAAATACAAGAATTCAGAAAAGATGTAAAATCTGAGAGTGAAAATTCTGATGATAATTTTAATGCTTTAGAAAAGTACACAATCAATGTTACTCAAAAGGCACAAAAAAGAGAGTTAGATCCAGTTATTGGAAGAGATGAAGAAATTCGTAGAACTATTCAAGTTTTATCAAGGAGAACTAAAAATAATCCAATTTTAATAGGAGATCCTGGTGTGGGTAAAACAGCATTGATAGAGGGTTTAGCACAAAGAATCGTAAATAAAGATGTTCCTCGCTCATTAGAAAATAAAGTTATTCGAATACTTGATCTGGGATTATTGCTTGCTGGTGCCAAATATCGTGGAGATTTTGAAGAAAGACTTCAAAATGTTTTAAAGGAAATTCATAAACAAAACGGATCAATTATTTTATTTATAGATGAAATTCACACGCTTGTTGGTGCTGGAAAGACAGATGGAGCGATGGACGCATCCAACATGCTAAAACCAGCATTAGCTAGAGGTGAATTGCACTGTGTTGGTGCTACAACTTTAGATGAATATAAAAAATATTTTGAGAAAGATGCAGCTCTAACAAGACGTTTTCAACCAGTTTTTGTTAATGAACCCTCCTCAACCGATGCTGTTGCAATTTTAAGAGGCCTAAAAGAAAAATATGAAATTCATCACGGGATAAGAATTAGTGATGAAGCCATTTTATCATCGGTCCAATTATCTGATCGATATATAACTGACCGTTTTCTACCTGATAAAGCGATTGATTTAATGGATGAGGCTGCAAGTAAAGTTAAAATGGAGATTGACAGTAAACCTGAGGAAATAGACCAGCTTGACAGAGATCTAATTAAACTGCAGATGGAAAAAAAGGTTCTTTCAAAGGATAGTGAAAGAGATGAGAAAAAAAATAAAAAAATTGAAAGTCAAATTTCAGATATTCAAGAAAAACTAAAAATACTCAATAGCACTTGGGAGTCAGAAAAAAATATTCTAGATACAAAAAGAAATTTAAATGAAAGAATTGATCAAGCAAAAGAAGACCTTGAAAGTGCTCAAAGAAATGGTGATTTAACTAAAGCAAGTGAGATCATGTATGGCTTGCTTCCTAGCCTTCAAAAAGACTATGAAGAATTAAATAAAAAAGAGCAGTCTACAATCATAAATGAAGTTATAAATGCTGAAGATATCGCAAGTGTGGTCTCAAAGTGGACAGGTATCCCTTTAGAAAAACTTATTGGAGGCGAAAAAGATAAGCTAGTAAACATAGAAAAACTTTTAGAAAAAAGAGTAATTGGCCAACAAGATGCTGTTGAGAAAGTATCTAAGGCAATTAAGATTTCAAAAGCAGGTCTTCAAGATCCTGATAAACCTTTGGGCTCCTTCCTTTTTTTAGGACCAACAGGTGTAGGAAAAACTGAATTATCAAAAGCGTTAGCAGAGTATGTTTTTGACAATGAAAAACAAATGCTTAGGCTTGATATGTCCGAGTACATGGAAAAACACTCGGTGAGTAAGCTTATTGGGTCTCCCCCGGGTTATGTTGGTTACGATGATGGTGGTAAGTTAACTGACTCAGTGCGTAGACGCCCATATCAGGTTATTTTATTTGATGAAATTGAAAAAGCGAACCCTGATGTATTTAATATTCTACTACAAATTTTAGATGATGGTAGGTTATCAGACTCAAAAGGCAAAATAGTTAATTTTAAAAATACCCTTATTATTATGACTTCTAATATTGGCTCACAAATCCCTATTGATGATAATTTTGACTATACAACAAAAAAGAACTTAGCCCTTGAAGAGCTTAAAAATCATTTTCGACTAGAATTTTTAAATAGAATTGATGACATAATACTCTTCAACAAATTATCAAAAGAAAATATTAGTGCGATTTTAAATAATCAAATTCAATTAATTGAACAAAGAATCTCTTCAAAAGGTATTTCAATTGGTTTTACTGATGAAGCCTTTAAGTATTTAAAAGAAAAAGGTTTTGATCCGTTATTTGGAGCCAGACCTTTGAAGAGATTATTACAAGATGAAGTTTTAAACCCGTTATCAGAGGTAATTTTAAATATTGGCGAGAATATTGAAGATAAATTAATTTTCACTAAAGATAAATACGGATTAGTAATTGCTAATAAAAACCTCAGGGTTTTGAGATCATAACTTTCAACTTAAAGCAAAATTTGTATAATTAACTTATGAAATGGATATTTTTAATTGGAGCATTTGCTTTAATATTCTTTGTATTGTTCCTCTCAATAATGACTATCAGAAAAATTAGAAAAAAATAATTTTTGGACCTTTTTTTTTCAGACTCTCTTTATAACACTAAAGTTTTTATAGTTTCGATTATTTTAACAATAATTTTTTTTATTCTACTTTTAACAAGAAAAATTTATAAAAAAAAATTAACTATTTCAAATTTGTCAATTTATTCATCTCTTTTTTTATTATTAATTACTTTTGCTAGCTTATTAGTTGTAAATTTTTTTGGAAAATTTACTTATGTTCTATTTATCGCAGCTACGATAACAGTAATATATTCAGAAATAAGTTTTCTTCTTGGAAAATATTTTTTTCCTAATTTTGTAAGTGAAAATGTTTCTAAAGAGATTGTTTATATGTTTAGTTTTATTGTATTTATAAACGCAGGATATTTTACCTTTATGTTAATATTAGACATATTAAAAGCTGAAACTTACATTTAAGTATTAATGTTTTGATAATATTCATCTCATATTTTCAACTATTAGTAATTAGTTTTCTAGCAGCTACTATACTCCCCCTATCCTCCGAGTTAATTTTAACAACAATGCTATTAACAAATACATTTGATAAATTTTTACTTTTGGTAGTTGCTAGTTTTGGGAACATTTTTGGCTCGTCTATTAATTGGTACTTGGGAAAAAAAATATTAATTTTTAAAGATAAGAGATGGTTTCCTGCAAGTGAGAGGCAAATCGCAAGAAGTGAAATTTATTTCAAAAAATACGGTATCTGGTCTTTACTACTGGCCTGGGTGCCAATTATTGGTGACCCCCTGACAATTATAGCTGGGGTTTTGAATGTAAAGTTTTATACTTTTTTGACATTAGTAAGTATTTCAAAGATATCTAGATATATTTTTTTAATATTTATTGTTTTTTAATGAAGAAAATAATTACTTTGGAAATCGGTAATTCATCATGGTGGAAAAACAAAAAATATAGAAAAGAGGCATCCTTAGAATTAAAAAAATTACGTAAAAAATATAAATCTGTAAAATTAATTAAAAAGCATAGATTAGAGGGAAGTAATACTATACTCTATGGTGATTATATTATATTCGACTAAATTGTATGTTTAAAAAAATATTTGTTTTTTTTGCTTTTTTGTTTTTTTGTTTTAACTCTGCTTTCTCTAGAGTAAACGAGGAGGTGGTTCATGATGCCCTTGGTTTTATGCTTGGTGGCGATAGTGGGTGGGGCGCTGTTACAAATGAATATGAAATAGATGGTTGTATCATAACTTATGTCCAACCTATAGATTTCAATATTACCGGTATTGCCATTTATGATTTCAATAAAGCATTATGGAATTCAGCTGCAAGTCAAGTAGGAGATGACGGCAGAGAATATTTTATTCTAAATGGTGACGTTGGTGTCCAGGAGTTATATGCATATGATTCAGATGAAGTAGATGTGTCTGATAGTCTTTGGATTTATGGTTTAGAAGCTGGGCCAAGCACATCAATGATTTTTCCAATATTAGTTGACATCTCTAGGTTTGAAAATGCAATGTGGGATCTCATGGACGAGTGTCCGGGAATAAAATCTAAATATTGATAATTTGTTTCTATTTATTTAGATAATTTAATAAAAATATCCCCCATACCTGATATTAATTCCTCCTCTTTGGTGGAGTTTCTAATCTTACATTGTTCCCCGACTTCAGGATGGTTGTTAATTGCTAAAAGGTCACTGCTATTACAACTAGTTGGTTTGTGCAATAAACCAATTATCATTTTTTGATCAACTGCAAAGACTTGATCTAAATTCATTTTTTTGCCATTACAAAAATAATCTCGATTTACCTCGAATGGAAATTCATCTTTACCGCAGGGGTTATCAATAGTCATAACAGTAAACCTTTCTTCAATACCTTGAAATTTATGGGATATCTCCATAGCTTTTGCATATTTCATTGAGTCACAAACACATGGCCAACAACATCGATACATATCTCCACATATTTTATTATCTGAATCGACCTCATTCATACCTATGAATGCTGGCTCAGATCCAGGAGCTATCAATGAACCAGACACAGGGCAATATCTTTTATTAAATTCAACAAAATCCTCAAAACTAAGGTCTTGATCTATAAGATATTTAAAAAACTTTGGTCCTGCAGCATTCCTATTTCCGTCTGGGAAAATATCAATCCAATTTTTGGCAAGTGTATCATAGTAGTAAGCTTCATTTTTTGTATTTTCAGTAGAGTAAGAATTTTTATTCACAATCAATAAAAGTAAGATGGTAATAAAAGCTAAAATAATATTATTTTTATTAAAATTTAGAAATTTTTTATACACTTGATAGTGTTACAAATCATGTCTAAATCTAGATCATAAAAAAAATAGTATTAATTATATGAAATTTTATAAATTTCCGTTTTTATTTTTATTTATTTTTTATTCTATGAGTGTATTTGCAGAAAAAAGCTATTTCAAAAATATCAGTAGTTTATTACCTGATCAAAGTCCTAGACTAAGTTACGGGGTAGCTGTAACTGATTTTGATAATGATGGTAATGACGAATTTATAGTTACTGGATTTAGATTTAGTAATCTAGCTTTAGGTTATAATGGAGAAAGACTTGAAAATAAAATTACTGATAATATTTTTTCTGACCCAGAGAGATCGACAATTGGAGTTGCAGCATGTGACATAGATAAAGATGGTCTTGAGGAAATTTATTTTCTTAACACCGATACATACAGTGGGATGAAAAGATACTCAGACAGGCTTTTAATAAATTCACAGAATGTAATAGAGGACTTATTTGAAAAAGAAATTAATCAAAGTGAATTGAATTTAACAGCAGGAAGATCAGTAGTTTGTGTCGACAGAGAAGGTAATGGAAACTATGGAATTTATGTTGCAAATTACGGTGGTCCAACAAGATTTTATGAGTTTATTGATAATAGAATTGTAGATCTAGCTACAAGTCTGGGACTTGATAAAGTTACTGGAGGTAGAGCTATAGTTGCTGGTCACATCTTGTCTGATCAAATAGATGTGTTTGCAGCTAACGAAAGAGGTCCGAATTTTCTGTATTTAAATCAAAAAGGAAAGTATTTAGATATCGCTAGTCAAATGAATGTCAAAGATATTTACCAAAATGGAAGAGGAACAGCATTATCCGACATTCTGTATCGAGGAAGACTTGATATTCTAAACGGTAATTGGGAAGGTTTTAATAGAGCCTACGTTTTAGATAACGATAAATTTAAAAACATTGCTAATTCTACTTTTGACGAGCCATCAAAAATTAGAACAGTAATCTCAGCAGATTTTGATAATGATGGTTATGATGAAGTGTTCCTAAATAACATAGGTCAACCAAATAGACTTTATAAAATAATTGAAAACGGTGTTTTTAAAGAAATTAAACTAGAACAAGCTCTAGAACCAAATGGTCTTGGAACGGGAGCAGCAGTTGCAGATATTGATAATGATGGGGTTCTAGAACTTCTTTTATCTCATGGTGAGTCTGGTGCTCAGCAGTTGACTCTATTTAAATATCATAATGATGAGAAAAGATCTTTTTTAAGAATTAGACCTTTAAATGTCCATGGAGCACCAGCTAGAGGAGCAACTGTAACTTTATACACAAATGAAAGAACACATTCAAAAACAATTGATGCCGGATCAGGTTATCTATGTCAAATGGAGCCTGTTGCTCACTATGGAATTAGAGATAATGAAAATGAGTTTAAGATTAAAATTAAATGGACTAATGGGGATGAGGAACTATTAGAGGTTGAAAATTTAAATCAGACTATAGTTGTGAAGCAAAAGATTTAAAATTTAATCTTCAACAATCATTGTGTCTTTTGAGCCTCCGCCCTGTGAACTATTAACTATCGTACTTCCCTTTTTTAGAGCAACTCTCGTCAAACCACCCATAGTCACGTATGTCTCTCTTCCTGAAAGAATAAATGGTCGTAAATCTTGATGTCGAGGTTCAATTAAATTCCCCTGCAAGGTTGGTGTAGTCGATAATATTTCTAAAGGTTGAGCAATAAAGTTTCTTGGGTTATGTAAAATCTTTCTAACATATGCCTCTCTCTCAGATTTAGAGGATTTAGGCCCTACTATAATTCCATAACCACCAGAGCCATCAGCTGGTTTTACTATCATTTTTGAAATATTGGATATTACGTGATCTCTCTCAGATTTATTATGACATAAATATGTCTCTACTTGGTCCAATTTAGGCTCTTCATCTAAATAATATTTAATTATTTTAGGAACATATGAGTAAATAACCTTATCATCTGCTACCCCACTTCCAGGCGCATTTAGAAGTCCAACATTGCCTTTTCTGTAAGATTTGTATAAACCTGCTACACCTAACAAAGATCCTTTAAAAAAAGTTTTGGGATCTAAAAAAGTATCATCAATCCTTCTATATATACAATCAACTCTCAAACCCCCTTTGACTGTCTTTACGTAAACTTTGTCATTTTCGACATAAAGATCTTTTCCCTCAACAAGAGCAATTCCCATTTGCTGTGCTAAAAATGAATGTTCAAAGTATGCAGAGTTATAAACTCCTGGCGTTAATACAACCATTGTTGGGTTATTTTTTTTATAAGGTATTGCATCTAACATACAATGATAGAGTCTATTACAATAGTGATTGATCGGTGAAACTCTATAACGTGTAAATAATTCAGGAAACACCTCACCCATTACCATTCTATTTTCAAGCATATATGAAACACCTGAAGGGACACGAAGATTATCTTCTAATACTAAAAATTTTCCATCAATGTTTCTTATTAAATCTATTCCTGAAATATGAGACCAAATCTTTTTTTTTGGATGAAAACCCTCACATTGTTTCAAATAATTTTGAGATTTAAATACTAATTCTTTTGGAACAATGTTGTCTTTAAATATTTTTTTTTGATTATAAACATCATTTATAAAAAGATTTAAAGCTTTACACCTTTGTATTAACCCTTTTCTCACCTTAAGCCATTGGGATTTGAGAATAATCCTTGGAATAATATCCAATGGCCATTTTTTTTCCTCTGCAGCTTTTTTATCAGCTGAGTAAACTTTAAAATTAATACCACGAGAACTTATTGTGCTTTGACAATTTTGTTCAATTCTCTCTAAATCTTTGATTGAGTAACTATTTAATATTTTTGAAATTACTTTAGCTTCTTTTCTAAGACTTTTTTCAGGGGTTAAATACTCATCATAGCTATTTTTTGAATTGTAATTTTTCCAATTTATGCTCACTGAATAAAAATACTATAAATGAGTATTAGTAGTTATGCATAGTTTAGATTGAAGGTATGTAAATAATCGTTTGTATTTTTAAAAAATTAGCTATTTAATTAAAATGTGACTTATTGTGTAGGAATAAAAGTAAATGAGGGGATGGTTTTTGCATCTGACAGAAGGACAAATGCAGGCCTAGATAACTTTAACTCTTATTCTAAAATGTATGTCCACAAGGGCATTGATAGAAATATAATAATTTTAACTTCAGGAAATTTAGCTACTTCTCAAGCTGTCTTTAACTCGATTACTAAAGATTTAGAAGACCATAAAAATGGGAATAATTTAAATAATTTATTTAATTTAAATGAAATCGCAAAATACATTGGGAGATTGAATGTAAAACATTCCTCACCAGATGGTATTAATCAAGAAACTATTGAATTAGGTTCAACTTTTATAGTTGGCGGACATATAAAAGATCAAGAGTCAGAATTATATTTGGTTTACCCACAGGGTAACTTTATTAAATCAAGTGAATTCAAACCTTACCTTGTCATTGGAGAAATAAAGTATGGTAAGCCTATATTAGACAGAGTTGTTAAATCAGACACTTATCTTGGAGATGCAGCAAGATGTGCGTTAATAAGTATGGACAGTACAATGAAAGCAGATTTATCTGTTGGTCCGCCAATTGACTTAGTTGTATATAAAAATAACTTATCAAAAATAGTTTACCAACAATCTCTTGAAATTAATGATGATGATTATCAATACATATCTAAACAATGGGAAAAAGGAATATTTGAAATTTTTAAATCTTTCGATCGTTTTAAATGGGAAGAATAATAAATGGAGCCCTCTTCTTTTGTAACAAACTTATCGAGTATTGTAGTAATTAGTCTAGCTTTAATTTCTTTTTATCTTATGGCCAGAAAAAAAGGAAAATACGTAGACGTAATATTTGGTTTTATTTTAGGAATAATTGTTCTAATTAAAATTATTTATTGACAACAACCGTCACCACAAGTGCAACAGCATGAGCAAGAACAACCACAATCAGGTTTTGGTTTATTATTATCCATAAAATTTAAATACCATTATTTTACAAAAATTACAATATTATGAAAATTAATTGGTAAATTATAATAAATTAGCTAGTTTTTAAATTCATATGAAATCTCTTCGTAAAGGCATTGGAAACAAAAGAGACGTAGAAAAATATTATGATGATTGGTCTAGTTCATATGATGAGACATTGTATAAATGGAACTACAAAGCGCCACTGCAATCGGTTAATATCTTAAAGAAATTTATTAAAACAAAACCAAAATTTATTCTAGATTTAGCATGTGGCACAGGACTTTTTGTTGATAAATTTATAAAAGTTTACCCTGATTGTATTTGTGATGGATCAGATATCTCAAAAAAAATATTAGATATATCAAGTAAAAATGGAAAATATAGAAATCTTCATAAAAAAAGTTTTGAGAATAAAATTCAAATAGTAAATAAGTACGACGTGGTAAGTCTAATTGGTGCGATGACATATTGTAAAAATCATCAATCACTTTTTAAGCTAGTTTCTTATTATCTTGCAAAAAATGGTTATTTTATATTTACACATAGAGTAGATTTATGGAAAGAATTTAAATTTGATAATGTCTTAGAAAAATTAACTGATTTTGAAACGATCTATATATCAAGACCTTTAAATTATCTTCCAAACAATAAAGATTTTGGTTCAGATATTAAAATTAGGATAGTCTTATTAAAAAAAAAATAATTAAATTTAGAAAATGATTTGGGAGATTATTTTTTGGTTGTTTTTAATCCCCTTAATTATATGGGGACTTCATAAATTATTTAGATACTGTGCTATCGGGATACCCTTTATTAGAAACAACAAAAAACTATATTGGGTATTTATGATTGGATTAGTCTTTTTAATAAACTATCTGGTAGATAAGTTTTACCTTGTGAATTAATCATGTCAGTTATAATTGAATTAACAAAAAACCCTAATTTAATGTGGTTTGTTTCATTTGTTTTTTTGGC
>CACMWX010000014.1 GCA_902617515.1 uncultured Alphaproteobacteria bacterium
TATTAAGTGCTCAATGCACAGACGAACGTGTGAATAAGATTACACCTTTACTATTTAAAACGGCAAATAATCCAAATGATATGGCAAAGGTGCCTGTTAATAAAATTTATAAAATCATTAAACCATGTGGACTTGCACCTAAAAAATCAAAAGCTATTTCTAAACTCTCAAAAATATTAATTAAAAAATACAATGGTAGGGTCCCGGAGACTTTTGAAGATTTAGAAAATTTACCAGGAGTTGGTCATAAGACAGCGAGTGTAGTAATGTCCCAAGGTTTTGGTCACCCTGCATTTCCTGTTGATACACATATTCATCGACTAGCACAGAGGTGGGGTCTGACAAATGGTAAAAATGTAGTCCAAACTGAATTAGATATTAAAAAATTATTTCCTGAGGCAACTTGGAACAGACTTCATTTACAAATGATTTTTTATGGAAGAGAATATTGTAAAGCTAGAAGCTGCTTTGGTGTTGAATGCAAAATTTGCACAGATTGTTATCCAAACAGAACAAAGGCTATAAAAGTAAAAAAACCATAATTTTCTATAGATTGTCTATGAAAAAAAACAGAATAATGTATAAAAATAAACTTATTTAGCATTATGAAACAAATTAAGAAAATATTAATTGCTAACAGAAGTGAAATTGCAATTAGAATATCTCGTGCAGCAACTGAATTGGGCTTTAGGACTGTATCCATTTACTCGTACGAGGATCGTTTTGCATTGCACCGCTTCAAAACAGACGAAAGCTATCTTGTTGGATCAGGATTAGGTCCTATTCAGGCTTACCTAGATTACAAAGGTATCGTACAAATTGCTGTTAATTCAGGTTGTGATGCCATCCATCCAGGTTACGGCTTCTTATCTGAAAACCCAGAATTTGCTGATGAATGTGCAAAACATAATATTATTTTTGTTGGACCCTCTCCAAAGATTATGCGATCACTTGGAAATAAAGTAGAAGCTAAAAAAACTGCAGGCAAAGCTAAAGTACCAACCATACCTTCCACAGGACCCTTACCAAAAGATTTAAAAAAATGTAAAGATCTTGCAAAAAAAATTGGATATCCAATTATGCTCAAAGCATCTTGGGGTGGCGGCGGTCGTGGAATGCGAGTGATCAGAAAAGAAACAGAATTAGAAAATCAAATCAACACCGCTAGAAGAGAAGCTAAAAGTGCCTTTGGAAAAGATGATGTATTTTTTGAAAAGTTAATCGAAAAAGCTTTTCATGTTGAAGTTCAGATAATTGGCGATACGCATGGCAATATAGTTCACCTTTTTGAAAGAGATTGTTCTCTTCAAAGACGACATCAAAAGGTAGTAGAAAGAGCTCCTGCTGCCTACCTATCTGACAAAGAGAGAAATGAGATTTGTAACGCAGGTGTTAGAATAGGAAAACAAGTTAATTATTCATGTGCGGGAACAGTAGAGTTTTTAATGGATGCTAAATCTAGAGATTTTTTCTTCATTGAAGTTAATCCAAGAGTTCAAGTTGAACACACTGTAACAGAAGAAATTACTGGTATTGATATTGTAAAAGCTCAGTTCCTCTTAGCAGCTGGTGCTAAAATTGGAGATGATATATGTGGTGTGCCAACTCAAAAAGACATTCATATGAAAGGTCATGCTATCCAATCAAGGGTTACAACAGAAGATGCCGCTAATGATTTTGCCCCAGATTACGGTAAAATTAATGTTTATAGATCTGCAAGTGGCTTGGGAATAAGACTAGATGCTGGAACTGCATCTACTGGTACGGTTATTACTCCTTATTATGACTCTCTTTTAGTTAAAGTAACTGCAAAAGGCCAAACCCCTATTGAAGCAAAGAGACGAATGAATAGAGCATTGAGTGAATTTCGCGTCAGAGGTGTAAAAACAAATATACCTTTTTTATTAAAGTTAATTAACCACAAAGGTTTCGATGTTTTCAAATACCATACAAAATTTATAGATAGTGAAAAAAGTTTATTTCAATTCTCTGGTCGAAAAGATAGGGCAACCAAAACATTAAACTTCTTAGCCGAAGTTATTGTTAATGGTAACCCAGAAGTCGCTAATAGACCAAAATTAAGAGAGACAACACCAGCAAAACTCTCAGACTATGGAATATCTAGATCAAAAAAAGCACAAGAGACTGTCAATAAAACATATAAACAAATTTTAGATACTAATGGTCCATCTGCTGTTGCTGAGACTGTGTTAAAAGAAAAACAATTATTGATTACAGACACTACCTTTAGAGATGCTCATCAATCTTTGATTGCAACTCGAATGAGAACACAAGATATGTTAGGCATAACTGACTTATATGAAGAAAGACTTAAAAATCTATTCTCAGTTGAGTGTTGGGGTGGTGCAACTTTTGATGTTGCATTAAGATTCTTAAAAGAGGACCCATGGGAACGTCTAGAAAAGTTACGTGAACAAATGCCTTCAGCCCTATTACAAATGTTATTTAGAGGATCGAATGCTCTTGGATATACAAACTATCCTGATAATGTTTTAAGAAGGTTTATACAACTCTCCGCTCAGTCTGGGATTGACGTTTTTAGAATATTTGATGCACTAAACTGGATTGAAAATATGAGAGTCTCTATTGACGAAGTATTAAAATCTGGAAAAATCTGTGAAGCTTCTATTTGTTACTCTGGCGATTTATCGTCTCCAGCAGAGAAAAAATATACACTTGATTACTACTTAAAAATGGCGCAAAAGCTTGAGAAAATGGGAGTTCACTTTCTTGCAATCAAAGATATGGCAGGTTTGTGTAAACCCAAGGCAGCAAAAATTTTATTCAAAGAATTAAAAAAAAGCATAAAAATTCCAATTCATTTCCATACTCACGATACAAGTGGAAATGGTGTTGCAACATTGCTTAGTGCCTCAGAAGCAGGGGTAGATATTGTTGATGTAGCAATTGACTCTTGGTCTGGCTTCACATCGCAACCTAGTTTTGGTGCAGTTTTAGAGTCTCTTGATGGCAATAAAAGAGATCCAAAAATTTCTTCTGCTGTTGTCAGGACTGCTGCAAATTATTGGGAAGGTGTTAGAAAACAATACCAACCTTTCGAAAGTAAAACTCGCACTAGTATGTCAGAGGTATATTTACATCAGATGCCAGGAGGCCAGTACACTAATTTAAGAGAGCAAGCAAGGTCAATGGGTATTACAGACGAGAGATGGCCAGAACTTGCATCAATGTATGCCGAAGTGAACAAAATATTTGGTGATGTAATTAAAGTTACACCTATATCTAAGGTTGTTGGTGATATGGCAATTTACATGTTGGCAAATAATATTCAAATTCAAGATGTTTTAGACCCTAAAAAGGATGTTGGCTTTCCTGCATCAGTCATCGAATTCTTTAGTGGCCGATTAGGTCAACCATATAAAGGTTTTCCAAAAGCACTCCAAAAGAAAATTTTAAAAGGAAAAAAACCAATTAATTATAGATTTGGATCAAAGTTACCCTCATTAAAAATTAAAAATAGAACGAAGGAATTGGAAAAGAAGTATAGCGAGACTATTTCAGAGAAAGATACAATTTCACAAATATTTTTTCCCGAGGTTTTTGATGAGTATATAAAACACAAAAAGAAATTTGGTAATACTAGTGTTATCCCAACATCAAACTATTTCTTTGGGATGAATACAGGGGAAGAGATATATGTCTCTATAGAACCTGGTAAAACTCTTATAATAAGATATTTCACTTTAAGTGAGCCAAACGAAAAAGGTTACAGGACAGTATATTTTGAATTGAATGGCCAGGCCAGATCAGTTGACATCAAAGATAATTCCATTGCAGTTGACGATTTAGCTAAAGAAATTGCTGATCCTAGCAACAAAGATCATGTTGCGGCCCCAATACCTGGTTTACTTGTAGACGTTGCTGTTACTGAAGGAATAAAAGTGCCAAAGGGTGCTAAATTATGCACTATTGAGGCCATGAAAATGGAAACAGTTATTTACGCAGACCAACCTGGAATAGTTGAGAGACTGTGCGTAAAAGCTGGTGAAAATATTGAGGCCCAGCAACTTTTATTAATTATAAAATAATTTTTCTCTTAATAATATGATAACAATTTACCGTGGTTAAAAAGATTATAACTGCCAAACACAGAGGTTTTTGTGCTGGCGTTGAGAGAGCCGTTGAAATGGTCGAAAAAAGCCTTTTGAAATATGGAGCTCCAGTTTATGTCCGTCATGAGATTGTTCATAATAAATTTGTTGTCAATAATTTGAGAGAAAAAGGTGTTGTATTCGTAGACTCGTTAGAAGAAATTCCTAAAAATACAAAACAACCAGTAATTTTTTCTGCGCACGGTGTTGCAAAAAGAGTAATTAACAAAGCCAAAAATTATAATTTATTATTTTATGATGCCATCTGCCCATTAGTCAGTAAGATTCATAAAGAAATAATTCAATTAGAAAAAAACGAACATAAGATAATTATGATCGGCCATGAACATCACCCTGAAGTTGAAGGGACAGCTGGACAGCTCAAGGATATTAGCAATTTAACTTTAGTTCAAAATATTGAGGATGTTGAAAAATTATATTTCCCATCAAATCAAAAACTTGCCTATATAACACAAACAACCTTATCAGTTTTTGATACACAAAGTATTGTTGATGCTTTAGAAAAAAAATTTCCTTCAATTCTAGCTCCTAAAAAATCCGATATTTGCTATGCAACTTCAAATAGACAATTATCTGTACAAGAAATGTCTAAAAATGTTGATGCTTTTTATGTGATTGGTGCCCACAATAGTTCCAATTCAATTAGGTTAGTCGAAACTGCTAAAAGATTTGGTTGTAAACATAGTGAACTAGTTGAAAATATAAACGACTTTGATTATTCAAATTTATCAGAATTTAATACAATAGGTTTGACAGCTAGTGCATCTGCTCCTGAAGAACAATTAAATTTATTCATTGATCAGATAAAAAAAGTTTATGCAATCGAAGTTTTAAATTTTAAAGAGGATGAAAACATCACATTTAAAATACCTAATTTTCTCAATTAAATTTTCTTCTATAAAAGATATCTACTAAAGTCATATGGGGAAGAGTTAATGCCGCTAATCCAATAAACAGTGTCTTTATAAAAGACTCATCAAAAGAAAAACTCTTATGAAGGTAGATAATTGCTAAGCTGCCGCCGACCCATGTTAAGATTGTAAAAGAGATGGTAGTTATAGTTATAAATTTGTTATTTGATAAATATTTTGATGTATCTTTTAATATTGATTTGACATGTTTAAAAGTATGAATGAAACAAAAATAGATAGAAAATGCCACTAGCGGTTCTGTTAAAAATATTACCAATAAAATAATAGACATTTCTAATATCCCCCATCTTAATCTTGTAAATTTAATTGCCAAATATGCATATCTAATCAAAAGAAAAAAGTAACAAATGTAAACAATATATAGATATTCTTGAAATTGATTAAAAGATAGATTTGATAAAAAAGTAAATATCTCAAATGTTTCGTTAGTGTGAAAAAAAATAATCCCAAATACAATATTTAAACCATGCGTTAAAGAAACAGACCATTTATATTTCTTCAAACCTAGATAGGACCAGTCACATAATCCAAAATGAACGATACTCATTAAAATGAATAAAATTAAAGCGATTACGGAAAAGTAAATCCAAAATATAATTACTGCTGCAGAAATAATTAAATATAAGAATACAAATATAAAAAAATCTTTTCTTGTCTTATAACCTAACAGTGCAGCTACAGCTCCGTCAAATGAACCATGCGGCACACCAATAAATGAAACCATGCAAAGAGCAAATAAAGATATAAAGCTTAATTCATACATTTAATTACGAATGGTGCTTAACGCACTTTTTATAAATTTAATTTTTGGCATTGACATAATGACCTTTAATTTTGTCGGAAAATCAGCTACACCCATCATAAATGATGCAAATTCATTGCCATTTAAAGAGTAAGCCATATTAATAAAAACCTTCTCTGTTCCACTATTATTTTTCAGATAATTCACAAATACCTTATCCATCCATTTATCAAAATATGAGTGATGAGCTTTATTAATATTTTCAAAATTTAACATTATGTTTTTTAGAAAAAAGGAAAAAGCATACCCGGTTGATATTTTGGTGGCACCACCTCTTGAACCGATATGAATATAATTTTCACTTGATTTGTTTTCAATATCATACATTGGTAACGCCCCTTTTTCTTCATCAACTATTTTATATTCAGATAAATTTAATTTTGTCTCAATGTATTCTAATATCTGTTTTTGATACCAATCATCCTCTTGGATTTCTGAAGAAAAAACTGTTGACTCAACTAACATTCTATTTTCATCTATTGGTAAACAATACATAAAATGTAATCCCATTTTTTGTTCAACACGAAAATCCATTAAGGTCACACTATTACCATTTATCATTTGTTTAGTTTCTATAAGGTATCCAAAAAAATGCTGTTTTACTTTTTCATTTTCTAATTTCGGCGTACGAGAATCATAAATTCTCTTAGCAAAAATTTCCTCACCGTTCTCTAGCTTGATTTCATAGTATTTTTTTAAATTCGTAATACTTTGAACATTGAACTCTTTAATTGATAAGTTTTCTAAGCCTTTTAAGCAATAATTTTTCCAATCTTGGTATCTTATAGTGCAATAGGGTAAATCCTTAGTTTCATGTTTTATATGATTATTTGTTAAGTAAAAGTTCCAGCAAAACCATTTTTTTTGTGCAAGACTATCAAAATCTTTCATCCAATCTGTCAGCCAAAATGCAAAAAAATTATTTCTTTTGCTATGATAATTTTTATCAATGCCAATTAAACTAACACTTGTTCCCTTATACTTTAATTTTGCAGTAGCAAGGGCACTGGCACCCATGCCCAAAAATGCTACATCATATATTTTCATTTTTAAATGAGCCCCTAATCGATTTGTAGGATTTAAAAATATTTTTTAAAAATAAAAATTCAGGTATAGAAATTATTGTAATCCATAACTTTTCTAATTTGTTTAAATAAATTCTTTCAAGCTTGTAAACATAACCACCGCTTTTAATCTTTTCCCCAATCCCTTTGTAAATTTTTGCTGCAAAAAATATTGCTAGTCTGGTTCTAAGAGGAATAAATTTCATACCAGAAAAACCGTTTGCATAGAATTTATCAGAGAGTTCTATTAAATTTTTAATAGATAATTCAATCAATTTTTTTTTTTGATCATCTAACTTATTATCTATTAGGTCACTTATTGAGACTTGTCCTAACCATTCTTTTGGTAGATATAACCTATTCATTTTTGCGTCCTCGTAAACATCCCTTGCAATATTTGTTAGTTGCATAGCAATTCCTAAATCAATAGCATGCTTTCTTGCTTCAGCATCTTTGGTATTAATTATTGGTAACATCATCAAACCCACTGTTCCAGCAACCTTGTATGAGTAATCTATTAATTCTTTTTCATCTGTAACTCTGACGTTCTGCTGATCGCTGATCAAACCATCTATTAGATCTTTTAAAATACCAATATTAATATTATTTTTTTTAAAAAAGATATTTATCTCAGAGCTCTCATTTTCTTTTATTTGATTAAATATATTTTTTATTTGAGAAGAGGTATCTAACTTCGAATTATCTGCCACATCATCTAGATATCGACATATGCTATAGAGCCTTGAAGCTGCAATTCTATTTTTTTTGGGTAAAAAAAAACTTGCCCAATAAAAACTTTTACCTTCCGATTTAATGCTATAGGTATTTGTTTTAAATGATGTCACCTTAATGACTAACTTTGAAATCCTTAATTATAAGCTTCTCTATTACCTTAGCAGAGCACAATACGCCAGGTATTCCGGCACCTGGGTGTGATCCCGCAGCTGAAAAATATAAATTTGGTATTTTCTTATCTTTGTTGTGATAGCGAAACCATGCCGATTGAGAAAAAATTGGTGCTACAGAAAATCCAGCTCCGTATTTTGATCTATAATCATTTTTAAAATCCTCAGGAGTCATCCAGAATTCTGCCTCAATGTTTTCTTTTAGTCCTGGCATAATAGTTTTATCCAGTGCTTCAACTATTCTATCCTTAAGTTTTGGACCCTCTGAATTCCATTGAACATTTCCTTGAAGATTAGGAACAGGGCATAAAACATAAAAACTATCACATCCCTCTGGTGCAAAAGTATTATCTGTTGCTGTTGGACGATGAAGATAAAGTGAAAAATCCTCTGTCAAAATCTTTTTCTCAAAAATATCGTGAAGCAGTTCCTTATATCTTTCAGACATCCAAATAGTGTGGTGAGCGACATCAGAAAATTTTTTCTTCGATCCAAAAAAAAGAACATAAAGGCCCATAGAGTAATGTGTAAATTTCTTAGGTTTGAGAAGACTATCTCTGGAGTATTCTAATGGTAACATTTCACTGTAAACTGTAGGGGGATCTGCATTACAAATCACAAGATCCGCAGGTATTTTTTTTCCGTTATTAAGCACCACGTTTTCTGCTTTACCATTTATAATGGAAATTTGCTCTACATCTGTTTCTTTATTAACAGTAATACCCTGTCTTAACATTAAATTTTCTAACTCTCTCACAATTTTACCTGTGCCTCCCATGCAAAAGTACACCCCCCACTTTCTTTCAAGATAGTGTATTAATGCATATATAGATGTTGTAGTGAACGGATTGCCCCCAACTAATAAAGGATGTATCGAAAATGCCTTCCGCAGATACTTATTTTTTAATTTGCTATTTACTAATTGACTGACTGTTAAATAACTTTTGAGTTTTATTAACGATGGTATTTGCTTTGCCATTTCCCAAAAGGAAATAAATGGCTTATCCGATAACTTTTCGAAACCTATCTCAAAAATATCTTTTGATGTTTTTAATAATTTGTCATACCCATCAACATCATTTTCATCAAATTTTCTTATTTCATTATTTGTATCTTCGATAGATGGTCGATAATCAAAAGTTTTTCCATTGTGAAAGTAAAATCTGTACCAAGGGTCTAAGGATTTAAAATTTAAGTGATCTTTTAAGTTTTCACCAAATAATTCAAAAAGTTCTTCAAATAAAAAGGGCGCTGTTATAACAGTTGGTCCAGCATCGTGTCTATAACCGTCTTTTTCGAAAACTCTTGCTCTTCCGCCAAGCATGTTAAGTCTTTCAAGCAGGGTGACATCAAAACCAAGTTTTCTGCACCTTAAGGCAGCAGCTAGTCCTCCAAAACCCCCACCAATAACTACAACTTTCTTACTCAAGATAGTTAAAGTATATGAAATTTAGACAAAAAAAAACCAGGCAAGTTAGCCTTGCCTGGTTTAAATAGGTTATAAAGCTTTATTAAGCTTTTTTGCCTGAAGATGCTACAGCAGCAGCCCAAATAACTGCGACAAAAGCAATCTTATTCACAACGTCAGCAACGTTATAGATAACGTTTAGAGTTACAGCATCAGCTCCTCCAGTTAAGTAACCGAAGAAATATCCTAATGGATAAATTGCCCAACCAACTGTAACGATCCATCTCATTGTGTTGAAAGCTGTTTGAACAGCTGCAGGACATTTGTCAGCAGCAGCTTTACCAGCTTCACCAGCAAAAATTTCATATAAAATGTATGCCCAACCAGCTAGACCTACAATGAATCCTGCCCATGCGTTGATGAAACCAGCTTCACCAGCATAACCAGCAACAAGCATCACTAAAGTACCGATTAACAGTCTCCAGAAAATACCAGCTGACACTGCAGCAACTGCAGCAAGGATAATGTAGAATTCAATCATCTGTAATGGAACAGTGATTAACCAGTCAACATATCTATAAACAGTAGGTGTATCACCTGTTGTTACCCATACTTCTCTCATATAGAAGTAGTGTACTGCGGCAACTAGACAAACAAGACCACCAAGTGCAAGAGATGTCTTCCACTTACCTGATACGTTGTTAGTTTCTAGGAAAAAGAATGCAGTAGCGGCAACCATACACATTGAGATAACCCAAAAAGATATCCCAACAAAGTCGTCTGGCGCTAAGCCAACGCTTGCAGAAGCTATTCCTGGCAGTGCTACTAGAGCAGCTGTTGGGATAGCCATAGATTTTAAAAACTTAATCATTGAGTACTCCTTTTCTTAAGTTCTAAAACTTATAACAGAATCCTAAATGTAAGGATTTGTTAATTTCAGGGGATTATAGGTATAAATTGCAAAAAAAAAATACCTAATATGACTTTTATTAATATATTTTGGGAGTATAGTGGGTAAAAAAATGGCTATTTTTCAAGATAGTGTACTGTTTAATGGGTTTTTATTCTTTTTATCCACACTATTGCTATGGATAATACTGAAATTCAATAAAAGCTACATAAATAACAAAAAAACTAAGAAAATCATTAATTTATTTGTTTACCTTTTATTTATAGGTGTAATTATATTCATTTTCGATAATCACACCTCTCATTACTTGGATAACTTGTAATTAAATGAAAAAAAGTGAAAACTTTGAGAAAAAGCAAATTAAATCATTTTCTCTGAATTTTGATAAAAAGCTTATTAGACACATACAAGAATTAAAGTCACCCGATAAACGAATTAAGAAGGCAATGATTTATTTTGCCAAAACTGGTGGCAAGAGGATTAGACCGTTCTTGCTTTGTCGAATGGGTTTATATCTAGATATTAAGCCGAAAATATTAGATGACTTTGCCCTTTCGATAGAATGTGTTCACCTGCACTCACTAATCCACGATGATTTACCGTCTATGGATAACGATGACTATAGAAGGGGTAAATTAACTGTGCATAAAAAATTTGATGAGGCAACTGCTGTCTTAGCTGGAGATATGTTTCAAGTCTTATCAGTAAAAACGCTAGCTGAGTCAAAAAATCTCTCTGATAACCAGAAAATCAAATCAATACAGATGCTTTCAAAAGCTAACGGTTTGGAGGGTTTGATTGCTGGACAATCCATGGATATTTACATGAAAAAAAATTCAATAATAAAGGATATAGAGACAATGCATCTTTTAAAAACAGGTGCATTATTCAGTTTATGTTTCAATCTTCTTTTAACTGTAAAAAAATTAAATTTAAATAAAAAAAGAGAGCTAAAAAAAATTGGAGATACAATTGGAAAAATTTTTCAAGTTACTGATGATATGCTTGATAGATGGGGCAATGAGAAAAAAGTTGGAAAGAAAATTAAAAAAGACTCACAAAAAGCAAATATTGCATATAAGCTTAATCGTACTGAATGTATTAAGTATTTAAAACTGATTCAAAATAGAAATTACAAAGCAATGCAAAATTTCTTTAATAAAAAGAGGGAACCCTTGCTATATATGTCGAGTCTTGTTAATTTTATCGTTAATCGTATTAAATGAATAATCATTTTTATAAATATGAAATAACACATAGCCAATGACAATAAATGAAAATGATTTAACGAATGCTCGTACTGCTTGGGGAGAGAGCATGATTGCAATTTCACAGGCTTATGAAAAAAAAGGTATTGATCAAGCTACTTTAGTTGCAAACGAAATGTTAGATAATCTTTACGGTTTTGAGTTAGGATCAGTATTATTTAAACCAACTCTTAGTGGTGGTAATCAAACATTTCGATTAGACAAAGAGGGAGCACTTTCATACTTTGTTGGAAATAATCCAAAGTACCCAACAGACAGTGGTTTTGGAATTAAAGATTGGTTCGAAGTCAAATCAGAAACATCATCCGTGTTTATTGATCAAAATGTAGCAATGTGGATGGGTTGGGTAACTTTGATAAACAAAGAAGGAACCTCTGTCAAAGTTGATAAGAGCTGGGGATATAAAAAAACTGAAAACGATATATTAAAAATAGTTTTGCACCACTCTTCACTTCCTTATAAAGCTTGAGTAACTATTTATTTTTAGAAAATCCGAAATTCATTTAACTTTTGTACATAGAGTAAGTTTTTTTAAATTCTTTAATTTAAATTTAATTATCGATAACTTTTACTATGTGTTCTATTGGTTTCCCCTTAATAGTAAACTGATCATGGAGATAGGAATGAATTGTAATTTTGATAAAGTTTTCTTTCAGATTAAAAAAACGTTGAGGTACGTGTACCCAGTCAGAATAAATTCTTGTGATTCTTATATCATTTATAAAAAGCTGTAAATATCCAGAGTTTGAAATATTTTCACCTCCAATTTCTGAAGGGTTTAGATTAAAATTTTTTAAATCTATAAAAATATTGTAACCATCAATTTTATCTTTGATGACTGTTAAATTAATTGAAGGGTAAGGCTTATCAGCATCTATCTGATTTCCTGGATGATGAGCAAAACAATTTATTGAGAAAAATAAAATAAATATCCCATACTTAAATTTCATAATTAAGAATTATATTATTTGTTATTAAACAATTATCTATTTTAAATATCAGTACACAAATCTTTTGAGTATGTTTCGATAAACAAATTCTTTTTATAGTTGTAAATCGTAATGTTTATTATTGTTTTATCTACAGATCTATTTTGTATAAAGATTCTACAATTATCAGTGTTATATCTGTGGAATTCATAAACACTCTCAATTTTTGAAAAATCAACTTTTCCATATTTTAAAATTAAATCATTTAGCAATTTATTTAAAAATAGTTCTACACCTTTGAAATGCTCAACAATTTCATCACTTTCCTCAACAGTTTCCTCTACTTCAGGGGTATATATAATTTTAGGTACAGGCTCTGGTTTTATTACTTTCTCTTCTACGTCAGTTGTTTCACAGCTTGTTGCTATAATCAGAAAAGAAATAAAAATAAAATATTTAGATAATTTAACTAAATTCATCAAACTCTTAAATCAATAAGAACACAAATTGCTCATGCAATTTCTATATTAAAAACACGATAAGACAATCAAAACAAATCTCCAACATACTTTTTTCATCTAAATATTTAGTTTATAATCATCTTTGTGAGAATTAAATACGAGCAACCGTCTGTTTGCCATCAATCATATAAAAGTGTTCTAGGTCAAAGACCAATTTGGGATTGGAGGCACGATAAGCTGTTATGGGTGGATATTTATGAAAATAAAATAATTGAAACTGATCAAGATAATAACGAAGAACGTCAATATTCAGTACAAGACGGTGTCACCAATATTCTTTTACAAGATAATAAAAATTATATCATGAGTTCATACGACTCTCTTTATTCAATTCATCCCTCATTATCTAAAAAACAGCTTCTAACAAAGATCAATTTTGATAGTCCAAATAACAGGATTAATGATGCAGACATAGATTTAAATGGACAAATTTGGATATCAACAATGGATATTCAACAAAAGTCTCAGACTGGAAAAGTTATATGTCATGACTCCAATTTAAAACCAATATACTCAGATAACTCTTATATTATTTCAAATGGACCAGTTTTTGACTACGAGAGAAATGTAGGTTATGTAACTGACTCTATAAAAAGAATTATTTATATTTTTTCTATCAATGATTTGTCAGGCAATGGAATAAATAAAAAAGTTTTTCTTTCAATGAACAAAATCGATGGAAACCCAGATGGAATGACAGTTGATAAAAATGGTAACTTATGGGTAGCAATGTGGGGTAGTGGCAAGGTTTGTTGTTTTGATAAAAAAGGTTCACTTAAATTAATTTTACAACTTCCTGTTTCAAAAGTAACAAGTTGCACTTTTGGTGGGAAAAATCTCAATGAGCTTTTTATTACAACTGCATCTGTTGGTCTTAACGACATTGAAGCAGAAAGACAACCCCATGCAGGAAAACTGTTTAAGTTTGTTACCCAAGAACAAGGTTATGCTTCAAATTGTTATAGATCTGAAAATACCCCCGATTTGTATCATTAGGTATGAAATTTAATCAATCTCAGATTAGCGAAATAATTCAAATGGCTTGGGATGATCAAACAGATTTTAGTCATATCAAAAAAATTTATGAAATTGATGAGGGTGATGTTAAAAAAATTATGAAAAAAAATATTAAACAAAAAAGCTATGAAATTTGGAGAAAGAGAATTCACCAAAGAAGTGCCCAAAAGACACAATTAAAAGGAAAAGATTATGTCTAAAGCATTATTTGGTGCAGGATGTTTTTGGGGGCCTGAAAAAAAATTTTCTGAGATCAAAGGTGTGATTGAAACCCAAGTAGGCTACTCTCAAGGCTTAACTGACAAAACCTCTTACGAAGAAGTTTGCAAAGGTAATACAAATCATGCTGAAGTCGTTTTCTTAAAATTTGATGAAAATCTTATTTCATACACTAACCTTGTGGAGTTTTTTTATCAAATTCATGATCCGACAACTTTAAATCAACAAGGCCCAGATCGAGGATCTCAATACCGATCATTGATAGGCTATTATGATGAAACTCAATGTGAAATAGCAAAGCAGATCACAGACAAATTGAACGAAAGTCAATTTAATCAAAAAATTACTACTATTATAGAACCCGTTAAGAATTACTGTCCCGCAGAGGATTATCATCAAAAGTATATGGAAAAAAAATACTCTTTTTTAAATTTTTAATTTTTAAATCGGAGAGTAGGGATAAATTATTTTTGGGAATTTATAATAAGATTTTTTCTTATAATGCTTTTTAATAAAATAATTTGATTTCAATTTTGTTGGCGAAATAATTTTATTTTTAATAAAGGCAAATTCAGAAATTTTTTTTAGTTTTTCTAATCCGTTTCCTATTAAAAAATAGTTTTGACTCAATATATCCTCTAGGTCTGAGTCAATTTTTAAAGTTTTTGTCTTTCCAACTAATCTCCCTGAAGTATCAATCTTTTGAATAGCTAAATCTTTTCTATTTGTGTCAATCACACACAAGACATCTTTAGTAAGTTTTTTGTTAATACCTAAAAAGAAATGCTCAAAGATAGAATAACCCACAATTTCTACTTTATGATCTATAAAAAATCCTTTCATAAGTGAGTGACAATTTCTTATTGCTGTGAAGCGTGCTGGTCCATAATTTAGATGCAATTTTTTGATATGATCAGCCTTTATTTTTGTTTTAGTTACTAAGTTTTGAAGTAATTCTGATAATATTTTTTCATGTCCATACTCACTTTTTACAGTTTTATCCCAAATGATTTTTTCATTTTTAAATAAAGTAATTGAACAGTATGATAAAGAGCTATCGATGCCTATTTCAAAATTTTTTACACTACTGATCATTTTTGCTTCAAATTTTATTTTTCCAATCAGTACATCCTATGCAACAAGTGTGAATGATACAATTCCAAATAATATTCTAATGTATCATCGATTTGGTGAAAATAAGTATCCCTCAACAAATATACGCGAAGAGCAATTAGTAAGTCATCTTGAGTATTTAAAGGATCAGGGGTTTAATTTTATTTTAGCTAGAGATCTTTTGTTTGAAGATAAATTACAAAAAAAAACTATTTCAATAACTGTAGATGATGCTTATTTATCATTTTTTGAGGTGGGATTACCTATTTTTGAAAAGTATGAGATACCAGTCACTCTTTTTTTAAATACAGAAAACGTTGGTGGACAAAATTATATGAATTGGACTCAGCTTAAAAGTGTACTAAGTCGTGGTGTAGATATTCAAAATCACACACACTCTCATTCAAGTTTATCTAGTCTTAGTGAAATTGAAATTGTAAATGAAATAGAAAAATCTCAGGATCTTATTTTTGAAAATTTAGGTATTACTCCAAATTTATTTGCTTATCCTTTTGGTGAAAATAGCACCATAGCTCAAAAAGTAGTTTCTCAGTATTTTGATGCAGCATTTGGACAACATTCAGGTGCCTTTTCAATTAATCAAAAATATTTTATTCCAAGATTCCCCCTAAATGAGAATTATGGATCTATTAATCGAATAAAAGATGCATCAAGTGTTTTACCTTTTAATAATGTGCTTATTGAACCTGGCAACCCTTATCAAAGTGAGCCTATCAGTAGATATGCTTTAGATTTTAACGAGGACCCTTCCAACATAAATTGTTTTATTAGTGATTTTCAAGGATCATTTAATCCAACAGTTACAAATCTTAATAATAAGTTATTAGTTGAACTTAATCGTTTACCTGTAAAAGGTAGACTTAGGTTTAATTGCACAAAAGTTAATAATGGTATTTTCTGGTTTGGCTATCAATACTTAGTTAATTAAATTTAAATCGATCAAATTCTTGAAGATTATTTGAAGCAATGATCAGTTCTAATTTATCGACATATTTATCGCCGATTTCAGCATAGGCTGCTAAATATTTCACTTTCATACTAATAGGGTCTGTGTATTTTATGCGCTCATCTATTCGTCTAATGACACGAAAATTATAATAAGCTTGATGGGTATTAATATTAAACATATAGGCTTCAACACTTTCTGATAAATTTTTAAATTTTAAAACTGCGTGAGTTTTATCCTCATCCCTGTCTTGAGGAATGATTCCTTTATCTTCACTTGTAGTCCACTGACCATAAAGAGCATTACCCTCAGTTGCAAATCTAGACTGTCCCCAACCACTTTCAATAATTGCTTGTCCAAGAGCTAGTGACACTGGAATAATATTAATACGTTGTTTGAGTTTTCTAAAAAGTTTTGTGTTAATTTCGCTATAATCTAATTTATACTTTTTTGATAATCTAATAATCTCGTCAGTTTCGTTTTTGTTTAATTCTTTCCTAGCAAATTTTTTTTCTATATTGATTACCATTCTTCGTTCTTGCATGATTGAAGTATTCGTATTGTAAATCAATGGTAGTGTTACGAGGTAAAATAGTTTTTTCTTTGTTGGAACATCTTGTATTTCTGAAAAATCATCAGGTAATTCTGATATTATAGGAAGATGACCAATATTTTCTTGCGTTAAAATTTCAGGAATAAAATTATTTTTTTTATAATATTTATTTAAATCTACCCAATTATGAAATTCTCCAGCGTTAAGAGATGAATTTAATAAAAATCCAAAAAAAAAAACTAAAAGACTAGACTTCAACGGGTCGTACTTCACGGACTTCAGGAATATAATGCTTTAGCATATTTTCAATTCCCATTTTTAAAGTTGCCGTTGAACTTGGACATCCCTGACAGGCCCCTTGCATTTGTAAAAATACAACTCCCTCATTATATTTGTCAAATATGATATCTCCACCGTCCATAGCAACAGCTGGTCTTACTTTACTATCTAGAAGTTCTTTGATCTTTTTTACAACATCACTATCGTTCTCATCAATTGTATGTCCAGTTGATGCAGATTGCTCTGAGATAATAGGTTTGTTCATTGTAAAGTGCTCAATGATACAACCCAAAATTGCAGGTTTCATAAGCGTCCAATCATTATCTTTGCCTTTGGTTATAGTGATAAAGTCAGACCCAAAAAAAACACCCTCAACACCTTTAATATTGAACAAGTTCATTGCCAAAGGTGAATTTGAGGCAGACTCTTGGTTTTGATAGAACATAGTTCCGTCTTTCATGACCTCTTTACCTGGCAAAAACTTTAAGGTTGCAGGGTTTGGCGTTGGTTCAGTTTGTACGAACATTGCTAATAATATGTCTATAAAATTGGAAATTTCAAGCCAAAGTGTCTATCTAAAACCGACTATCTTATAGACTTCTTTGAGAATTGGGCCTGCAATTGTGGATGCTTTTTCGCTGCCCATATCTAGGACTTTATTTAATTCGTCTTTATTATTGAGAAGATTTAATATCTCGGTTCTAATTGGTCCTATGACTTGAATTAATTTGTCTGCAAGGTCATTTTTTAATTTTGAGTATTCTTTGCCAGCATAACTTACTAGAGTTTTTTCAATACTTTCATTTGAACAAGCGGACAAAATATTAATTAAATTTAAGCATTCAGGTTTATTTTGTAACTGATCTTTGTCATCAGGAATAAGGTCTGAGTCAGACTTTGCTTTTTTTATTTTAGAACTTATATCATCATCACTATCAGTTAATAAAATTCTAGAAAATTCAGATGCATCAGATTTTGACATCTTTTTAGTTCCATCTCGAAGGCTCATTACTCTTGTCGCATTTCCATAAATAAGTGGTTCTGGCAGTGGAAAGAAGTCTACTTTAAAATCATTATTAAATTTTTGTGCAATGTCTCTTGACAGTTCTAAATGTTGTTTTTGATCATCACCTACGGGAACATGTGTTGCAAGGTAAGCAAGAATATCTGCAGCCATTAAGTTAGGATAAACCATTAAACCAACACTTACATTTTCTTTATTCTTTCCAGCTTTATCTTTAAATTGTGTCATTCTATTAAGCCAACCAATTCGACTGACACAATTAAATACCCAAGCAAGCTGAGAGTGTTCTGCTACACTTGATTGTTGAAATATAATTTGTTTTTTATAGTCCACTCCTGCTGCGATAAATGATGCTAATACCTCTAGCGTGTTTGAGCGAAGCTCAGCTGGATTTTGCTCAACAGTAATGGCGTGTTGATCTACAACACAATAAATACATTCAAATTCTTTTTGAAGCTCTACAAAGTTTTTTATCGCACCAAGATAGTTACCTAAATGCAGGGTTCCTGTTGGTTGAACACCAGAAAAAACTCTTTTTTGGAAACTGCTCATATTCAAATATTATTAAAATTGATATCAGAATTATCTAATAATATCGAGGGACTAAAATCGATAAACACAAAAAACCTAAAAAATAGACATTAAATCTTTTTCTATTGATTTGAGTAATTTTTTATCTTTGATTTTTTGGTTATTGTTATTCGTTAATTGAAAAATATCAAAAACCTTTTCCCCGTATGTGGAAATTTTTGCTGATTGGACACTTATTTGTTTGTCATGAAAAACTCCTAAAATATCCATTAACAATCCAGGTCTATCGCCAGATAATATTTGAAAAGTAGTGACTTGCTTACTCATATCGTTATCAATTGTAATTTGAGGATTTACAGCAAGTTTTTGTAGACCTTTGGTAAATGACCGTAAGGGTTTAAAATCTTTTTGATCAAGAGCACTCATTACATGTTTAGCTGCTCTTTTTTGTTCGCTTAAATCTAAAACACCTTTATTCAAAAAATTGGTTACCCAAAACACATCAATTACTTGATTGTTATTTAAAGATATTATTCTAGAACTAAGAATATTTGATTGAGAGTGTGTAAACCCCGAAACAATATCTTTTAAAATTCCTGGCCTATTTTTACTTGTGACAACAACAGCACTATATTCTTTATTTTCATAATTAAGAAAATTTACAGAGTTAATAACCTTTGCTTTTTTATTTCTTTGGTAAATTTTAAAGATATCGACGATCATTCTTGATGAAAAGGCTTCCCAGAATTGATTTGGAAATTCATTTATCGAATTTTTTATAAACTTTTTTAAATTAACATCAGATTTTTGTAATACTGATTTCTTTAAAGATTCTTGAACAGAAGTAGAATAAGTTTTTGTATCTAGACCTCTTTGCAGAAAATCTCTTGCATTATAAAATAAACTTCTAAGCAGGCTTATTCTCCATTCGTTTAGAACGTTTGGTCCGACAGAGGCAATGTCACATAAAGTAAAAAGAAACAATGAGTTTATTTTTTCTTCTGTGTTTGCAATAGAAGTAAATTTAGCAATTGCCTCAGGACTTTGAGTGTCATTTTTAAAAGCTGTATCGCTCATTGCTAAATGATTTTCAACTAACCACAATGTCAATTCTTTTACTTCTTCTGATACAGGAAGTCTTTTTAGGACCTTTTTGGTCAACTTTGTTCCATAAACAGAATGATTTTTTGGCCCCTTCTTTCCGATGTCATGAAATAGTAAAGCGATGTGAAGGGCTTCTCTTGAGGATAGCCTGCTATATATTTCATTATAAAAGGATTTTTGTCTTAGCTCATTTAGGTTGTGCAGTGTTAATAATAAGTGTTCGTCGGTGGTGTAGTGATGATAAATATCAAACTGCACTTGTCCCCAAACTCTGCCAAACTCAGGAAATATTTCGCTAAATAGCTGGGTATCATTAAAATCATGAAGGGCTTGTATAGGATTTTTTTTGGAGACAACAATATTTAAAAATGATTGGAGGTGCTGTTTATCTGTGGTTTTTTTTAAAACTTTTCTTTTTTCCTCGACGGTCTTTAAAAAGCGAGGATGAATGAGTAAATTATGTTCCAAGGATTTTTCAAAGACGTTTGCCCATTTTAGTTGAAGGTTTTTAGCGGTATTATTTTTTAAATTCAGAAAACCTTTTTCAATTATAAATTCTTTTTCTAATGATTTAGTTTTAGTGGGTTTTCTTTTATAAATTGTTTTGATTATTAAATCCTCTGGAAGCTTTGAATAAAAGGTTCTTAAGAGAGAATTAATCTTTGCAACATTCACAAACAAATCTTTCATAAAAATCTCCACTCCTTTTTCCTTCTTTTTATCTTTGTAAGAGAGTTTTTTTGAAATTTTTAATTGATTTTCAATAGATAAAACATCGCCTTTACTTTCGTTAAATAAATGAATAAATGCTCGAATGGTTAAGAGAAATTTCCAAGCATTCTTTAATTCTTTAATTTCCTCTTTGGTATAGATATTAATAGACGTTAAGTCTTCTAATTTATAAATGTTAAACATAAAGATCGATACCCACAGTATGGTATGAATATCTCTAAGACCCCCAATACCCTCTTTGATATTCGGCTCTAAATTACTTTTAATTCCTATTCGATAGTCATGTCTATCAACCAACTCTATAAGCTTTAATTCGCTGAGTTTTAGTGGATTTTGTTTTCCAATTAAAATTTTAATGGACCGAACAAACTCACCGTATTGAATTTCATCACCAATTATAAAACGAGTCTCAACAAATTTTGTAATCGTCTTTATATCTTTCTTAGAATCGATTAATGCCTGTTTAATTGTTAAAAAAGATATCCCAACTTCTAATCCAATATCCCACAGTGTATTATTTAATTGAGTAATAAAATCTCTAATATTTTTATTAGATTTTTTATAAATAAATAATAAGTCAACATCACTTTTTGGTGACAAGTCATGTCTTCCGTATCCACCTACAGCGATTAAAGAGAAATCTTCTATTGGATAAATATTATAAATTCCTTTAACTATTTCTTTTACAACTGTATCCACAAGATCTGTATGATTTTTATTAAAATAGAAGCCATCATTACTTGATGCTAATTTTTGAAATAATTTAACCTTATTTGATTGATACTTCTTTTTTATTTGAGAGATATCTTTCATTAATAAAACTTTAACATTGTATATATGTAATGGTCTAAAGAATCAATTTATGTCATCAATAACTGTTTCAGACGTAATTAGTACTATTCTTCGAGGGCTGAGAGATGTTTATTTTTTGATTAGCTTATATGAATCTACCTCATCAAATAAAAAAAAAATAATCTGTTACCCTAGAAGGCCTTTGAATCCACTTTATACTTTAGCTAAAGTTAGATGGGGCTTGCCAGTTAGGTTTACGTCCTCCCCAGAACTAGCTGACATAGAATTATATTTTTATGACAAAACTAATAGTAACTACCAAGTCTCTGGAAATCCAAAAAAAATAGTAATAAATAAAAATTGCACTGACATCAGTAAATCTAATGTTGATAAAGTTTTCTTAGAGATTTTTGGTTATTCTCTGAGCTTAGATCCAAAAAACTTTCATGGTTCAATTTTAGAAAAATCAGAGCAAAATGCAAAACATGACGGGAAGATTATAAATAGTTCTTCGTTAGGATTTAAAATTTATAAAAATAAGGTTTACCAAAAATTAATTAATAATATTTATAACGAATTTGCTATCGATTATAGGGTCGTATGGGTTAAAGATGAAATTGTATTAGCTTACGTGAAATTTGCTCAAAAAGAATATCGCTTTAAATCTAAAACTGTTTATTCAAAAATAGTCTCAATTTGTTCTTTATTTGAAAATGAAGAGATTAGTTTAATAAATGAATTTTGTAAAAAATTTAAACTAGATTTTGGGGAGTTAGACATTTTAAGAGATAGGGATACGAAAAAAATTTATATTGTTGATGTCAATAAAACTGCTTGGGGTCCGCCAGATAAGATTTCACTTGAGGATGGAAAAAAAGCTATTGCACTTATTAATGACAAGTTTAGAAAAAGCTATTTAATCTAACCCTCCCTATTAATTTAGAGAGGGTAAAATAAATATTACTAATCAATTATAACTTCGTAAATAGCAGTTGAACCCGAAAGTTCATAGGCTCCAATCAATAAAGGAGTTCCTTTTCTGACATGATAAAGTGGAGGTGTCTTGTCGGCAGGTATAAAAACTAATGATTCAGGAGATATGTCACCACCAGTTTGTTTTGTACCATCTCCAAAAAAGTTTCTACCATTAAAATATCCAAGAAATTTTGGTTTTACCATACCAGTAATATCGTACATCATGATACCGCCCTGTCTTTCAAGACCTACAAAAGCTATTGTTCTTCCATCAATTTCTCCAACTGTAAGAGCCTCTGGCTCTGCACCTTTATCGTCACTTCTGTCATCAAAAGATCCCGCATCCTCATTCCAGTTAAAAAAACCTGAAAACGCTGTTCTAA
>CACMWX010000015.1 GCA_902617515.1 uncultured Alphaproteobacteria bacterium
CACCTGCCTGAATAGCTGCTCCCATAGCCACAACTTCATCAGGGTTAACGCCTTTACTGGGGTCTTTTCCAAAAAAGTTTTTAACAATTTCTGTTACTTTTGGCATTCTTGTCATTCCACCAACTAAAATGACATCGTTTATATCGCTTGCTGAAAGGCCAGCGTCACTAAGAGCTTTTTTACAAGGTTCAATTGTATTTTGAAGCAAATCGTCAACCAACTCTTCAAGCTTAGCTCTGGTAAGTTTTACATTTAAGTGTTTAGGCCCAGATTGATCAGCTGTAATAAAAGGTAAATTTACATCAGTTTGAGTTGAACTTGACAGTTCTATTTTTGCTTTTTCAGCAGCCTCTTTTAAACGTTGTAATGCTAGTTTGTCATTTTTTAAATCTATACCTTGCTCTTTTTTAAATTCGCTAGCTAAAAAATCAATAATTCTTAAATCAAAGTCTTCGCCACCCAAGTGTGTGTCACCATTTGTTGACTTAACTTCGAACACACCATCGCCAACTTCTAAAATTGATACATCAAATGTACCACCACCTAAATCGTAAACAACTACAGTGCCTGATTGTTTTTTATCTAGTCCATATGCTAATGAAGCAGCGGTTGGTTCATTAATAATTCTTAAAACCTCTAAGCCAGCAATTTTACCAGCATCTTTAGTTGCTTGCCTTTGTGCATCATTGAAATAAGCAGGAACAGTTATCACTGCTTGTGTAATAGTTTCTCCTGTATAAGACTCGGCTGTCTCTTTCATTTTTTGAAGAATAAAAGCAGAGATTTGACTTGGGCTATATTTTTCACCCTGAGCTTCAACCCATGCATCACCGTTATTACCTTTAATAATTTTAAATGGAGATAAGCCTACATCCTTTTGGACAGTGTCGTCTTCAAAGCTTCTACCAATAAATCTTTTTACAGCATAAAGTGTATTTTCAGGATTGGTGACGGCTTGTCTTTTTGCAGATTGACCAATTAATTTTTCGCTTTCAGTAAAAGCTACAACAGAAGGTGTTGTTCTAGCACCTTCAGAATTCTCTATTACCTTTGGATTCTTTCCATCCATTATTGCCACACAAGAGTTTGTGGTACCTAAATCAATTCCAATTACTTTAGCCATTTTGTTTTTCCTACTTTAAAAATTAAATAATCTTATATTTATATGGGTTGATACTTACTTAATTCAAGAGCATTAAAACTATTGAATTTTCTTACTTTTCGGATTTCTCTTCTTCTTTGATGGCTTTATCGTCTTGATTTTCTTGAGATTTTTTTGATACCCCTACCATTGCTGGTCTTAGTAATCTATCATGCAATGTGTAGCCTGGTATTAGTTCTTGAACAATAGTTCCGGGCTCGCAGTCATTTTTTTCAATTTCCATCATGGCTTGGTGTAAATTATGGTCAAATTTTTGGTTTATACTTTCAATTTTTTTGATGCCAATTTTTTCGAAAGTGGCCATAGTGGATTGCGCAATTAGATCTAAACCATCAACAACAGACTTTATGCTTTCATTAGATCTCACTTCTTCTGAAATACTTGATTTTGCTCTCTCTATATTGTCACCGATATTAATTATTTCTTTTGCGAAATTAGCTATACCGTATTTCAATGCATCTGATTGATCTTTTTCTGCCCTTTTTCTAAAGTTTTCTAGTTCAGCAACAGCTCTTAACCTTTGATCTTTTAAACTCTCAATTACCTCTTTGAGTTTTTGGATTTCATCATCATTTGTATCTGAATTTTCATCTACATCAGTCTCATTGGTTTCTTGATTTTCTGTAACATCTTCTTCTTGGTGTTGGGCTTGATCTTCGTATTTCTTATCTTCTTCCATAATAATTCCTTTATTTTTTTGATATTGTTTCAGACATATAACTCACAATAGGAACAATTCGCTGATAATCAATTCTTTTCGGACCTATTACACCAATAGCACCAGTGAGTCCATTTTTAGTTTTATAATTTGATAAAATCATAGATAAATTTGTATTTTTAAAAAAATTTGTATTACTTCCAATAAATATTTGCACTCCTTTTGATTTTTTCAAGGCCTTAATCATTTTGTTTGCCATTTTACCTGTTTCAATGTCACTCAAAAGCTCATTTATGCTGTCTAAATCTGTTTCTAAATTATTCTTAATTAAATTTGGCAGGCCTCTGACAAAAAAAGTTTCTGTATTTTGTGACTTTTCAATTTTTATTCCTTTCAGCAACAGTTTTTTTGAGGTGTTGGTTATTTGATTTCTTGCTGATTTTATAAAAATTTTTATATTATTTTGAATTTCTGTAGGTGACATAGATTTTGAAAACTTATTTATAAAGTTGCCGATACTATTTAAATCTTCTGTTTGAATATTTTCATTAATTTCTACTATTCTATTCGATGTATAACCATCTTCGTGCTCGATAATGAATATTACTTTATGATCATCGATTTTGTGAAAGTCAATTTTTCTAATTTTTGCTATTTTTTCATTATTAATAACAAGACTAGCTTGTTTCGATAGGCCATTTAAAGTGTTAGTAATTATTTCTTGTTCATTTAAAAGATTATTCATTTTAGATGACTTCTCAATAATCTCTTTTTCACTTTTACTAATTGATCCTGGCTCTAAAAGTGCATGAGTATAAAATTGTAAACCTAAATCAGTTGGTATACTGCCTGCAGAGAAATGTCCTTTTTGTATGAGACCGTGAAAATTTATTTCGTTTAAAACATTTCTTATTGTGGCTGGTGAGAGTTTATAAGAAATTTTTGAACTAAGTGCTTTAGAGCCCATAGGCTCACCTGTTTTCAAGTAACTTTCAACCAGTGACTTGAATATTAGTTTTGATCTTGCTCCAATATCAGTAATTTTTTTATTCATTAATCTTAATTAATCTTATAATTTAAAATAATAAAACATAAATGTCTGGATATACAAGAAATGATAGAGAACTCTCTAAAATTAGAAAATTAGAAATAATTCCAGACTTTCAACCGAATAATCAATCATCATGTTTAGTTAAATTAGGAAATACTCATGTTTGTTGCTCAGCGATTATTGAAGATAGAGTTCCTGGATTTTTAAGAAATTCTGGAAAAGGTTGGTTAACTGCAGAATATGGTATGTTACCTTCTTCTACATCTGAAAGAATGGACAGAGAGGCAGCCAAAGGTAGGCAATCTGGAAGAACACAAGAAATTCAGAGACTTATTGGAAGAAGTTTAAGGTGTGCTGTAAATTTAGACGTGCTTGGGGAAAAAACTATCAAGGTTGATTGTGATGTGATTAGTGCTGATGGAGGAACAAGGACAGCATCTATCATTGGTGGGTACGTTAGTCTTGTTCGATCAATTAATGATTTCAAAAATAAATTTAATTTATCAAAAGCAATTATAGTAAATCAAGTTGCAGCAATATCGGTTGGTGTTGTTAAGGGAACATCATGCATAGATTTAAACTATATTGAAGACTCAAGTGCTGAAGTAGATTGCAATGTGGTAATGGCAAATGATGGTCAATTTATTGAGTTTCAATCAACTGGTGAAGAGGCTAAATTTAGCAAAAAAACTATTATGAGTTTTATAGAACTAGTTGAAGGATCGATGCCAGAAATTTTCAATATTCAAAATTTGGCAATTGAAAAATAATTTATTACTTGGCACTAGTAATACTGGAAAATTAGAAGAATTTATTTTTTATATAAAGCTTTTCAATCTATTTTGTGAATATGAATTTTTAAATCTAAATGAATTTAAAAATATTGGTGAACCTACAGAAGATGGTGAAACTTTTGAAGAAAATTGTGAAATTAAATCGAAATATTTTTTAAGTAAAACAAATGCACTAGTGCTATGTGATGATAGTGGATTTGTTGTCAATAAATTAAATAGCTATCCAGGGATAAAAACGGCAAGAGAGGCAAAAAAATTAGGAGGGGAGCAAAAGGTTATAGATTTTATTTTTAATAAATTTGAAAACTTAAGTTATGTTGATGCTACTTTTTTTTGTTCTATTTGCGTTTTAGGCAAAAACCAAAAATATAAGGTATCAGGATCCATACCGGGCTTTATAATAAAAAATAAGAGAGGCAATAATGGTTTTGGTTATGATCCATATTTTATTCCTACAAATAATAATAAGACATTCGCAGAAATGGATAAGAAACAAAAATTATTAAATTCTCACAGGTATGAAGCTTTTAAAAAATTATCTAATCAAATATTACAGGATAATTAATCATCATATTTTCTAATGGCAGTCTTCCAAAATCCTCTAAATCAATAGCACTTGGTAAAAAATTGTTTTTTAGAATTTGATTAGCAATAGTAAGTGATATCTTTACAGAGATCCTGAAGAAAAACTCCCGATGCGGTTCATCCATGGTAGTCAAATCGATATTTTGCAAGAAAGTCCGATTAATAGGCTTATAATAATTTTCTAAATTCTTTCTTTGCTCTAAAAAATTGTCAATTAGGAATGTTCTCTCAAGAGGATAAGTTCCGTCTTCTGTTGCTAAATATCCCACTAGATCTTTATAGCTAAAAGTATCATCAAAAATAATTATGTTGTCATATGTATTTAAGTCTCCCATCAACTTCACTGATAATTCCAAATCTACTGCGCTGTCTCCAAATGGAGATGATTTAATATATTTTAATGGGTAGGTATCTTTAAAATATTCAAATAATTTTAATCCATATTCATTTTGTTTGTATAATACACCAAGTGAATTTGATAAATTAATATAATCCCCAAGTATTTCAACGTGTTGGTAAGGGCTGCTAAATACAAAAATGATTTCATTATCTGCATACTTATTCATTACAGAGAAGTCATTTGATAAAGAAATCGTAAATGTATTTTCACCAAGTTTATTTGGCAAGTCGAACAAATCTTTTGAATTGGTTGGGCCTATAATTAGAGAATTGTTGATTGGGTTTTTTATTTCATCAATTGAATAGATAAATTCTATTTTTTTGATATTGGGAAAGTTATAGATTTCTTTTATAAAAACATCATAAAACAAGGATGTTAAAATTTCATCGTCTGATAAAAAAACAATTATTTTATCGATATTATTAAAATCAATTATTTTATCTCCGGGTTTTGATGGCTTCTTTATTGTCTCAACTTTCTCTATTTCCTCCTCTTTCTCTTCAACAATTTCTATCTCTTCAACTTTTTCTGGTGCTTTTTCAATCGGCTTTTTTTTCTCGATTGTTGTTGGGGCACAACTAAAAAATGATATTAATGTGAGTAATATAATTATATTTTTAAATAAACTCATAATGAACCCGGGTCTCTATTTAGTTTCAACTCCCATAGGAAATTTGGATGATATCACATTAAGAGCTATAAATGTTTTAAAAAATTCTAATTTAATTTTATGTGAGAACACCACAAATAGTAAAAAGCTTTTGAAAAAATATGATATCAAAACATCATTATCTAAGTACACTGATCACGACTTTAACAAAAAGAAAGATTACATATATAAATTATTAAAATCTAATCAAGTGATATCATTGATATCAGACTCTGGTTCTCCACTTATATCTGATCCTGGAAACCAATTAATAAATTTTTTGTTTGAAAATCAGGTAAATGTATATTCAATACCTGGTGCTAGCGCCTTAATCTCAGGCATTCAACTTAGTGGTTTTTTAAATAATAAGAAATTTACTTTTGTTGGTTTTCTTCCGAAAAAAAAAGAACATAAAGAGAAAACTCTCTTGGAGAATAAAATTAATAATTTAATTATTTACTCAACTAAACAACAATTACGTAAGGACGTTTATGCTATTGCCTCTATTTCTAAAACATTTGAAATTGTAATACTTAAAGAACTGACAAAACTTTATGAGGAAAGAATACATATAGATCACAAAAATTATGAAAATTTTAATTACTCTGGAATTAAAGGTGAGTTAGTTTTAGCTGTTAGCATTGAAAAAGAGACTGACAAGATTAAAGATTTCGATTTAAAAGAGATTAAGGAGATAATTAAAGAGGTAGGTGTAAAAAAGGCTTATCAACAGCTTAAAAGTAAGTATAAAATATCTAGGAATGATTTTTATAAATTATCAATCGATTTAAAAAATGACTAAGCATTTTATAATTCTACTATCAGTATTTTTTATTGGCTGCGGTCCGTCACTTGTATCTACAGGAGCAAAAACTGTCATTAAGGAAAACGAAGATGAAAAAACATTTAGTGAGAGTTGGGACGATGCCACAATTAAACTTGGTATTAAAGAAAAATATTTTTCATATGATGCAACCCTATTTACAAGGATTGATGTTGAAGTTGAATTAGGTAAGGTTCTTTTAACAGGCGTAGTTCCTTACGGCGACATGCGCTTAGAGGCAGTGAGACTAGCTTGGCAACAAGATGGTGTAAATGAAGTTTTAAATGAAATTTCAATTGATACTGGATATGGACTTGATGATATAGCCAAAGACAAGTTCATAAGTACGCAACTTTTTACAAAGATTTTCACGGACTCGAATATAAAGAAATTTAAATACGACTTTGAGGTACAAAAACAAATTGTATATCTGTTTGGTGTTTCAAGTGATCAAAAAGAAATAAATATGGTAATTGAACATGCTAAAAACATAAAGGGTGTGTTAGATATAATTAATTATATTCAAGCAAGGTAGACTAAACATTTGCCAACAAATGTAGATGAAAATGAAATACTTCTTGGCCACCATCTTTGCCTTTATGCATTTTAATTTGAAAACCTTTATCTCTTAAACCTAAAATATCTATAATTTCATCGACGGATTTCCAAAAATTAGTTTGATATAAGCTGTCTGCATTTTGTAAGAAATCGGAAATATCAATTAGGGGTTTCTTAGGTATAATTAAGATATGTGTTTTTGCTTTTGGGCTAATATCTTTGAATGAAAGCACATGCTCATTTTCAAAAACCTTATCACAAGGAATTTCACCTTTTAAAATTTTTGCAAAAATATTTTCTTTATCATAATTCATAATCTGACAGGAACACCTTTACTACTAAGATATTTTTTTACAGTCTTTATTTTATATTTTCTAGAGTGAAATACGCTCGCAGCTAACAAACCAGTGGATTTTGTCAAATGACCTAAATAAAAATGCTTAAGACTTCCAACACCACCGCTAGCAATTACAGGAATGCTTACATTACTGGTTACTTTTTTTAGCATATTGCTATCGAAACCATTTTGAACACCATCTGTATCCATTGAAGTCATTAATATTTCACCAGCACCAAGAAATTGTACTTGTTTTGCCCAAGTAATAAGTTCATTTTTGGTAATTTCTCTTCCACCTTTGATGACAACTTTCATTTTATTTTTATGCCTTTTTCCATCAATTGCTACGACTATGCATTGAGAGCCATGTTTTAATGATGCATGTCTAATCAATGATGGGTTTTTAACAGCAGCTGAATTAATTGAAACCTTATCTGCACCGGCATTTAATAATTGTGTTATGTCAGCTAAATCTGAAACACCCCCGCCGACTGTAAAAGGAATATTGATCACTTTTGCAATTGACTCTACAGTTCTAATAAAAGTTTTTCTTTTTTGATAAGATGCATTGATATCCAACATACATAACTCATCTGCACCTGATGATGAATAGTATTTTGCAAGCTCTACAGCGCTTCCCATTACTTTAATATTTTTGAAATTAACACCTTTAACAACCTTGCTACCTATGACGTCTAAACAAGGAATAATTCTAGTTTTGAGCATTAAATTTTATCAACTCTTCTAATGAGATTTTATTTTCATATATCGCCTTACCTACTACTACATTTTCAAAGCCTAGTGATTTGCTGAGCTCCAAATCATGTAAATCTTTTACCCCGCCGCCGATGGTTATTTTTTTACTAGTAAGGTTTTTAATATTTTGAAAGGTATCCATATTTAATCCAGATAGCATTCCGTCATTAGCAACATCTGTTACAAAATAAGAATGAATATTTTTTTGGTTATATTGATTAACAATGTCATCTAAAGTGTTATTATCTGTTTGTTGCCAGCCATGTGATGCTATTTTGTTATCCTTAATGTCAATCGCTATAGATAATTTATTCAGTATTTTATTTTCAAAATTTAAAACATCATTTATTTTTTTAATAGCAAATGTCCCTATTACAATAATATTAAAACCATCGTTAATTTTAGACTCTATAGCTTCTTTACTTCTAATGCCTCCAGCTACTTCAATTTGAATATCTATATTTTTTCTGATTTCATTAAGAACCTTTCTATTATCGCCTTTACCAAGAGTTGCATCTAAATCGACTACATGAATTGTTTTAAAACCAGCGTCTTGATAGATTTTAGCCATATCAATAGGGGAATTTTGATAGATAGTTTTTTTTTCAGCTAAACCCTTTTTTAAGCGAACACACTTGCCTTCTATGATATCAATTGCTGGGTATATGTTCATATCTGTATTAAGAGGAGTTGTCTAAAAAATTTAAAAGTTCATTTTCAGCTTTTTGTTCAATATTTTTTTCAGCAAGAACTTTATGAACACAGTTCAAAGAAATCCCTATCCAAGTATCACGTTTAAGACTATATGCTTTTGAGGATAGATTATTTTTTAAGTATTCAGAGACAGGGCTATTAGGGAACCTGAATTGCAAAGAGTGAAGAAAAAGTGCATTATCAGAATACCTATCTAGGTCATTTTGAAAATCCTGATACCCTGGATTATTTTTATCAAAAGTAGAGTTGTAAGACTTTCTTGCCCACGGGATTATGTATTCGTTATCATCTAATGTCTTAACCATTAAATTAAATGCCTTCTCATATTTATTTAAAAGTTCATCTGGGATTTTGACATCATTAACATAAGCTAATTCTATTGCATAAGAAATCTCGCCTAATGCACTGCTGTGGTACCATAATGCCCTATCTCCTCTTGTCGTTCTATTTCTTATACTACCATCTTTTAAAATATTTTTATTAATGTTATTTAATAAATTTTTTACTAATCCCTGAAACTCTTTTCCTTGATAATATTTGAAGTTTATATTTGGAATAGCCCAATCCATATATATACCAAAATTAAACTTGACATGCATGGGTGTTCTCTTTTCCCATTTTTTTAACCATGACTTTATAGCTTCATGCCTCGGATCTTTGGTTTTGAAATTAACGAAGTATGTGTGATATATCTGATACATGTTATGAGCAATCATAACTGCATCAGTATCATCATGTAAGGGTGCAGGATCCTGACCATTCTTGTCTCTCCAATAATTTTCACACTGACCCTCTTTTATGGTTCTAGTTGGATTTCTTATTAGACACTGTCTGGTCTCAAGCAAAGCATCATCCTTTGCCCATTCATATAGTTTATTAAATAGTCTTTCCTTTATTTCTCTATCATTTGTAATGAAAGAGAATGTTGCCGCTTTACTATATTCCTCTAAAACATTCTCAGCATGGTACCCCTCAACATCATACGCATTATCTTTTTTTGAATTATATCCTTTGATTTTATTGGGTAAATTTATGTCAATATTTCCCCATGAAATAAAAAATTTTTCATCATAGCCGCATAATTGTTTTTTGGTTTCAATTGATACCTCACTAAATGCCTCAAGCATCTCATTATTTATAAAAGGGCTATTTATGAAACCCTCAGCATGTAGGTTAATAGTAAAAAGGACAAAAAAAATAACTTTTAGCTTCAAGTAAGAATATTTGTTAAAGTACTTATTTATCATTTATGAATGATCTTATTAAATTCACTCCATATTTATGGCTTTTTTCAGGGTGAAATTGTACACCATAAATATTACCTTTGTTTATAACTGATGGAAAGTTTTTACCATAGTATGTGGTAGCTAAAATGTTTGTTTTACTTATGTTTTGATAGATGTAACTGTGTACAAAATAAAAGTCTTTTTGATTAAATCTTTGATCAAAAACAGAGTTATTTTTTTTAATGCTTATAGAATTCCACCCCATATGAGGAATAATTAAATTTTTTTTTTTAAATTTTTTAACATTGCCGGATATTATACCTAAGCCATTTGTAACTTTGTCCTCATAACCTTTGTCAGACAAAATTTGCATCCCCACGCATATTCCTAAAAAAGATGAATTATTGATTAAATATTGTTTTAGGGGCGAAAAAATTTTAAGTTTTTTTAAATTGTAAACCAAAGTTGCATAGGCACCCTGACCTGGAAGAATTATTTTGTCAAATTCATCTTCGTCAAAACTGCCATCAATAATTTTTAACCTGTAGCGCTTATTTTTAATTATATCTTTTATCGCTTTTTTGATTGAACCAATATTACCTGATTGCCCGTCAATAAGTCCTATGACTTTTTTTTTCAAAGCTTTCCTTTTGAACTTGGAATATTTGTATTATTAGGATCAATTGATATTGCTTTTTTCAAGGATAAAGCAAATGATTTAAAGCAGCTTTCAATTATATGGTGGTTGTTTTTTCCATATAATGTTTCTATATGGCAATTCATTCTTGACTCAGTAACAATAGATTTAAAAAATTCCGAAAATAACTCTTGGTCCATTTCACCAACTTTTTCTAATGATGTTTTTACATTCCAAATAAAATACGGGCGATTACATAGATCGATGACTGATCTTGTTAATGTTTCATCAAAAGAAACATAGGAGTATCCAAATCGTGTTATGCCTTTTTTATCACCAAGTGCATTTTTAATAGACTCACCTAAAGCAATACCAACATCTTCAACAGTATGGTGCATATCCACTTTTAGGTCGCCATCGCATGTTAAATCTAAATCTATCAAGCTGTGAGTGCTTATTTGTTGGAGCATATGATCGAAAAAAGCAATTCCAGTATCAATTTTATTAACTCCAGATCCATCAAGGTTAATTTTTATTGATATTTTTGTTTCTTTTGTGTCTCTATTAAATGTAAATTCGCGCATTTGTAATCAGCTATTTAGTACCTATATTTATAGGAATAATGGATAAAAATAAAACAATAATACGCTCAACAACAGTTGTTTGTGTTCGCGACAATGAAAGTGTTGTGATAGCCTCAGATGGACAAGTCACTCTGGGAACATCTGTCATTAAGTCAAATGCCAATAAAATTCGAACATTTCATAATGACCAAATTATAGTTGGATTTGCTGGATCAACCGCTGATGCATTAACTCTTTTTGATAGACTGGAGAAAAAGTGCGAAGAATTTTCATATAATCTCAAAAGAGCTTGTATCGAACTAGCTAAAGATTGGAGAACCGATAGGTATCTTAGAAGATTAGAGTCAATGATTATTGCGGCTGATAAAAGTGAGACATTTCTTATTAGCGGAACTGGGGACGTACTAGAACCCCAAGAGGGTATTGTTGCAATTGGATCAGGTGGCAACTTTGCTCTGAGCGCAGCAAGGGCTCTAAAAAGAAAATCTAATTTGTCTGCAAAAGAAATTGCAGCAGAGTCACTTAAAGTCGCATCAGAACTTTGTATTTATACAAATGATACTCTAAACATCTCAGAGATTAAAATTTAATGGATAGCCAATCTCTTACACCAAAAGTAATTAAAGAAGAACTTGACCGCTATGTGATTGGTCAAGATGATGCGAAAAAAGCAGTCGCCATAGCCCTTCGGAATCGGTGGAGAAGATTAAATGTAAAAGATGAAACTCTAAGAGATGATATCATACCAAAAAATATATTAATGATTGGGCCTACAGGTTGCGGTAAAACTGAGATTGCAAGAAAACTAGCTAAACTTACACAATCGCCGTTTATAAAAGTAGAGGCCACTAAATTTACAGAAATTGGATACGTTGGAAGAGATGTCGAACAAATAATTAGGGATTTAATTGAAGTTGCAATTAATTTAGAAAAGAAAAAGATAAGAGATCGTTTTATAGATGAAGCCAAAACAAACGCAGAAGAAATTGTATTAAAGGCACTGCTTGGCGACAATCCAAGTGAAGAAACTAAGGAAAAATTTCGGTTAATGCTAAGAGATAATCAACTTAATGATAAAGAGATCGAAATAGCACTAGATCAAAAATCAAATCCTTTTCAATCATTGGATATTCCAGGAATGCCTGGTGCTCAAATGGGAATGATTAATATGAATGATATATTTGGCAAAGGATTAAAAAATAAAAAAAAAACAAAACTTAAAATTGGTGAAGCTTATGAGCCGCTTATTCAAGAAGAGATTGAGAAAATTGCAGAAAAACAAAATGTTGTTCAAAATGCTATTAAAAGTGTTCAAGAAAGTGGAATAGTTTTTATTGACGAAATTGACAAAATTGCACCCAATAGTGAGAGACGAGGTGGGGATGTTTCAAGAGAAGGTGTGCAGAGAGATTTACTCCCACTTATTGAGGGAACAGTTGTCAGCACAAAATATGGAACAATCGAAACAAATCATATTTTATTTATTGCGTCTGGTGCTTTTCATCAATCCAAACCAAGCGATTTACTCCCAGAACTTCAAGGAAGGTTACCTGTAAGAGTAAGATTAAATGCCCTTAAAAAAGATGATTTTATTAGAATTCTAAAAGAAACTGATAATAGCTTAACCAAACAATATAAGTCACTATTTGCAACAGAAAATATTGAATTAAGGTTTGAAGATGAGGCCTTAGAAGAAATAGCAACACTTACTGAACAGATAAATACTGAGGTTGAAAATATTGGCGCACGACGATTACAAACAATGTTTGAAAAAATTCTTGAAAGAATTAGTTTTGATGCAAACCTAAGTGATCAAAAAACTGAAGTAGTAAATAAAGCCTGGGTTACGGATGCTGTGAAGTCAGAAATCAAACCTACCGACGAAAAGAAATTTATTCTTTAGATTTAAGCTTAATATAAAAAGCACCCAAACCGCCATGTTGTATTTTACAAGGCGAATACGATTTTATCATAAATTGAAATCTTTCTGTATCTAACCAGAAAGGAAATTGTCTTCTTATTTTTCCTGTGAAAAATTCTTCACCATTAGTCTTATTGCCAAGCCCTGTTACTACAATATGAAATAAGTTTTTCTTCTTGTAGTTGATTGAAAAATATTCGATTAATTTTTTGTGTGCTTGATCAACAGTTAGTCCATGTAAATCGATTTTGCTAAAGTGATGATTTTTAAACTGTTTATAAAGATTGTTATCTAAAAGGACTGGTTTAACACAAATTTTTTTAGATTGAGCATTTTTTATATCTATATTTTCAATCTTATTTTTGTTCTCCTCAGAGCCACTGATTGAAATACTAATTTTTTCATTGGGTTGCTCCTCTAATAGTTTTTTATTCTTTTGTTTATTTAAGTTAAATTTAATTTTATGAGACAAGTTTGATAGAAAAAAGTTTCCAATTAGGATCAGAGGATTTTTTGTCTTTTTCGAAACCCCATTCTTCGACAACATTCAGAATTTCGTTGTTAGCAACATTGTAATGTTCAGTTTCAAACTTCACAGATTTAACTAGTCTTAGCTCATCAGATTTATCATCTAAAATGGAACTGCTTTTTACTTCTGAAAATTTTATTTCTTTGGGTGCTTTTGCTTGTTCCATCGCCTGCATTGCTTCAGGTGTGAGCAAATCTTTTACCTTTTCAATACTGTTACTTTGATAAGCTTGAACAATCATTTCATATGCCTTGTTAGCACCTTCTAAGAATTCGTTATTATCATTTTTAGGAACTATTTTAGGTTTAAACTTCGATTGAGGATTTTTTTTTGTTCTAATATTCACAATTTTTCCGTCAGAAGATCCAAGAATGCTTCTCAGGCGATACACTAAAAATATCGCTATCGCTCCAAAAAGCACAATATCTATAAATTCACTACTCATAATTTTTCAACATTTTAGCCCAATTTGAATTAGGTATTTTATTTTTTATAAACTCTTTATGGGCTTCTGTCTCTTCTTTTGTTAATACGATCGATGTGTAATTCGGCTCACTAGCTAAGTTAATTTTTTCTGATTTAGTCATACTTAATTCTAATCCAATTTGGTTTATGCCTTGTAATTCCAAATATACATCAGTCAAGATTTTAGCGTCTTTTAAAGCACCATGTTGATCTCTATTGATAGGTGTATTGATTTTTAATTTCTTTATAAGTGCGTCTAGTGATACTTGCTGCCCTGGAAACCGTTGTCTTGCAATTTTAATTGTATCTACAACTCTTTCCTTCGATATTGTTGGTTTAGATAATTTCTCGAGCTCAAAGTTTAAGAAACCTATGTCAAAAGATGCATTATGAGCAACAATGTAACTATCTTGGATAAATTCTAGAAAGCCATCTGCTATCTCTTCAAAAATTGGCTTGTCTGTCAAATATTCATTAGTTATTCCGTGTATTTTAATATTATCCTCAGTAAGAGTTTTAGATGGATTTATATATTTATGATAGTTTGAGCCGACTTCTTTTTTGTTAAGTTCAATACAGCCAATTTCAATAATGCGATGTCCATCTTTAAATTCTAAGCCTGTAGTTTCAATATCAAGTATAATTTCTCTCATAGCTTATTTAATAATTTAATTATATTTAAACGTAAATTCAAGATTGAACCATTATTATTTACTGTAAATGTTGATTTATTTTTTTTTATATTTTCATTAATCTGCTTATTATTCATTAATTTAAAATAATCTTCTGACGCACCTCTTTTTAAAACTCTTTGTTTTCTCTTAATAGTATCCGAGTTTACGAAAACGGTAACATTAAAATTATTGAATAAATTTTCTTCATAAAGTAATGGAATTTCATAAAACACTGGCTGATAAGACTGATGTTTCTGGGCTATTAATTTTTTTTTGGAGTATAGAAGTGGATATATTGTTCTCTTAAGTTTCCTATTGAACTCTTCATTCTGTAACATTTTAATTATTTCTTGTTTGTAATTATGATTATTAAGTTTTAAATTTTCTAAAATTATTTTTCTACTGCGGTCATCTTTGTATATCTTTGCAATTATAGCATCAGATGATATACAAGAGAAACCTAGCTTTGAGATAAATTTAATAAATTCAGTTTTACCTGATCCTATATTTCCTGTAACTGCAACTTTAGTCATATTTTATTTGCAAGCATTTGATAAATTTTTCTATCTATTACTATTTTTTTACCAGACCATATTTCGTAAGATGGTTTTGCTTGTTCTACAAGCATCTTTAATCCACCAGAGAATTTTATGTCGTGTTTTTTAGCTTTTTTTAACAGATCTGTGTGAATTGGGTTGTAAACTATATCAATTACTCCATTAGCCTTTTTAACTAAATTCAAAATATTTATGTTGATTTTATTATTTTTAGTCATCCCTGCGCTAGATGCATTTATAATCAAATCATATCTTTTTTTGAGGTGAGTTGATCTAATCAGAAAACGATTAAATTTAAATTTTTTTTTGAGGCTTTCTTCCCTTCTTATTGATGTTGCAAAAATATCTATATTTTCAATACTCCTTTTATTTAAAAAATATAGAATTGCCCTCGCGGCACCACCTGCACCGACCAGTAACACTGATTTTATATTTTTAATTTTTAAGGAACTAAAAGTCTTGCTAAAACCAATAGCATCTGTGTTATCTCCATAAATTGTTTTATTTTTTTTGTAAATCAAATTTACAGAACCGATTTTTTTTGCTCTTGTTGTGACTTTATCACAAAAGCCAATAAAATTTTCCTTATATGGTATTGTAATATTGAAACCAACAAATCGTTCATCTCTTTTATAATTACTAAAAAATTTACCTATATTTTTTTCCTGTACCTCGTATTTTCTATAAATAAATTTATTATTATTTTTTTTAGACCAATAATTATGTATTAATGGTGATAATGAATGATTAAGTTTTTTTGCTACAATACCTATTTTTTTTTTAACCATTTAGATACTTTTTAGAGTCTTTAAAAAATTAATAACATCTATACCAATAACATTGAAATAACTGCCGTAAATATCTTTAAAAAAAATCTTTCCCTTTCCCTCTATATTATAACACCCTACTGCTTTTGATACTTCTTTATAGTTTTTTTCAATGTAATTATTTATATCTCTGATTTTAGTATTTTTAAAAGATATCTTTGTTTTTGTAAGTGTACTTTTAATAAGATTGTTATTGATCATAAAAATCATTGCCGTGTAAAGATCATGAGACTTAGCATTAAATGCTTTAAGTGTTTTTTTACAACATTCGGGATTGCCACATTTATAAATTGTTTTTTTTTTATATAGGATTGTTGTATCAAAAGTTACGATAATTTTGTTTCTATACTTTTCAGAGAGGTATTCAGCTTTGGCTTTTGCAATTTTTAGTGCGTCATATTTATCATTATTTAAATTTTTAACTTTTTTTTCATTTATATTTGGTGATCTGTACTGAAGTCTAAAATTCATTAATTTAAAAATTTTTCTCCTAGATTTGCTTTTGGTGCCAATGATAACCTGTTTAGTTAAATGTGAATTAAATGAGTTATTCATAAAATTTTTGAGTTTTAAACAATGAAATAACCTTTAATTTATAAATATTAAGTTATCAACATTTGTTATTAATTAGTAAAAAAAGCACTTAAATAAAGCTTTTTTTAAATAAAAAGTTGTTAATCCCCGTCATTCGACATACAACAACATACTCAAATATTAATATATATTTTCTCTTTTTTTTTTGTTATATACCTTATCAATATATCTAACTATCTAGGTAATTTCCAATATGCATTTAAACGAACTTAAAGATAAAAAACCTCAAGAACTTTTAGATTATGCTGAATCATTAGGAATTGAAAATGCATCTGGTTTAAAAAAGCAAGATATATACTTTTCTGTTTTAAAGAAATTTGCAGAGAAAAATGAAGAGATTATTGGCGAAGGCGTCTTGGAAACAATGCAAGATGGATTTGGATTTTTAAGATCAGCTAATTCTAATTATCTTCCAGGGCCAGATGATATATATGTTAGCCCAAACCAAATAAAGAAATATGGACTTAGAAAAGGTGATACTCTTGAGGGTCCAATTCGCCCTCCTAAAGATGGCGAAAGATACTTTGCATTAGTAGAAACTAATAAAGTAAATTTTATAGAAATTGCTAAAAATAATAAATTTAAAACAAATTTTGATAATTTAACCCCTCTTTATCCAGAGAAAAAATTTAACCTAGAAACAGAAAAACCAGATACAGATTTATCATCTAGAATTATAGATATTATTGCACCAGTTGGTGCTGGTCAAAGATCTTTAATTGTTGCACCACCAAGATCAGGTAAAACGGTAATTTTACAAAAAATTGCAAAATCAATTGCAGAAAATTTTCCTGATGTCTATCTAATGGTTCTATTAATAGACGAAAGACCAGAGGAAGTCACAGATATGCAACGGTCTGTTAAAGGCGAAGTAATTAGTTCAACATTTGATGAGCCAGCTGCAAGACACGTTCAAGTTGCAGAAATGGTTATCGAAAAAGCTAAAAGATTAGCTGAGAATAAATATGACGTAGTAATTCTTCTAGACTCTATTACTAGATTAGGTAGAGCATATAACACTGTTGTGCCATCAAGTGGTAAAGTTTTAACAGGTGGTGTAGATGCAAATGCACTTCAAAGACCTAAAAGATTTTTTGGTGCAGCTAGAAATATAGAAGAAGGGGGTTCGTTAACTATTATTGCTACTGCTTTAATAGAAACAGGTAGTAGAATGGATGAGGTTATCTTTGAAGAATTCAAAGGAACTGGTAATTCAGAAATTGTCCTCGACAGAAAATTATCTGATAAGAGAACATATCCTGCAATTGATGTTCAAAAGTCAGGCACCAGAAAAGAAGATTTACTCTTAGATGCTGGGGATCTCCAAAAAGTTTTTATTTTAAGGAAAATTCTATCCTCTATGGGCACTGTAGATGCCATGGAATTCCTTCTAGATAAGATGAAAGACTGTAAAACTAATGAAGAGTTTTTCAGCAGTATGAATCAGTAGTTTTATTTCCAACCCTTTACGATTTTATTTTGACTTTCGTCTAATATCGAGAAATTCCTTAATATTTTAGGCCAGTTTTTTTCTATTTCCTTTAAAAAAGGGAATAATTCAGTTTCAGTTTTTATTGTTTCATCTCCATCCCAGTGTCCAACAAAGCCAATCGTATTTCCACACCAACCTATTCCATATTTTTTTAACTTTTCGATATTACCAAAACCATTCGCATAATTAAAACCAACAAGATTACCAAGAAACTTATGTTCTTCCCAGTATTGTGCACAAAGTGTTATGGAAAATTCAATCTCTTTATAATTGAATAATCCTTCATACATTACATAATCTTTCTCAAAAGTAATTAGCTTCGCCCCTGTTAAATTAATACCAAGTGAGTCAAAATAAACTGGCTTTAACATGGGTTTAAATGAATTAACCCCTGTTTTATTTAATGGATTAACATTATTTAAAATACTAACTATTGATAAAAATTCCTCAGAAATATTTTTTTCATCATTTATTTTATTGTTAGTATCTTGCCGTTTAATATTTACGATATCTGTTTTATTAGATAAAAATTTACCTGTATAATTTTCTATGCCAACATAAGCGACATCAGCCTTTTCATTAGGGGTTGTCAAAAATAAACGGTAGTATTGTCCGTCTTTCTCAAAAAAACTGGAAGCTCTTTCGCAACCATAAAGACCAAAATTTTCTTCAATTAATTTACTTGAAGCATGAACAAAATACTCATTATTTTTATTTAAGTAAATTGAATTTAATTGTGGTCTACTACAAACACTCCATGGATTAAAATAACCTTCTCTAAATCCATACAAATCAACCGTTCCATCTTTGTTTATATCAGCTTTCTCTATTCTAAATGCATCGTTAATTGTTGTTGGAATAATTTGATGTTTCTCGAAATCACTATTATCCTTATTCTCAAAAATATATAAGAATGCTTCCTCTTTGCAATCACCACCACTTCGGTTAAAAGGCTTAGTCGAGTCTTTTCTTTTACAGACAACCTCTTTTTCAATACCAATACTATCCATAAAACCATCATCATTAAAATCTATTGTGGTAGACATCCATGCTCTATCTGCCTGTTTAAATTCTTTTTTATCTGAACCCTTAACCCAGTAACCAGGCTTTTTAGTAACATCCCCTGTCCATATTAAGAACTGAGCCTCATCCTGAGGCTTAGGCTTTAGTTCATAACTATCAAGTTTTTGAAAACTAATTTTATTATTTTTGTAATTGATTTTTGACCAACAAAATGATGTATCACCTAAATTTGGACATCCACCAAAAATAATTGCCCCATCTTTTGATGGCAAAATATGATTAAAGCCAATTTCGATAAATTGATTTGAATTTTTAGCTTTTGTGCATTTACTATTTTTTAAATCACAAATCTCAATCTGCCCACCTGGATCGTAGAAATAATCAATCACTTCAAGAAATCCGTCATTATTAAAGTCAGTGTACATTAAGTCATGAGAAAAATGGGAAGACCCAAATTTACTCAAGCTATTGTCATTTAAGTCAAATATGTAGTTAACGTCTTTCCAGCTACTATTTCTATTTCTGCCATCTTCTTTGTTAGATAAATAAATTATTTCTTTGTTACCATCATTATCTGTATCAATTGTGTCAACTCTCCGTGCTGTTAATGGAAGAGTATAGTGGTAAGAGTCTATCTGATTTATTTTTTTTTCGAAAATCATGCTTAGGTTCGGGATATCTATAATTGCTAAATGTGAAAATGGTTGTTTGTTTGAGCTTTGCCCCCACTCAACTACATTATTCCAAGTATGAGCTAAAATTTTTACTTCGCCATTAATATCAATATATCTTAAAAGAAGTGGACTGTTCCACGTGTTGGTATCAAAATCCTGTGATTTCACCTCGTATTTATTAGAAAGTTCTTGAACAATTAGGCAATTATTAAGATTGTTTATTCTTAAGTGTTCAGTATCTAATTTACTACATTCAAATGGCTTGAATGATTTATTTTCACTTTTCAAGGTTTCTATATTAGTTGAATTTTGAGATGTTTTATTAGACTGAGAATTATCCACTTCTTCACCGTCTTTAAAAGTCAATCCATTAGAAATGCAGGGAAGTAGGAATAATAAGATTAATATTATTTTCATCAATTTTTATAAAAATAAATTAACTTTCTATTAACTATTTTGTTGTCCAATTTATTTTCTTCGTCATATCTTTACAATTCATAAATAATATAATTTCAAAAATTAAAACCAATTCACACCTTCTTTCTTACATAGCTCTTTTAACCTCAAAGGATAATCTGTTATAATTCCATCAACACCGTATTCTATCATTCTCAACATCTCATATTTTTCATTAACAGTCCAAACGTTCACAGGAAGTCCTTCCTCATGAGAAATTCTAACCACGCCTTTATCTATATCTTTACGTTTAGGATGCCACGCCTCCCCGCCTAATGTTTTGATAAGCCTGGGTAACTCTCTGCTATCGCTATCGTATAACGGCATGAAGTCTAACCAAGGTGATTTATCATATATTTTTCCTTTAAGCTCAGATGTTAAATAAGCTCTTGAGACTTTGGAGTCTAAATTTTTTATTTCTCTTAAAATTCTCCAATCAAAAGACGAGTAGATTATTTTATCTTTTAATTCTGTTTTATTAACCTCATCAATTATTAATCTTGCCATTACATTCGGAGGGGGTGTTAAGTTGTCTTCAACAGGTGTTGATTTAATCTCTAAATTAATTATCAAATCATCTGAAATATAATTCGATGTTAATTCAAGTAGATCAGATAATTTAGGGATTTTTATTTTCCCTAAACTTTTTTGATTATTAAATCTCCTTCCGTATTTAGATTTTTTATTAATTTCTCCAATTTTAAATTCAGACAATTCTTCATAAGTTAAATCGAAAATTTTAATATCATTATCTTCGATCCAATTACCTTGAGCATCTTTTGTAAGGGCTGGATTTAATCTAAAATCATGATAAACGACTGGAATTAAGTCCTTGGTAAGTAAGATATCTGTTTCGTAAGCGGTAATTTTATTTTCAAATAAATACCTAAAACTTTCCAAAGTATTTTCTGGTAAGTCTCCCCTAGCCCCTCTATGACCATAAATTTTAATGTGATTTGGTTTAGTTAATATCAATTGATTATGCTTTTTGTTCTTTTCATAGGTGGACTAGAATAATTATAAATTTATAATAACCAAGTTTTGTTTAAGTCTGGAACAATATATTCAAACTTTACCCCCTTGGTGAAAGCTCCAGTTATTGGTTATAGAATTTCAGGTGATGATGTTTTGAATATTTTAAAGAAAATCACCAAAAAAAATTTTTCTAAAGATCACTCTTTAATCCGAATTGTTAAAATTTACCAACAAGATGAAACCATATTGGATGAGTGTAGTGTAGTATATTTTAAATCTCCCAATTCTTTTACTGGAGAGGATGTCTGTGAAATTTTTTTACATGGTTCACCGCTGATAGCGAGTCAGTTTGAGCAGTTATTAAAGAACCTAAAAGTCCCAGGTTTACGGTTAGCAAAAAATGGAGAGTTTTCTTACAGATCTGTTCTAAATAGCAAGAATTCTCTCAAACAAGCTAAGGCAATTAATGGAATAATTTCTAACGAGAGTTTTTCGGGTTTAGAGTACGATAAAAAACTTCTTTTTGAGGGGGATATGGTCAGCGGTCTTGCCCCTCTAAGAGAAGAAGTTATAAATTTATTCTCAGAAATTACTGCATCTATTGACTTC
>CACMWX010000016.1 GCA_902617515.1 uncultured Alphaproteobacteria bacterium
TCAGTGTGATTAGAAGCAGATGCTGCGTGTCCACCATCACTAGTACCCGCTCTTAAATTAGTTCCCGTATTTTCTACAAAACCATCTAATGATGAAATTCCATTTTGAAGAAGAGAGTGTTTGTAATCAACAACACTAATTCCGTTAGTTTCAACGATACCGTATTTTTTTTCTAAGTTCCAATCACCACCCTTACCTGTAATATCATCAGAGGCTGCGATATCTGCTTGAGTGATATTTCCAATTTGTTGAATAAGTAACTTTCCCTGATCACCTTGAGCCAGGTTACAACCATAAAATAATAAGTCACCGTCTTGAGTTAACGAGGTACCAATTGATTGAAGTGTAGTGTTAAAAGAATTAATCGTTTCCGAATTTAATATTGAATTTCCTAGTACTACCTGACCAGTACTTGCGTGTCCTATTATATGTACTGCATCTATGTCACTTTGATCTTGCAAAATACTTTGCATTTTTGCAAAGCCGTTTTCATTGGAGTCAATTAAATAGATAGATTTTGTTTCATCGATGGAGTTAATAATAGTTTGATAATCATCAACACCCTTGTCTATGAAAACAATTTCTTTTCTCGAGTCATTGTTGTGTGTAATCGCTTTTAAATCTATTGAAAGATCAGTTTCATTGAGAGAGTTATTTTGAATTTGGTCTTCAACAGTTTCAATGGCTTCACTAGCAGCATAAACAGCAGCACCATCAAACATGATCCTCGGTTCCAGCATTTGAATGCTAAAATGTGGATAAGTTTTCTGTTTATCTGCCACTAATTTACTCTCCTCTTATTTCTACAACCCAAAAATATACAATAAATACAATGGATTTTCATTGAATTTGTAAAATAATACAAAAATTTCTTTGTTGTTTTTTATCCACAATTATGAGATTTTATCGTGTTATTTTTGACGGGGAAAGAATGGCCAATTATAAGGTTTTTATTGTTTTTATTGCTTCTATTGTAATTTGGGGATGCTCTAAAACACCATCACCTATTATAAAAGAGGAAGTTAAACTTTCATCCCAAGAAGATTTAGATTACCTCAAACAATCATCAGAAAATGCGCCTATAGAAATTGATCTTTATCAAGCTATTGCTATCGCAATCAAGAATAATCGTGATTTACGATTGAACCTCATGGACTCCGCTTTAAGTCTGGGTCAAATAGACGTGGTCAAGTTTGATATGTTGCCGAAACTATCAGTCAACGCAGGTTATAAAGTTTTAGAAAAACACCCTGCTTCAACGAGTGTTAATATGAGTCCCGAAAAAGACAGCGATGGAAATGATATTACTGATACAGAAAATACAGCTGCGGAAGCTATTGGTGATAGTCCTACATACACTCTCTCACAACAAACACCCTCAAATTCATATGACATAGGTTTCACTTGGAATGCATTAGACTTTGGTTTGTCATATGTCAGAGCAGGTCAGCAAGCTAATAAATATTTAATTTCAAAAGAGTTAGAACGTAAGGCTATTCATAATTTAACAAAAGAAGTCATATATGCTTATTGGAAGACACTATCTGCAGACGAGCTATTAAGTCAAATAAATCCTTTAATGGATAGAGCTAATGCGGCATTAGATGATTACGAATACATTGAAGAGCTTTTAATTAGTTCGCCTATGGATGCTTTATTATACCAAAAAGAATTACTTGACGTTTTACAAATTTTAAATACACAGCGTCGAGCATTAATGGACTCGCGTGCGCAACTATCAAAACTAATGGGCCTATTACCAAATCAAGAATATATTTTAATCAATACAGAACAGCCTCTAACGGAGTTAAATATGTCTCTAGAAGAACAAGAAGAGGCAGCGTTATTTTCAAGACCAGAACTTTTAGAGGTTAGATACCAGGAAAAAGTTACAGCTCAAGAAGCAAAGGCGTCAATGCTCTCATTATTTCCTTCACTTCAGTTTAACGCCGCATGGACATATGACTCTAATAAATATTTGTTAAACAAAGATAATGTAGAATATGGTGCTGTTTTTGGTGCTAATTTATTGAATATTTTCCAAGCGAGTAACATCAAGGACATTAATCAAATTAATGAAAAGCTCATTGAAGAACAAAGATTAGCTGTTTCAATGGCTGTTTTATCTCAAGTCCATATTGCTAATATCAACTACGCGCAAAGTCTAAGAGAGTACAGTAATGCCAAACATTACCTAAATGTTGCACAGAGAATTAATGATTTAATATCAAATGCTCAAAAAATTTCTCGATTTGGTGAGTTAGAAATGATCAGAGAAGAAGCAAGTTTGCTTGTTTCTCGTTTGAGAAATGACATAGCTTATGCTGAATTACAATATAGCCTTGGAACTTTGTATTCCTCTGTGGGAATGAACTTTACCCCTGAAAATTTATCCCAAATTAGTGATAGCGAACTTGCAATGGCTTTAAAAGAAAACCTAAATCGATGGACAAAAAAATATAATGCGTTTGTATCTATTCCATTAAATGAACAAAATCCTGTGCTTATTCAGTCAACAAAAATAGTCGAAGAAAATGTGAATTTATCAAATTATGATTTCGTAGATTTTATATTTAAATTTGATGAGAAAACATTTTATTTAGAGGGTAGTGGCAAAACTAGATACAATGTAAAGATGGCTAATGGGGATGCCTTACCTTCGTGGCTTGTCTTCCTTCCTTCACAACATACTTTTGTTGCTAGTCCTCCATTTGCTAAGGGATCATTAGATTTAATAATTGAAGCAAGTAACGATATTACAAATATTTCCGATACGTTTACACTTAGTTGGGATACAAACAATCTTCGCCCTAAAACCACTCCTGAAGAAAAAATTAATGAAGATCTACTAGATGAACTAAACGAGATACTTGAAGCAAAACTTAAAAGTATCATTATCTTTGATGAGGAAGTAAATGAGGAACAACTTGACTCTTTAATAGCAGCTCTCAATTTTAAAGAACAACAAAATTTAGAAAATGATACTGATATAATCCTAGACTCAAGTTTCAAGATAAAGTCTAAACCAAAGCCTAGTAAAAACATTTTAATTGCAGCTCTTAATGACAGCCTCGGAAGGCAAATTGAAACAATGACTTCTTATAATCCCAATCAATCAGCATTTATTCAAATTGGTGCTTTCAAGAAAGAAAAAGTCTCAAAAATTGTTGCTGATGATGTAGCAAAAAAAATAGGCACGCGTGTAGAGGTTAGACCAACGTTAGTTTCAGATCCAGTAATGTACAGGATTTTAGTAGGACCAGAGCATAAAGATCAAATTGTAAATGTTATTGCTGACATAATGGAACTTGGAATATCAGATTATTTTTTAACCCAAGGATAAGTTATCAAGATGAACGAAACTAAAGCTAGGGAGATCTTTAACTATCTTTTGAAAGATCATAATTTAGAAAAATTTTTTGAATTTTGCACTGATGACATCAAATTCATATTGCACCCAAAACACGTTGCAGCAGGGATATATGATAAAGAGAGTATTTATGGTCTTTTTACACATCTTGCAAAATCATTTCCCAACTGGAGTGAAGAGATTGACGAGGTTTATCATGATAAAGAAAAAAAAGTTTGTATTATTATTTCAAAAGGAAAATCTTCAACTATCACTGATATTTGGGATATACAAATAGCTCACTACAATGATGATGGAAAAATATTCAAAGTAGAGGACCGTATAGACACTCTTCATCTTGCTGAAGGGAATATTGGACCTAGAATTTAAGTTTATTTTTTTTTAGCCTTAATGCATTGAGTCTTATAAATCCCTCTGCATCTCGTTGGTCATAGTTAGACGACTCAAAGGTTGCAAGATCTTCGTCATATAAACTATTAGGTGACTGTCTTCCAATAATAATCACGTTGCCCTTATAGAGCGCAAGTCTTACTTGGCCATTTACTCTTTTCTGCGTGGCATCGATTGCTTTTTGCATCATTACTCTTTCTGGTGCAAACCAATATCCATTATAAATTAATCGCGCATACTTAGGCATAAGTTCATCTTTAGTAAAAACCTCTTCTCTATCCAAAGTAATGCTTTCCATTGCACGGTGGGCTTTAAGAAGAATTGTACCACCAGGCGTTTCATAGACACCACGTGATTTAATTCCTACGTACCTATTTTCTACAATATCAACTCTTCCAATACCGTTAGCTGCTCCTAATTTGTTCAACTTTTCTAATAAATTATAAGGTGACAGTTTTTTACCATTGATAGCAATCGGGTCGCCATTTTTAAATTGAATAGTTATCACTATCTCTTTGTTTGGCGCTGACTGAGGGCTTTTTGAAATTCCAAAAACATTTTCAGGTGGTCTTTTCCAAGGGTCTTCAAGGATTTTTCCTTCAGCAGATCGATGAAGAATATTTGCATCCACACTATAAGGGGGCTCTTTTTTATTGTGTTTCATGATAGGGATTTTGTTTTTAGCTGCAAATTCTAACAGTTTAGTTCTTGATGATAAGCCCCACTCTCTCCAAGGTGCAATCACTTTTATTTTGGGATCTAAGGCATAGTACGAAAACTCAAATCTTACTTGGTCATTTCCTTTACCTGTTGCTCCATGAGACACGGCATTAGCTTTTTCTTTTTTTGCAATTTCAATTTGTCTTTTAGCAATTAACGGCCGAGCAATTGATGTACCTAGAAGGTACTCACCCTCGTAAATTGCATTACAACGAAACATGGGAAAAACATAATCTCGAACAAATACTTCTTTTAAATTTTCTATATATATTTTCTTCGCACCAAGTTTTTTTGCTTTAATTTTTGCTTCAGTTAATTCTGCACCTTGACCAAGATCCGCTGCATAGGCGATGACGTCTGCGTTATATTCAGTTTGCAGCCATTTCAGTATGACACTTGTGTCTAACCCGCCTGAGTAGGCTAAAACAATTTTATTTTTCATTTTCTTAACAGTCTTGTTGAAGAGAATTATATGCGTTAGTGAAACCTATTAACGTATAAGAATCTGTTGTCTCTGTTCCTCTTTTGGAATACCCGACAACTATCATTTTTTTACCAGCTTTTAAAGCTTTAATGATAACAGTGTCATCTGCCATCGACCAAGCAGAATCATCCTCTCCAAAAAATTGATAATTTTTAGAGTCAATAGTAACTTTAACATATTTTTGTGTGTCATATGGATAACCAGCATCTATTCTCACATATTCAGCTGCACCTTCTTTAAAGACATAAAAAATTACTGCTCCTCTATTGGTATAGTCGCCTTTTTCTGATGTAGGCACTTGAAAAATTGAACATGTTTTGTTGTTTATTTTTTTAAAGGACCACTTGCCATGCTCAAAGTCAATGGAGTGACTGGCAAACAAATTAGTCATTAAAAAACATAGGCATAAAGTTAAGTACGATAATTTTTGTTTAAACATGGTGCTTTAATGTCAGAGAATATACCAATTAAGATTGATTTTTAAAATAATAAATGGAAAGATGTATTTGGAGAGATTGATGGTAAAAGTTAAAAATCCCTTTGTGGAAGCGCTTCAGAATATTGCTGAAAGGCAGGATATTAGGAGTTTTAAAAAAATTTTTGATTATTTTGGTCCAAGGCTTAAATCTTTTTTAATGAAGTCAGGTGCAGATGATGCAGTCGCAGAAGAAATAATTCAAGAAACCATGACTATTATTTGGACTAAAGCTGATTATTATGACCCGTCAGTGGCTTCACCCAGCACCTGGATTTATACTATCGCTCGTAACAAGAAAATTGATATTTTAAGAAAAACTAGAAAAGCAGTCTTGGAGGACATTGAGACTGCCATTTTACCTCCTGTTGAGTCTAAAGCAGATGAAAATATTGAACATGACCAAAAATTTGAAATGGTGGCACAATATTTAGATGACCTTCCAAAAGATCAACTAGATCTGCTAAAAATGAATTTCTTTGAGGAAAAATCACATGGTGAAATCGCTGAGATCACTAAAATTCCATTGGGCACTGTAAAATCAAGAATTCGTCTAGCATTAGAAAAAATCCGCGGCAAATTGGAACAAGACGGCAGTATGGTTAATCTAAATAATGATAGTGGAAGTATGGTTAACTGATGACATTCGAAATTCTTTGTACACCCGTAAATTCAGCTGCTAGTCTTATTTTTCAACAGTGTTTAGCTGAAGTTGATCCAGATAATAGATTACTTAATTCTGCGATGAATGAGGTAGGTGGGTATTTTTTAGAAAAGGTTGAGACATCTCCTTTATCCAATGACTTATGGAATAATGTTTTAGAACAAACTAATAATGTAAAGTCAAAAACTCAAAATAAGGAAGAGCATGATCCTTTGTTAAGTCAACTACCAGCTACTCTTAGATCTCATTTAAGAAATAAAGAAATTAAATGGAAATCTTTTAAAGATGTTAAGGTTGCTTCTATACTTCCCAAGGAAAATAATGAAAAACTAGAACTCATCCATGTAATGCCTGGAGCAAAAATTCCTCAGCACACACACGAAGGCAATGAGAGTTTTTTAGTTTTACACGGCTCTTATAGTGATGAGTATGGAAATTATAAGCAAGGATCTGTCCAAGTAAGAAGTGATGACCACAATCATACCCCCATTGGTCATGCTCAAACCGGTTGTATCGGATTAGCTTACACACACGGTAAAATTAAATTCTCTGGTAAGTTTGGTAAGTTATTAAACTTAATCGCTAACTAATTTTAATTATAATATATATAGAATATGAGCGGGAGCAATTCCTGCTGTTAAGATTAATCTCAAAATGAAATAATCGGTTCGAATTATTTTTTCTTTAAAATAAAAAAAGAAATCAAAGCATAAAACTACGAAGTAACCTGCTATAAAAAACCCAATAGTTTCATCAAATTTTAAATCAAATGCTAAAACCAAAAATGCATAAACAGCAGGGCAAACACTAAACAAAATTGCAATATTATTTTTTGATTGAAGATAAACACCCCAATAAACAGCACCTAAAAATGACATTATAACTGCGGAATAAATAACGAACATATCTCTATCAAAATCAAGAAAGATTAAATCAATATTATAAAAACAAAGGTAGAATGGAATTAAACCAGGAACACCAATTAAATATATCATGTTAATTTAAATTTTTTTTGATTTATATCTAAGAAAACGTTTAATAATATTAATTTCATTTCTCCAGTCTGAAATATTTTTTTGTTTTATTATTCTAACTGAGGAATACCATTTTGTATATTTGTAATCATCAAACCACCTCCAATCGGAATTATAGTTTAATAGAAGTATACAATTCACATTAAAAAAACCACATAGGTGAACAAGGAAAGTATCAGTGGTTATTATCAAGTCAAAATCTTTAATTTTATCTGCAATCTCCTGAATTGATAAATGTCCGACATCCTCTACATTTTCGTGTCTGTCCACATAAGGCTCATAATGTGAGTTGATTTTAAAAAAATTAATTCTCTTGACTGAAAAAATACTCTCAAATTCATCAGATTTAATTGATCTATATGAGTCTCGGAAATATGACGGGTTGCCTGAGTGAGCAAAGCCAACTCGTTTTATGGGTTGTTCTATTGTTTTTTTATGAGTGAATTCAAATTCATCAGTTGGTATTTCGTCATAATTTGAATTTAGAATGCCAATCAAATTTAATAATGATGTCTGATAATCATAGCTATTATCGATTACGTCTTCATAACTAAAAATTTTTATATCGTCATAATATTTTTTAAAAATCTCATATAGCTTTTTTTGCACAACAAAAGTTATTTCAGGTCGATATTTTTTAATTATTCTTATATACCTAGCAAAGTTTAATGTGTCTCCAATACCTTGCTCAGACCATATTAAAATCTTTTTATTTTCTATGTTCTCTATTTTTTCAAGAGGGGAAATTTTTGTAAGTAATTTGTTTTGAGCATCATGGCCTTCAAGACGATTATTCCAATATTTAAATCCATTTTTAAAATCTTTTAATTGAAGATAACAGAAACCTAAGTCAAAGGCATAGGCTTGGTTAAAACTTATATTTAAAGATTTTTGAATAAACCATTTAGCGGCCCTTGGTTTTGAAAGACATAAAAGTATGTTACCTACAGAGAACAATCTTTGATTGTATAAACTTTTATCTTTTAAAAGTTTTCTTGAATACAAAAAAACATTAGAAATATCATGAGTTTTAAAATAACTTTTAATCAAAATATCATATAACTGAAGTGTTAATGATTGATTTTCACTTAATAATAATTTTTTTGAATCCTCAATACATTTATGGAAATCTTCCTCCACATAATTTAAATATATTTGTCCTAAATTATGTAATTGTTTATTTTGTGAAGAGGTTACTTGGGTAAGAAAAGTTTTTAATTTTTCATTTTGTTTAAGGGTAAAGTATAAAATTATAAGATTATTAATGATACTGTCTCTAGATGGCGCAAGACTGAAAGCCTCTTCTAAACATTCAATTGCTTTTAATAAATGTCCACTATTTTGATAATCTATACTTTGAACAAAAAGTTCTTTAGCTTTGATTAAATCTTCATCTTCATTTTTTGTACTCATTCCATTAATTAACTAAATCACTTGTTAATTAGTCTATATAAAGCTTATCAATTTGATTTGCTAAATCTATATCTCTTTGGGTAATTTTTTGAACATCATGAGAAATTAGTGAGACTGTCACTTTATTATAGTCTAAAACTATTTGAGGGTGATGATTTTTTTTTTCGGATAGCATTGCAACTTGACTAGTGAAAGCAAAGCTTTTTCGATAATTTTTAAATTCAAAAGTTTTTGATAACCTACCCTGATTATCTATTGGCCAATCAGTCATTTTAAAATTTAGGGGGCTGGTGATGGATTATTTTCATGCACATCATTTATCTTGTCAATTATTTCTTTTGAAAGCTCGATATCAGCTGACTTTATATTCTCTTTCAATTGCTCCATTTTAGTTGCCCCTATTATGTTGCTTGTAACAAAATCTTGTTGATTAACAAATGCTAATGATAACTCTGTTGGGGTAAGACCATGACTCTCTGCAATTTTGCAATACTTCTCTGTAGCATTCATAGATCTCTCATTGGTGTACCTTGTCCAATCTTCCCAAATTGTTAAACGTGCACCATCTGGTTTTTTGGAGTTTCTATATTTTCCAGTTAACACACCGCAAGCTAAAGGGGAATAAGCTAACAAACCCACTTGATCTCTAATGGATATTTCAGACATACCAACTTCATAAGTTCTGTTTAACAAACTATATGGATTTTGAACAGACATGACTCTTGGTAAGTTTTTATATTTAGACAAGTTGATGTAGTTAGATAAGCCATAAGGAGTTTCATTAGATAAGCCAAGATATCTAATCTTACCTTGATCGATAAATTTTTTTGCTGTCTCTAAGATTTCTTCAAATGGGGTCCATTCTTTTTCTTCTTTATAATTTTTATATCCCAACCTCCCAAAAAAATTTGTTTTTCTCTCTGGCCAATGTAGTTGATAAAGATCAATGTAATCTGTTTGTAATCTTTGAAGACTACCTTCTAGTGCTTCGGTGAAATGTTTCTCATTAAATTGTAGACCACCTCCTCTAATCCATCTTACATCAGGGCCTGCGACTTTTGATGCTAATATTACTTTCTCTCTATTATTTTTTTGTTTAAACCAATTTCCAATTATTTTTTCAGTGGCACCATATGTTTTTTCTTTTCCCTTAACTGAATAATATTCCGCGGTATCAAAGAAATTGACCCCTTTTTCCATAGAATAATCCATTTGCTCAAACGCCTCATTTTCTGTATTTTGCTCGCCCCAAGTCATTGTACCAAGGCAAATAAGGCTTACTTGTAGATCAGTATTTCCTAAGGGTTTGAATTTCATAAAAGATTCATACGGTTTTACTTGAAAAATATCAAGATAATAGCCATATTAAAAATAATTAAGGAGAAATAATGGTCGAATTAAAACAAAATACATATTCGCAGTCACAATCTACTGTTATAGATCAGGGCTTAAGAGATTATATGATGAAAGTCTATAATTACATGACATCCGGTTTAGCAATAAGTGGTCTAGTGGCATGGGGATTTTCTCAGTCTCCTACTTTAATGGGGGCTATTTATGGTACAGCACTTCAATGGGTTGTAATGCTCGCTCCACTTGGATTTATTTTCTTTTTAGGTGCAAGATTACAAAAAATGTCCACCTCTGCAGCTCAAATGACATTTTGGGCTTTCGCTGCTGTGATGGGAATTTCACTGTCTTATATATTCATAGTTTTCACTGGCGTAAGCATTGTTAGAGTATTTTTAATTACAAGCTGTACATTCGCTGCGATGAGCATCTATGGATATGCAACTAAAAGAGATTTAACTAAGTTTGGTTCATTTCTAATGATGGGGCTGATTGGAATTATTATTGCTAGTATTGTAAATATATTTTTACAAAGTTCAGCGATGCAATTTGTAATTTCTTGTGTGGGTGTTTTAGTTTTTGTGGGTTTAACTGCTTACGATACTCAAAGAATTAAATCAACTTATTATCAAGTTGCTGGAACTGCTTTTGCAGGAAAAGCTGCCATCATGGGTGCACTGACATTATACTTAGACTTTATAAACTTATTCATAATGTTGATGCAGTTATTTGGTCAAAGAAGATAAATAAATTTCAAATTTAATTATAAGGGGTCATTATTGGCCCCTTTTTTTTTACTAGTTTAACATATCATTTTTTTATTTAGCCATTAAGATCCTCGCGTGATTGGATACATCTTAGCAATTGGTGCTGCTGCTACGTGGTCTATGGTAGCTTTATCAGCAACTAGAATTGTCAGATATTTCGGAAGTTATAATTATAATCTTTTAAGATTAATAGGAATAGTAGTTCTCTTCTTACCCTACATTGTAGTAAATTGGGATCCAATTTATTTTAACAAACCAATATTTATAGCAATATTTTTATCTTCGGTAATTGGTATTATAATAGGAGACACATTTTTATTTGTTTGCCTAAAAAGACTTGGGCCTAGAAGGCAAGCTTTATTATTTTCTTTACAAATACCTTTTACTATTGTTTTAGCAGAAATTTTTTTACAAACGCTTCCTTCTATGATCGAACTCTTTGGATGCTTTTTGATCTTTTTTGGTATCATAGTTGCAATACAATTTAATCGAACAATTCCTGATGATGACTTAGAAAACATACAAGGAAACAAATATATAGGACTGATTGCTGGTGTTGGTCTAGCACTGTGTCAAGCAATTGGAATCATTCTAATGAAACCTGCGCTTGAGGTGACAGACCCTATAATTGTGTCTTATATAAGGGTTTTAATAGCAGCGATATTGATGTTTTTTAGCTTAGGATTTCTGAAAAATAATAATCTCTTTGAAAGAATGAAAGATGTTAAAAAAACTTTTTATAGTATTTTTTTGGGTTTTATGGGAATGGGCGTTGGAATGACTATGTTAATAATTGCTCTTAAAAATGGAGATCCTGGAATTATTTCAACTTTATCAAGTACAATGCCAATTATGATAATACCGATATTATGGATCGTTACTAAAAATTATGCAGGGCATCTAGCAGTAATAGGTGCTACTCTAACTTGTTTTGGGGCAGGAGTAATATTTTTAAATTAATCCGAGCCTTTTTCAACATTAACTATTTTTAAATCCTTTGTTTTTTTAATTTGCGTTTGTAATATTTTGTTTAAAGGATCTTTACCTAAGTATTTTTTGAATTTTTTCTGACTTTGTGTAGCTTTATCTGTATTGCCTTCAGTTATTGCAACTAATGTCTCTCTTAGATGTTCAAGACCTTTTTGCTCATTTGAAGATTTGTAGCGCATATATGCAGCTCGTGGATAAATAAAAAGCTTTGTAAAAGCATAAGAAAATAAAATTAAAAGAATAAGAAATGTAATTAAGACAAAAAGGAATTGAACAATAGGGATGCTCAATTGCCAAATGCCTAAAACGAGTGAAAGATTGCCAGCATTGTTAAATAGATAAAAAAGAGCGCCGTAACCAGTTATAAAAATTATTAAAATTATTAGTAGCCTTATCATTAAATCATATTCTCTAGAAAAATTTGGTTATCATTATAGATTTGGGCTAATTCATAAGAAGATTTAAAAAATATTTTTTGATTAGGATTTAATTTCTCGTATTCAATTATTGCCTTTGTATATTGTCGATTGTACATCGCATCAATAAATGATGGTAAGGGTTCTAGTGAATTTTTTGTTATTTGAATTTCAAATATATTTTCAATAATTCTTTTAAGCCATTGAAAATTATTTTGTTTCATAAACATATTTTGTACATATTTATTTTCATTAATCTGTAATTGCTGTAATGAATATGTATAATCTGGTATAATAAGTAGTTCTTTAAATTTTTCTTCATTAAAAAATAAATATTGATTTTGAAGTTTTTGAATATTTTTATTTCGAATTTGTTGCTGATCAATGTTAACTATAATCTGATTTATGGATAAAATTAATTCATATGCTTCATCATTGGATAAAGTAATTTGTTGTGGCTCTGGCACTGGCTGAACAATGGTATTTTGAGGTATTTCTTGAACATTTTTTGCTAACTCTAGTATAAGAGACTCAAGACGATCTACTTTATCTTCCAGTTCTTTGTTATTTAAATCGTTAACTGGAGTTATCTCTTTTTGAACATTTGGCGATTGAGTTTCTTGATTTAATCTACTGAAATGAGCCTCATCAAATATTAAAAGGTTATTTCGATACAAGTAGCCTCCTGCTACAGTTATAATGATTAAAAATATTACTATGAGGAAAAGATTTCGTTGTAGAAAACTTTTTTTACTGTCATTTTTTTGATTTTCAGACATTCAATAAGAATCTATATTTTTTTATAATAATGAAAGTTTTAGCAATAGAAAGTTCTTGTGATGATACATCTATAGCCATTGTAAATGATGATAAAAGTGTTGATTTTCTTGAGACAATTAATCATAGAAAATTTCATAAAGATCTTGGAGGTGTCATACCCGAAATGGCAGCACGACAGCATTTAGAAATATTAGATATATTAGGTAAATCAATTAAAAAAATTAATTTTTCGGAAATTTCAGCAATAGCTGCAACATTTGGACCTGGGCTCATTGGTGGATTAATTGTGGGATCATCTTTTGCAAAAGGTTTGTCAATATCTAAAAACATTAAACTTGTTCCCATTAATCATTTGCAAGCACATTTATTATCGCCCCGACTTGTATCTGAAATTAAATTTCCATATTTATGTCTACTAGTCTCTGGAGGAAATACTGCATTAGTATTAGTTAAAAATTCAAAAAGTTTTATGACTCTTGGATCAACGATTGATGACTCTACAGGTGAGTGTTTTGATAAAGTGGCTAAAGGGTTGGGGTTGGGGTACCCTGGTGGGCCAGAATTAGAACACTTAGCATTAGGCGGCAATATTGAGAAGTTTAAACTCCCGATGCCTTTAACTAAGAAAAAAAATTGTGATTTTTCTTTTTCAGGTTTAAAGACAGCTGCGCTAAATACCATCAAAAATAATAAAAAAACAAAATCATTTCTGAGAGACTTTTCGGCTTCATTTCAACATACTGTATTTAAAGTGTTAGAAATTAAAATATTAAATAGTATTAAACTCTTACAAAAAGAAAATATTAAATTTAATGATTTTTCTATTTGTGGCGGGGTAGCGGCAAATAAATATTTAAATACTGAACTTCAAAAACTTATTTCAAAAAAGAAACTTAATTTTCATCAAGTACCTTTATCTTTATGTACCGACAACGCTGCAATGATTGGTTGGAACGCTATCGAATATATGAAAACTAGAAAAACCAAGTTAAATAATTACAATGTTAGACCATCACCTAATATATTAATACATGAACACTTCTAAAAATTATTGGCTTCTAAAATCAGAGCCTAGTTCTTGGTCATGGGATCAACAAAAAAAGAAAAAAACTGAACATTGGGACGGTGTTAGAAACTATCAAGCAGCAAATAATATGAAAAAGATGAGAAAAGGAGATGAGTGTATGTTTTATCACTCAGTAACAGAAAAAGCTATAAAGGGAATTGTAAGGGTTACTAAGGAATACTATCCAGATCACACAGATAAAAAAAGAATATTTGGAATGGTTGACGTAACCTATGTCAAAGATTTAAATGAAGTTTATTTATCAGAAATAAAAGCAGACCCTTTTTTTGAAGATTTTCCACTTGTAAAACAAGCCAGATTAAGTGTGATGCCTGTAACATTGAAGCAATGGAAGAAATTAATTAAAATGAGTGAAAAAAGTGAGAGAATTTAAATTATCTAATCCACTGCTAACAAAAGAGCAATATGAAGAGATGTATGCGGAGTCTTTTAGTAACAAAGAACAATTCTGGTCTAAAGTGGCAAAATCTCAACTGACGTGGACTAAAGATTTCACTAAAGTTAAAAACACCAACTACGATGGTGACGTATCTATAAAATGGTTTGAGGATGGTGAATTAAACGTTTGTTATAACTGTGTTGATAGACATGAAGAAAAAAAACCAGATGAATTAGCTGTTATTTGGGAGGGAGATGATACTAGTAAAAATAAAACCTACACTTATAAAGAATTAAAGTCAGAAGTAAGTAAATTTGCAAATGTTTTAAAAAAACTTGGTGTACAAAAAGGTGATGTAGTAACAATTTATTTAACTATGATTCCTGAAGTTGCATTTGCAATGTTGGCTTGTGCAAGAATAGGTGCAATACATTCAGTAATATTTGGAGGCTTCGCCCCAGAGTCAATTGCAGGACGAATTAAAGATTGCAAATCTCAATTTGTAATTACTGCTGATGAAGGTGTACGAGGTGGAAAAATAATTCCACTAAAAAAATATATTAATACAGCTTTAGAGAGCTGTGACAGTTCAATAAAAACTCTAGTTATCCGGTATACAAATACTCAAGATGAACTACATAAAAATAATAATTTTTATTATGATGAAATAGTTAAAGAAGTAGATGATCAATGTGAATGCGTATCAATGAACGCAGAGGATCCTCTTTTCATTTTATATACTTCTGGCTCTACCGGTAAACCAAAAGGGGTTCTTCATACTACAGGGGGATATTTGGTTTACGCATCGTTTACACACAAGTACTCTTTTGACTATCACCCCGAGGATATCTACTGGTGTACAGCAGATGCAGGCTGGATCACAGGACATTCCTATTCACTCTATGGCCCATTAGCAAACGGAGGTAAAACATTATTATTTGAAGGCGTGCCTAACTATCCTGATTTTTCTCGTTTTTGGGAAGTTTGTGAAAAATACAAAGTTAATATTTTCTACACTGCGCCAACTGTATTGAGATCATTAATGAAAGAGGGAAATTCTTTTATTGAAAGGTGCGATTTAAGTTCTTTGAGAATTTTAGGCACAGTTGGTGAACCAATTAATCCAGAAGCTTGGAATTGGTATTCCTCTATAGTTGGTAAGGACAAATGTCCTGTTATTGATACATGGTGGCAGACAGAAACAGGTGGACATTTAATTTCACCAATACCAGGTATTTCAAAACTCAAGCCTGGAAGCGCAACCCAACCTTATTTTGGAATTGAAGCAGCAATAGTTGATGATAGTGGAAATATATTAGAGGGAGAATGTGAGGGTAAGCTTTGCATCTTAGATAGTTGGCCCGGTCAAATGAGAACAGTTTATGGCGATCACCAACGTTTTATTGATACTTACTTTAGTCAATTCAAAGGAAAATATTTTACCGGAGACGGCTGTCGTAGAGATAAGGATGGTTTTTATTGGATCACAGGCAGAGTAGATGATTGTATTAATGTATCTGGTCATTTACTAGGCACAGCTGAAATAGAAAGCGCATTTGTTGAACATGAACAAGTTTCTGAGGCTGCAGTAGTGGGTTACCCTCATGAAATTAAAGGTCAGGGCATTTATGCCTATGTTACAACAAATACAGGAGTTGAGGTTAGCGAGGATTTAAAAAGGGAACTTGTGCAATGGATTAGGACGAAAATAGGTCCAATAGCAACACCTGATAAGTTGCAATTCTCACCAGGACTTCCAAAAACAAGATCAGGCAAAATAATGAGAAGGATCTTAAGAAAGATAGCATCAAAAGAAGAAGAACAACTCGGCGACACATCAACATTGGCGGATCCTAATGTTGTCCAATCATTAATAGACGGGTCTAAAAATATCTAAACCATCTGATATCACAAACTTATTTATCTCAATTAAAAAAATTGATCAGGGAAGTAGTATCGATCATGTCATAAGTCAGTTTCCAGACGTAAAAAGAAATTTTTTGTTCTTAGTAATACAAGAGTATTACAGAAATTATGAAAATAATAATAAAATTCTTGTTAATTATGTCCATGACAAAACACCAAAAAATATTTTAACACTGCTAAAAATATGTTTGACATTACTGTATTTCTCAAAAAAACCGCAATATGCAATTGTTAATGATGCTGTGGAGGAAGGGAAAACTTTTAAAAAAGAAAAGCTAATTAACGCTGTACTAAGAAATATTCTAAGAAATAAAAATAAAATTAAATATGGAAAATTTATTTACCCCAATTTTAAAAAAATACTAGATAAAATATTTTCAAGTGACTCAATAAGAAATTATATCTATTCCACTATATTTACTAAGCCTAAGAATTACCAAATTAGTTTAATTGATAATCAAAAAGCTCTTTATAAGAAAAGAGTATTTATCTTAGATAAAAAAATTATAAAGGAGTGCTTTGTTCAAGATATTGGTAATTTTGAAGTAATTTACTCTGTGCGTAAATTTTTTAAAGATAAAACTTTGATAGATGTATGTGCTGCACCAGGCGGTAAAAGTATATTGTTAAATTCATTTGGTTTTGATGTTGTTGCTATTGATAATTCTCAAAGTCAGATAAGTAAGTTTAAAGAAAATCTTAAACGATTAGATATTAAAATAAATATTCAAAAAGTAGATTTTTTAAAAGCAAAATTTACTCAGAAGTACAATTCAATTTTATTGGACGCTCCTTGCAGTGCGCTAGGTACATTTAGAAGGAATCCGGATGTAACTCTTAAAATTGACCAGTCTAAAATTAAAAAACACCAAAAAATCCAGATTCAGATGATAGAAAAATCATTAAAAATACTCAATAAAAAAGGTTTTTTAGTCTATATTGTTTGTTCATTTCATCCTTTTGAGACAATCGAAGTTATTGATAAAATTATGCAAAAACATAAAAATATTAAATTGCACAACATTAATTCAGATAAAATGATTAAGAGACAGAGTGGATATTTCATTAACCCATTAAGCTTTAGAGAGCTTGGAGGGTCTGATGTGTTTTTTGTAAGTGTGTTAGAAAAGATAAAATGAAAAAAATTATATCACCATCAATTTTAGGTGGAGCATTCTCTAATATGGAAAGAACTATAACTGATCTTAATAAATCAAAAGCGGAATATATTCATTTTGATGTTATGGATGGTGATTTTGTTCCAAACTTAACATTTGGGCCAAAATTTATTTCAGATTTACGCTCTAAATCAAAAAAAATTTTTGATGTACATTTAATGATTAATAGGGTGAATAAATATTTAGATGATTATATTAAAGCAGGATCAAATATCATAACATTTCATTATGAAATCAATGAAAATTTAAATGAAATTATAAATAAAATTAAATTGAACAAAGTCAAGGCAGGGATAGCCATAAAACCAAAAACACCGTGGCAAGAAATAAAAAAGTATTTACATTTGTTTGACCAAGTAATTGTCATGACTGTTGAGCCAGGTTTCGGAGGGCAATCATTTCTATATGATCAAATAAAAAAAATTGAGAGCATATCTAATTATATTAAAGAAAATAATTTAGACGTAGATATTGAAATTGACGGTGGTATCAATTATGAAACTGGAAAACTTTGCGTAGACGCAGGGGCAAATATACTTGTTGCAGGTTCTTTTTTATTTGAGCAGAGAGACTTAACCAAAGCTGCTGATAAATTGAATGATTATTTTAACTAATGGTAAAAAATAAAAATGCTTTAATATCTGTTTATGACAAAGCAAATCTTGACCTAATTGCAAATTTTTTAATAAAAAAAAAATATACTATATACTCAACTGGTGGTTCTTCTAGATATTTAAAAAAAATTAACGTGCCACATTTTGAAATATCTAAATATACTAGACAAAAAGAGATATTAGATGGCAGAGTAAAAACACTTCATCCTAAAATCTTTGGAGGAATTCTTGCATCTAAAACTAAAGATCATCAAAAAGAATTAAAAGATAAGAAAATCATAAATTTTGATTTAGTTATTGTTAATCTTTATCCATTTGAAAAAACAATTAAAAATACGAAAAAAACTAATGAAATAATTGAAATGATCGACATTGGCGGTCATAGTCTTATAAGGGCCTCAGTTAAAAACTATTTAAAAACTACTGTAATTGTTGATCCAATGGATTATACAAAATTTATAAAAAATATTCCTATAACAAGTTTTTCCAAAAAAAAATATGCAATTAAAGCTATGGAACAAATCACAAAATATGACATTGCGATATCGAAATGGTTTCAGGGGATCAAAGATGAGGAGTATTCACTTAGATATGGTGAAAACCCTCAACAAACTGCAACTGCTTTAATTCAAAAGAATAAATTCATACAAT
>CACMWX010000017.1 GCA_902617515.1 uncultured Alphaproteobacteria bacterium
GCTTTTAGTACCTTTGCTACAACACTTTTTTATGGTTTGTTTTTATATTTAGTCTTTGATGAAATTAAAAACTTTGAAAGTATAAAAAAATTATCTTTTTTATCTATTTCTAGAATTACAAAAAATTCATATAGGTACACAATAAATATTTTAAAGAGTTCAAGAAAATATCTATTTGTTGATTTTCCAAATCTATCTAAATCAATATACAAAAATATTAAAGACGCATTTAATGTTAATCAAAATGTTAAAGGACAGATTAAGGGAGAATTTTTTTTCGCAGGATCTCTTGCATATTTAATGTCAGGGAAGTTTGATTATTTAAGTGGACCTTTTGGTAAAATTTATATTGATGCTTGGAAAAAAGCATTTCCCTCACAGCTAGGTGATCAAGCAACACATGATCAAATAAGAGATTTAGCTAATAGCTATGATGCTGAGAGCTTGGACAAAGTCCTACAGAATGTTAATTCTAAATTTTTTGAAATTTTACAAGTTTATAGAGAAAATGCTGATGGAGATGAATGGTCAGCTGAATTAAGTGACTCTCAAAACCAAGAGGGCTATGATGCAATTTTGAGAAATTCCCTAACAGGTGAGACTGTTAAGATTAATTATAAATATACAAGTGATTTTAACTATATTGAAAGACATGTTCAGGAATACCCAGATATTCCTGTTATAGCTCCAAAAGAAATACAAGAAAAAATTAATAGTCCTTTTGTGAGCCATGTTGATTCTGAAACACTACAAGAGGTTACATCTGAAAATTTTGAAAAACTTCTCAATCAATACTCTAATTTAGATTTAGTAATTGGTACTACCACAGTAGGAGCAGCTTCCTACATAACAAGAATAACTCCTTTCATATTTGCTTACTATAAAAATAAAATAACTAGAGAAGAATTTGGAATTGCGATTAAAAAGTTTTTTCCAGATATAGCTTCACGAACTATTAATAGAATTGGAATGCTGACTTTTTTTGGTCCTTTATATGGATTGTTTATTTTATCTAGTTTTGCTATGAGGGGGACAATGTATGGTTTTAATGATGAGCCTAAAAAAGAAACTGATACTAAAGATGAACCAAAACCAAAAGAAGAAGGATTTTTTGAAAAGAAATTTTCTAGAAGAAGTTTCTTCACTCTTTCTTATTTAAGAGATTTTTGATTAACTAATTAGATCTTTTTAATATGAATACAATTATCAGTAAAACTTCATTAAATTTACTTAAAATTAGATCAATTTAAGTATAAATCAGTCCTAAAATTCAATATCGATTATTAGATAAAGATTCAGTTTTGTTGTTTTTTCAATAGTTTTTACTAACATCTTAGTATTATTTCTATTTCTTGCATTGATCTCTCGTAAGAGATAGTTAATTTTATCAATTAGATAATAAGGAGATTATAAATGTTAGTACTAGGACAGATTAAATTGATTAAAGACTTTCAAGAATGGAAAAAAATGGTTCAAGAAAATAGTGATAAATTAAAAGAATATGGAATGACTTTTATATTTGCTGGAACTCAAGCAAACGATAACACCATATTAAATACTGTTATGCACTTTCAATCTAAGGAGCACTTACAAAAATTTCAATCAGATGAAGAGTTAACCAAGCGTAGAGCTCAGGTTGTAGATGTTGATTCAGCTGTAATGACTCCTATTTCTGATTCTGCTTTTACCAACTTCCCTGAGCCTTTGACTATAGAGGGGTAATTGTGTTTAACTAAATGTTATGAAATTAATTAAAACTAATATGAATTCAAATTAATTACGGCGAAAATTTCATAAAAGAATGATTAAAATTAATAATAATATTATTTTTGTATAATGAATAACTTACCAATTCTGTGTACCCAAATGTATTGTAATGTTAGTTAAGTTTAGTATTTATATAACAAGAAAGGTACACATAAGGTAAACAGAATAGGGTACATCTCTATAGTTGTTGAGTTATGTTGTCTTTTGAAATAAGCACTTATTCCTTCTAAGCAGAGGGTCGCAGGTTCGAATCCTGCAGAGCGCGCCAACATATCAGTATATTAAAGGATTAAATGTTAATTTATCAATTTTCAAAAATTGAAATATCTAATTTATTCAAACATTTTTTACAAAAACTGAAATCATCATCCATATGAAAAAGTCCTGGAAATGCAATACATTCTATTTTAGCTTTATTGGCTGATAATGCACTCTCAACTGAGTCCTCTATTGCTATACACTCATTTTCTTTTACAGTTAATTTTTTAAGAGCTTCAAAATATATATCTGGGTAAGGTTTTATTTTTTTTATTAGTTTACTATTCCCAATAAAATTAAAATCTGTTTTTATTATTTTATCTTTTAGAGTTGTGAAAATAGCATCTATATTTTCAATTGTAGTCGTTGATGCTAGACCAATTTTTATATTGTTTAATTTAGCATATTTAATTACATCTAAAACTCCCTCTCTAGGATTAATATAATTAGAATTTAAATATCTGTTAAAATATTGAGTTTTTAGTTCTCTAATTTTTTTTGAGTCTACTGTGTTCTGATTTATATTAGCAAAATATTCAACTCTATTTCTTCCCCCTGACTTTTTAAGTAAATTTTTGTAATTATTTTTATCCCAATACCAATCAAGTCCTATTTCCTTAAATGCATGATTAAATGACTGTCTTTGAATATCAGACGTTTCTACTAAAGTTCCTATAGATCCAAAAATTATTGCTTTCATAAAATTATCTATATTTTGTTAATTATTAATTTTATTTAGCAGTCCAACCACCGTCTACCACTATCGACGATCCTGTAATCATTGATGAACCATTTGATGCTAGATATACAACCGCAGTTGCTACGTCACTTTCAGTAGCTAATCTACCAAGAGGTATATTTTTTAAAGTTTCTTTTTTAAATTTTTTATTAATAAAAAACTTTTTTACCATTGGAGTTTCAACAAACGTTGGACAAACAGAATTGACACGAATATTTCTTGAAGCTAAATCCAGAGCCATTCCTTTAGTTAACCCTTCAATGCCAAATTTTGTCATATTGTAAGTACTTCTATTTGGTGCTCCAACTTTGCCTAGCTGAGAGGACATATTAATGATACTTCCTCCAATTGTTTTTCTATTTTTAGATTTTAACATCTTTCTGGATGCTAATTGTGCCACATGAAAAGAAGCTTTCAAATTTAAATTAACCATATAATCCATATCATCTTTTTTAATTTTGTTAAAAAACTCAGGTATATTTGTTCCCGCATTATTTACTAAAATATCTAATCTATTAATTTTTGAAAAAACTTCAGTTATTTGATTAAAATCAAATAAATCACAAACATAAAATTCACATTTTCTTTTTAATTTATTTATTTCTTTTTTAACTTTAATAAGATCTTTTTTAGTGCGACTTAAAATTATTAAATCAGCACCTGCTTCTGCTAAAGCAATAGCTGAAGCTCTTCCAATACCTTTACCCGCACCCGTCACAAGTGCTATTTTTTTCTTGAGACTTAAACTTTTTAAATACATTACTTAGGTTTAATTTTAGATACTGGTTTCCCATAGGCTACATTAATACCACCATATCTTCTTGCTCTAACATTACATTGTTCGGCATGGCCTATAAAACCCTCTAAATATGATAATCTTGATCCATATTCTGCAATTTTTGTAGCTGCTTCATCAGTTGTAATTTTTTGATAAGTATGAGTTTTTATAAATTTACCAACCCATAAACCGCCTGTGTATCTTCCAGCTTTTTTTGTCGGTAAAGTATGGTTTGTTCCTATTACTTTGTCACCATTCGCAACATTTGTTCTTGCACCCAAAAAAAGTGCTCCATAAGATGTCATATTTTTTAAAAACCATTCATCTCTATCTGTCATAACTTGAACATGCTCTGAAGCTATTTCATTAGCTTTCATTAACATCTCATCATAACTTTCACACAAAATTATTTCACCATAATCTTTCCAGCTAACACCAGCAGTATCTTTTGTTGGTAAAATTTCGAGCAGTCTATCTATTTCTTTTATTGTTTCTGTTGCTAAATCTCTAGAATTAGTAATCATTATTGCAGGTGAATTATAACCATGCTCTGCTTGTCCAAGAAGATCTGTAGCACATATCTCTGCATCTACAGTATCATCGCATATAATCATTGTTTCAGTAGGACCAGCAAATAAATCGATACCAACCTTACCAAATAATTGTCTTTTTGCTTCCGCAACGTATGCGTTTCCAGGACCAACAATCATATCTACTGGTTCTATTGTTTCAGTTCCAATAGCCATAGCTCCAACACCCTGCATTCCACCTAAAACGTATATTTCATGTGCTCCTCCCATTTTCATGGCTGTAACTACAGCAGCATTTGGTTTTCCTTGATAGGGTGGTGTTGTTGCTATTATTCTAGGAACTCCAGCAACTGAAGCAGTGACTACAGACATATGAGCTGATGCCACCATTGGAAATTTTCCAGCAGGAACATAACAGCCAACAGACTGAACAGGTATGTTTTTATGTCCAAGAATTACACCAGGTTGAGTTTCTACTTCAATTTCACTTAAACTTTTTAATTGTGCCTCAGCAAACGATCGAACTTGTTTTTGTGCAAATCTAATATCCTCTTTGTCATTATCAGAAACTTCATCCACTAATTTACTTATTTCATCTTCAGATAATCTAAATGAACTAGGTGAGTATTTATCAAATTTCTCTGATAATTCTCTTACATAGCTATCTCCCTTTAATTCAATTTCCTTTAAAGTATTCTCAACTACTGCTTTAACTTTATTGTTTTCTTCAGCTCTTTGTTTTTCATTTAGGCTTTTTTTGATAAATTCAACTGTCATTTTTATTTCTTATGAACTAATTTGAGCACATCTATTCCCAATTGAAATAAAATATGGACAATATCTATTGGTACCCAATTTTCCCTAATAAGACCTTCATTATGTAAATAAAAATCCATCACTCTCATAGTAACTAATTTATTAGTAGGTTCATATCCTAGCCAATCACTTGAACCGTGTGTAGCTTGAATACTGTGCCAACCACCTGTCATAGAATAATTACCATCACCTATTTCAATGTAATGACCAATTTTCCAATAATTTCTCTCTTTAAACGTCAATCTAAATGGTAGCTGATGATGCTCAATAAAACCTTTTAAACCTCTAGCAGTGCCTATACCACATGGCCCGTACCACATCATTTTCGGATGCCAATAATTTTTTTGAGGATGGTTAATTAATTTCTGTCTGACACTATCTTTAGTAGCTCCAGTCTCAGTTTCTGGTTTTATATCTAAACTTCTTTGCATCGTAAGACCCTGATCAAGAGTTCTAGCTGATAAATCTGTATCTAGGTTTTCAAAGGTTGTTCCGTCACCAGTAATGGGTCCTGGCCACATTTCTTCTACACCCAAAGATGAATTAATTGGCCAAAAACCTGCTTGCCTTATAAAATCCATTATATCAATTAACACATGAGAATTGATTATTTTTTCTTTTTCAATTTGATGAACTTCACAAATTCGTAAATGAATAGTTTTACCATTGGAGGGAACTCCTAACCATGGATTGACAAAAGTGCCAGTTAAATGACCAACAGTTGAAACATAAATCCTATCTTGAAAACTTCCTCCAATTATTAAATTATCTCTTCTCTCTAAATCTGGAAAAGAATTCAGTAAAGGTTTCCAAAGGGTATTAATTATTTCATCAATGCCTTTTATATGGTTTACAGGGTGGAATGCATAGATTTCAGCATTTTCATGATATGCATTCTTTATATTTTGACTTAAATCACTATCTTTTGACTCAGAAATTTTTTTGAGAAGATTTCTAATTTTTTTTTTATTTAATATATTTTCTTTAGGGTCCAAATTTATAATTTTTGCCCCACTTTTAATTGGGATACCGGTATCAAAATTTTTAATTTCGCTCAAGTTATATTGCCTCACCTATCTAATATAAATAAATATTACTTTGATTAACTTCATAATTTAAATAATATTTAACAAAATGAGGAAATTTAAAATCTAATTAATGACGCAGGATATCAACAGTCGTTTGGTAAAGTTTAATGAGCTTGTTCCTAGTAAAGTTCCTTTTGTAGAAGGGAAACTTAAAGGGCATCAAGATAGACTGAACTATTCTATAGTTGGCCCTGGAGTGAGCGAGGATACTAAGCAAAACGTCAAGATAGCTGAAGAACATGGTTTCAATATCGGTGCAGTAAGTGCCGCTCCAATGAATGGATCGGGACTTCATAGCCACACGACTGCAGAAGTATTTTTGATATTTTCAGGCTCTTGGCGCTTTTATTGGGGCACAGATGGTAAAGAGGGCGAAGTAGTTTTAAACAAGGGAGATGTTGCTTCATTTCCCACTAATATGTTTCGAGGATTTCAAAATGTTAGTGACGAAAATGCATTAATATTTGTTGTTCTAGGAGAAAATGATCCGGGTGTAATAACATGGACACCAAAAGTTTTAGAAAAAGCAAAAGAGTCTGGAATGGTATTGTTAAATGACAATACCCTAATTGATCTTGATAAGAATAAAATACCAGATGGAAAAGCTGCCCTTGAACCTATTAAAGAAAAAGATCTAGAGTCTTTTGATCATTACACTTCTGAAGAAATTGAAAAATATGTAATACGTTATGAAAATAAGGATAAATATTTAAAAGATGATGAGCATTATGACTCTAATTTAATTTTAAACTACCTTGACCATTTTAATGTTCATAACAAAGATTTTGAGCCAAACATAGACCATAACACAGGTTTTGGTTTGACGATGTTAAAAGGTAATAATGCTCATATTCATCCGTACACATTAAAAGAGTCTGAAGTTTATTTATGTTTAGAAGGTGAATGGGAAGTAACTTGCAATGATCAAAAAACCATAATTGGACCAAACGACTCTTTCTCGTCTCCCAGAGGATCAAATAGAAGTTTAAAAAATATTAGCAATCAAGAAGGAAGTATCTTTATTATACGACAAAAAAACCTCTAATAATGAAAGGTTTTGATAATAAATTTTTAGATCTACCAGATTATATATTTAAAATAACATATCAAATTTGGGAAAATAAAGATGTTGAGTCAATTAGAGACTATTATGCTGAGGGTATTCCAGTTAGATCTCCAGACGGTGTAATATATGGCCCTGATGCTGTAGTGAAGGCTACTTATGCAACTTTGAATGAATTTCCAGATCGACAGTTATTAGGCGAAGATGTTATTTGGATTGGTAATGAAGAACATGGATATTTATCATCACATAGAATTTTATCTAAGGCGACGCATTTAAATGATGGTATTTATGGAAAAGCTACTGGTAAAACTCTCAAGTATCGAGTAATAGCTGATTGTGCTTGCAAGAATAACAAGGTTTACGATGAATGGCTCGTAAGAGACCAGGGTGCTATTGTGCGGCAGTTAAACATTGACCCTAAAAAACATGCAGCAAAAGTAATTGAAAATCAAGGCGGTAAAGATAAATGCCCAGCTCCCTTTAATAACAATACCTCACATGAAGTAAAATATATACAAATACCGATCTCAACAAATAATACTGGAATAGATTATGCTAACATTTTAAAGGAAATATTTAATAATAATTTTAACATAATAGATAAAGTTTATGATCGATCAGTCAATCAAGAACAGCCTGGAGGCACAAAAGCATTAGGGGTAGATGAGGTAAAGAGTTTTTGGTCTTCACTAAGATCTATGTTTCCGGATTCAATTTTTAGAGTTGAACATGTAAGCTATTTAGAGGAAAAAAATGAGTATAAAAAGGCATCCATTAGATGGTCACTAGAGGGAATTCATTCAGGACCCGGATTATTTTCTGATCCTAGTAATGCAAATGTTCATATAATGGGAATATCTCAGGCTGAATTTGGTCCAAGAGGGATCAAAAATGAGTGGGTTCTGTTTGATGAAACAATAATTTGGAAACAAATTTTATTAAAAACTGGATAACAATTGAAACTACTAACAAAAAGAGAAAAGAAAATTATTGAATACATAAGAAATTTTGACACTCCAACTATTTCAAATTCACTAGAATTACTAGATCCAACTCTACGATCAAAAGGGCACACACAAAAAACAATGCATTGTCTAAATCCGAGTTTAAAACCAATTATTGGTTTTGCCAAAACAGCGATTATTACATCCAGAAAAAAGAAAAATACAAATATAATAAAAAATAGAGATAAATATTACGAGTATATGTTCGAAGGAAACTACCCTAAGATTTGCGTTATCGAGGATAAGGATAATACAAATACAATTGGTGCATGGTGGGGTGAACTCAATGCATCTATACATTTAAATTTTGGATTTGTTGGAGCAATAACAAACGGAGCAATGAGAGATTTACAGGAGATAAATAAAAAGTTTCAAATATTAAGTGGTGAAATAAGAGTAGGGCATGGATACAATCAAATTCATAAAATTAATTGTAATGTTGATATTTTTAATATGAAAGTAAGACCTGACGACCTTATTCATGCAGACATACACGGGGCTGTTATAATAAAAAGAGACTTTTTAATTGAATTACCATTGGCCATTAAAAAAATGATAAAAAAAGAAAAAATAATTTTTGATTTCTTAAGAAAAAATAAAAAATTTTCGAAAAAACAATTCTTAGATAAGTATAAACAATTTATCAATTCATAATTATTATGGCATCTAAAATTTTGACAACACACGTTGGGAGCTTACCAAGATCCAAAGAACTATCAGAATATCTCTTTGCCAAGGATAAGGGTGAAGAATACAACAAAAAATTATTTGGAAATATTTTAAGCTCAAATGTTGAACAAATTGTAAAAAGACAACTTGAAGTTGGGTTAGATTTCATAAGTGACGGTGAGATGAGCAAGATTAGTTATGCCACTTATATTAAGGATAGAATTGATGGTTTTTCAGGAGAAAGTGAAAGAAGAGCACCTGCCGATTTAGACGATTTTCCAGATTATAAGGAAAAGTTAGCCATTAGTGGTGGAACACCTACTTACTCAAGACCATGTTGCACCAATGAATTAAAAATAAAAGATAATTTTTCTTTGTTAAATGATATTGAAAATTTTAGCAACGCCTTAAAAAAGTATGATCATGCAAAAGCATTTATGAATGCAGCATCACCGGGTGTTATTAATGTTTTTATGCCAAATAAATTTTATGCTAGTGATGATGAATACTTAAATAAACTCTCTAGTATTATGGCAAATGAATATGAAAAAATTACTAATGCAAATATTCATGTTCAATTAGACTGTCCAGATTTAGCCCTAGCTAGGCATATGAATTTTAAAGATCTATCTGAGGAGGATTTTTTAAAAAAAGCTGAAATGCAAATTGAGTGTTTAAATTATGCTTTAATAAATGTTGATATTGAAAAAACGAGAATGCATATTTGTTGGGGCAATTATGAGGGACCACATACTCATGATATTGCTCTTAAAAAAATATTACCTATAATTCTAAAATCAAAAATTAAATATTTTTTAATTGAGTCATCTAATCCTCGACACGCACATGAGTGGAAAGTCTTTGAAGAAATAAAATTACCAAAAGATAAAGTGTTAGTACCTGGTGTAATTGACTCTACATCTAATTTTGTAGAACACCCAGAAGTAGTAGCTGAAAGATTAATAAAGTATTCAACAGTAGTACCTAAAGATCAATTAATGGCTGGTACTGATTGTGGTTTTAGTACTTTTGCAGGTTTTGGAAAAATTGATGAAAATATTTGTTATGAAAAACTTAATGCATTAGTGGAGGGTACTAAACTCGCTTCTAAATTTATTTAGAATTTTCATTTTTATTTCTCTCAAGTAAATCAATACCCACACATTTTAAAAAATGAAGATGATCAATCAATATCCAATTTTCTGCTATTTTATCTCCATCTCTTCTATAAAGGTCAACAACTCTCATCTCCCCAATAAGATCTGTGTCTTGTTTGAAACCCATGTAATTACCTTTTGGTTTCATTTTTAAATTTGGCCAACCAAACCATCCACCATAATTGCCCTCCGAGTTTTCAAGTATATGTCCGGAGAAATCAATAAAATCTAAATTATCCTCAAAAGGGCCCGTGTGACCTTTTAAATAACCTTCATAGGTATATGACGCACCAATACCCCCAGGTCCCCACCATATCATGTCCTCATGCCAGTCTTTATGTAAATCTTGAATTGTTGTCCTCATCCCCTCACCAATTAATCGATTTGCCATTCTCATTATAAGGTCAAGAGTTTTCTTTCCTTCTATTTCACTTTGTTTATCAAAACATAAACCCTGATGTGTTTTAGGTCCTGGATTAAAGCCAATCATCCCAGTTGACTCTGGGACAACTGATAAATTTAAATGTTGCATAAATTTTAAAATGTCTAAAAAAAAAGCACCTTCTTGTATTTTGTTATCCTCTACTTTATAAAACTCGCAATACCATAACATTACAGTTTTAAAATTTGGTTGAATGTCAAAAAAAGGAAAATTAAAACTTCCAAGCAAATGTCCCATATTCACAACCCATTTTGAAGAATGATTATCAACTAAATTTGTGCCAGCATAAAAGATATCCATTCTTCTTTGGATAGGCTTAAATGATTTTTTTATAGGAAACCAAAATTTTGTTGCAAATTCTTCAATGCCTATTATTTCGTTAAAAGGATGTGTACATTTCATATTAAAATTATTAGATGTGTACTTTGAAATTATTTCAATTAAGTTATTTTCACTAGCATTATCAACTTCATTTATAAAATTTAATACTAATGATTTTTCTTTCTGAAAATCAGACATTAGTCTATTTATAATACAAAAGAAAAAATAATAATATTCATTTTATATAAAATCATTGCTTTGAATTTTATTTAATAGTATTAGTAAATTTATTTATGAAAAAAACATTAATTAAAGATTTAAAACCAATCCCTTTAAAAGATCATCATATGCCAAAAAATTTTAATATCTCTCTTAAATCTTATGGTGGAGGTGGTAATGCTAAATCTTTAAATCCAAACCCTAAAAATTTACCATTTCAGTCAATGCGGGGATTTGAAAAACAATATAAAAACATAATTGATTATATTGTCAGAATTACTTACAGCATATGGGAAGAAAAAAATATTGGCTATATATACGATACTTATAGCCCAGAATGTCGTGTTTGGGATGAACTTGGATTGCAATTTGGATCTGAAAAAATTGTCTCTGATACAGTTCATACTAATAACGCCTTCCCGAATATTCGATTATATGCTGATGAGGTAATTTGGGCAGGAGACGACAAAACTAGTTTTCATACTTCACACAGAACTATAATTACAGGCACTAATACGGGTTATAGTAATTTTGCCAAACCAACAGGTAAATCAGTTAGGTTGTTCTGTATTGCTAACTGTGTTGCAAAAAATAATGAAATATATTACGAAAATGTTGTTTATGATACTGCAGGTTTAATTAAACAATTAGGCTTGGACTTAAATGAAGTAGCAAAACAAATTGCTAATAAAGTAAATATTGGTCCATTTGCTCCTGATTTTAGAAATTCAAAACCCAAAAGAAATATTAAAAAGTTAAAGCCTATAAGTTTCGTTATACCTGATAAAATAAAAAACATTAGAGAATTTGTGCATGCAGTTTTTGATACTATTTGGAATAGAAGAAATTTTTCTGCTATTGATAGCGTTTATACAAAAAATATAAAATTTGAAGGCTCAACTAGTCGAAAATTTGTTGGAATACCTAAGCTTAAACATTTTATTATCTCATTAATTGCATCATTTCCTGATCTTGCACTTAGTGTTGAAGATCTATATTGGATGGGAAATAGTAAAGATGGTTATTTAGTGTCAATTCGTTGGGGTGCTGTGGGAACTCATAAAGGAAATGGAATTTATGGTAAACCATCTAATAAAGAATGTTATCTCTGGGGTATTACACAATGGGAAATTAAAAATAATAAAATAGTAAAAGAATGGACTGGTTTCAATGAATTGGCAATCTTAATACAAATTTTAGGGGAAAAAAATGAATATAAATGAAAATAAAATACTGTTGCAAAATATGTACAATGCTTTGAATGCTCAAGATTTAGAGGCACAGCATAAATATTGGAACGATGATATGATTTGGCATGGACCACCAGGTTTTGGCGATATTCACGGAATTGAAAATTTTAAATATAAGGTTCTCAAACCTTTTTATGAGGCATTTCCAGACTATCATGTAAAAAATGATATTGTTGTCGCAGAAGGCGAATGGATAAGTGCGACGGGTTACTTAACTGGAACTCATAGCGGTATTTATCTAGGAGTAAAACCAACTGGAAAGGCAATTAAAATGCAGTTTTCTGACTTTTGGACAATTAAAAATGGTAAATTTATGGATAATTATGTAATGGTCGATAACCATGGTGTTTTTGAACAAATGGGTCTTAGTTTTAAATAAAAAAGAATATAATAATAATTTCCGCGACCATTTCTCTTACATTTTAATTTAAGTTTATTAGGTATAGTTAAAACTATATTTTACTAATAAACAGAAGAGGAAATAAATGAAAAAACTAATATTAGCTTTATTGATCTCGTTTGCAACTACTAGCGTTTTTGCAGGTAGTCACTCACCTTGTGGTGTAACAAACGGATCAATAAATATTTTAGCGAACGAATTTACTACATACAGAATTTTTATGGATGAAGTAAAAAGTTGCGCTGGTCCAGATGCAGATTTTAATGTTACGCACTCTGTTGACCATAACAAATTACAAGTAGCTGCCTTATCAGCAAATCCTGCTGAATTTTCAGCTAAATTAGTTACCAATGGCTCAATTACACCTTTAATGAATGACGGTTTAATTCGTCCACTTGATGATTTAGTTGAAAAATACGGTTCAAACTTAAATGAAAATCAAAAGATTACAATTGATGGAAAGATTTATGCTGTAGCTTTTATGGCAAACGCACAACATCTTTGGTATAGAGAGAGTATTCTTAACGATTTAGGAATAGCAGTTCCTTCTACTTATGAAGAGGTAATTGCTGCTGCTGAAAAAATCAAATCAGCTGGAGTAATGGACAATCCATATGCAGGGGCTTTCAAGTCTGGATGGAATCTTGGTCAAGAATTTGTGAACATGTACCTTGGTCATGGTGGTGAATTTTTTAAATCAGGATCTGCTCAGCCTAATGTGAACAACGAAAAAGGTGTTGCAGCTTTGAATGTTATTAAAAAATTAACTGAGTTAAGTAATCCTGATTTTTTAACACAAGATACAAATGCTGTAAAAGAAGAGTGGGAGTCCGGTAACGTTGCATTAATGCATGTTTGGAACTCAGGTGCTGCATCTTTACTTGATGATGAAGGTGATCAAGATATCAAAGCTGATACAAGATTAGCCCCATCACCAACTGTAGGCGGTGGTAGTAAACCTGCAACCACTCTTTGGTGGGATGGAATTGCAATTGCTACAAATACATCTGATGAAAATGCAGAGGCTTCATTTAGAGCTTTAGTTGGTGCTGCTTCATCAACTGATTTAGCTAATAATAATCCTAATGCAACTGTGTGGTTAATTAAAGGTTACACACCTGGTGATACTGCAGGGCCAGTTGTGGATGCTGCTAGTAGAGGTACAACACCTTACCCTAGCTTTCCACATATGAGCTTGATGCACGGTGCTTTGAGTACAGAACTTGTAGAATTTCTTCAAGGTAATGAGTCAGCTGAAAAAGCATTAGCTGATGTTGAAGCTGCTTATATAGCCAAGGCTACTGAGCAGGGTTTTTTATAAAACTTAGCTATATTAAATTTGATAGAGTGGTCCATAGATATGGTCCACTCTTTTTTTTAAGTAATTAAATGCCTCATAAAACTTTCTTTTGGTTTATTCTACCCACAGGCCTAGCTATGATTTTATTTATTGGCCTACCTATTGTATCTAGCTTTTTTCAATCATTACATATTGAAACTGAGCAGATCTTAATGGAAGTTGAAAATTGTGATCCTTTTGGATGTAAAACAAATGTACGCGTTGATGTTGAGGCGACTGAAAAATTAAGACAGGAAAATCCTTTAGGGAGGTTTAATGGGTTTGGTACCTATACTGACAGAAATCATCTAGCATTTGATGAAATAGGGGAAGCTTGGAATACATCATCATCAATGAGTGAATTTAAAGATATTGTTTTAAATCTTCCTTTTTATAAAGCTCTTTTATTTACTCTAACTTTTTGTTTCGCTGTTACACCTCCAGTAATAATATTAGGTTTTATCGTGGCTTTGAGTGTGAACACTTTATCTAAAATCATAAAAGGCTTCATAGTTTTTGGAACAATTCTACCTATGATTGTAACTCCCTTAATTGGATCTCTGGTTTTGTTTTGGATGATTGACTCGCAAGGTATAATTGGTGCTTCTATTCAAATTTTATTTGATGACCCCAATCTATCTTTGAAAGCATCCAGTAATTTAACATGGATTACTCTAATAATTTATGGGATATGGCATAACACTCCATTTGCTTTTGTTGTTTTTTATGCAGCGCTTCAAACAGTTCCTCAAGACCCAATAGAGGCTGCTTACATAGATGGAGCATCTAGATATCAAAGGGTGCGTTATATAGTTATTCCTCACCTTTATCCTGTAGCGACTTTTATAATGTTAATATGCCTAATGGATAATTTTAGGGTTTTTGAACCCATAATTGGGTTTTCTGCAGAGGGTGTAGCTCAATCTTTATCATGGATGATTTATCAAGATTTAAGAAATGAAAATAAAATGCTCTTTGGATCTGCAGGTGCAACATCTATGCTTACCATAATTGGAATAGCCTTTTTACTTACACCAGTTTTAATAAGAACATGGAAAGAATTTAGGACTGAAAGATAAATGGATACAAAATTAAATAAGTACTCGAAGCGGCTTATTATTTTCAATGGCATTTTTATTTTATTTTGGCTCACTATCTCAATTTTCCCCTTTCTTTGGACTTTATGGGGCTCTTTTAAAGTAAAAGCAGATTTTTTTTCAAGAGCTGAGTGGACATATGCTTTAACGGGTTTCAATACATTGATTGAAACAGGTGCAACTACAACTGTAAAAGCTTATGTTGAGTCATGGTTTGAAGGTGAGTTTTGGAGAGCTTCATTGAATACAATGATTGTCACTGTATCAGTAGTATCAATCTCATTATTTCTTGGAACATTAGGTGCTTATGCTTTGTCAAGATCAACATATAAATATACCTTTTATATTTTAATAGCTGCTTTGATATTTAGAGCTATGCCTCACATTACTTTAGTCTCAGGATATTTATTTCCTTTTTTTCAATTAAATATATGGGGAATTTTACCTACCACCATTATTGTGTTAGTTGCCATTAATCAACCTTTTACCTTGTGGCTTCTTTATTCTTTTTTTAAGACAGTTCCAAAAGAATTAGATGAAAGCGCATTAATTGATGGATGCTCTTATTTTCAAGCATTTCGTTATATTATTATGCCAGTCATGTGGCCCGGAGTTGTGACAGCAGGCTTGTTCAGTATGATGTTAGCATATAATGATTTTACTGTTACTGCATTATTGCTTAATCAACAGAACTATACAATGGTTCCAAAAATAAATGCATTTTTAGGAACTATTGAGCATGGTGGAAACTACATGTGGGCAGTATCTAGTGTTGTTTCTGCTACCGCCCCTTTATTTATGATTATATGGTTTTTTCAGCGTCAACTTATAAGTGGTCTTACTGCTGGAGCTGTAAAAGGCTGATAAATATTTAATAAAAATATCTAAATCTAAATTATAAACCAAATTTACTTTATTTTATCTGTTGAATGAAATTTTAATAAAATCTTTTTAAATGATATTATTTAAACATGTCTGAAATTAACTCTAAATTATACTTTATCCAATATACTCTTAAAAAGTTAACTGGAAAAATGCTAAGTTTTGATGAGATTAATGATACCTACTTGAGGTTGTTTACGAAGTTACAATATAAAAAAACAATTATGATTGCAGGATCCCAAGGGTCAGGTAAATCGACATTATCTTTAATAATTAAAAAATATTTTCAAAAATTTTATTCAAAGAATGTTGTTATATTGAGTATTGATGATTTCTATTTATCTTCTTATCAAAGAAAAAAATTAGCTAAAAAATTTAAGACAAATTTATTCGAAACCAGAGGTGTGCCTGGTACTCATAATTTTAAATTGTTATATGAAACTATTGATCAATTGAGGAGTATGAAATTCCCTGTATATTCACCCACATTTGACAAGGTAACTGATAATACAAAAAAATATAAAAGAAAAATTAGTAGAGCTGATTTAATAATTTTAGAAGGATGGTGTGTTGGCTCAAAAACAATTGATACTAAATATTTAAATCAAAATATTAATGAGTTAGAAAAAAATAAAGACCAAAACTTAATTTGGAGAACAGCTTATAATAATTTCTTAGATGATTATCAAAAAATTTTCAATAAGTTTAATTATTATATTTTTATTAAGTTACCAAATTGGGAAAATGTTATTAATTGGAAATATAAACAAGAGTTGGCGCTTCGCTCTTTAAGTAACGATAATAAGCTTAAAAAGAGACTTTATAAATTTATTCAATATTATGAGAAATTATCTAAATGGATGTCTATGACCACTCCCAGTTATTGTAATGTTTTAATATCTTTAGATAAAAATCAATCTATTAAGAATATTACGTATAAATGAAAAGATATCTTATTTTTACTGATCTTGATGGAACTCTTCTGGATCATAATAATTATTCATTTGGAAATAATAAAAAAATGATCTCTACAATTATCAATAACAAAAATGAAATTATTTTTAACACTAGTAAAACATTCAGTGAATGTAAAAAATTACTTAAAGAATTAAAGTTATCAAATATGCCCTTTAGTACTGAAAATGGGGCAGTTTTATATTTTCCTAAAATAAGATTTAATAAAATTAAAAACTCATCTTCTTTTGAAAAATATTGGAGAGTAAGAATTGCCAAATTATCTT
>CACMWX010000018.1 GCA_902617515.1 uncultured Alphaproteobacteria bacterium
ACATAGAGCAAATGGGAATTTCAAATTTCTTATTTTGTAAAATTAATTTTTGTAAATTAAAATTTCTTTTTTCAAGAATAACGAATAGAAGAAGTGTCACTCCAACAAAGCTAGATACGGCTATGTAGGCGTCACTCGATGATGAAATTAAAATACTTCTAGTCTGTTCAGAAAACAAAAGAAGGAGAATACATATAAAGAGGAAAATTTTTTACAAAATAAAATTAATAAAAATGTAAATACAACCCATTTACCTAAAAATAAAATATCAAATAAGTTTTATTATATTTGGTTTTTATTTTTAGCTCCTGGATTTATTTTAGGAATGTTAAATGCTTTTAACATTGATCTAAACTTTAATTTTATTGGAATTAATGTGGTTGAAATAATGGCATTTATTTTGGCGATATACTGTGTCTTGTTGTGGGTTTTGAATCCATTAACAGATATTCAAATGGCTTCAATACATGAAAACTCCTATAGAAAAGTTGTAGATACAACTTGCTTTGTTACTGTTTGGGTCATTATCTCATTTGTTGTCTACGAATTAATAGATCTATCAACTAATGGTTTAATATTTGATTCATTAATACTATTTGGTCCATTTATTCCTCTTATGGCTATACTAATTGGTTTTATTCCTGGCTGTGGTCCTCAAATTATGATCACATCCATGTATGTCAGTGGTCAAATTCCTATGTCCGCACAAATAGGAAACTCTATATCTAATGACGGTGATGCACTTTTCCCTGCGATAGCTATATCTGCAAAAGCAGCAATAGTTGCTACACTCTACAGTGCGATCCCAGCTATTATAATTGCTTATCTCTGGTATTACCTTATAGGTTAAATACTAAATATTAATTAATTGATATGATTTGGAAGAATTTACATATATATGTTGAAAAAAAATCTAAATCAAAATATTCACAATATTTTTTATCTTTAGTTGCTTTTATAGAAAGTATTTTTTTTCCAATCCCTCCTGATTTAATTTTAATACCGATTGTTTATTTTAATCCTAAAAATTTTTTAGCAACTGCACTGAATTGTACAATATTTTCAGTCATTGGTGGCGCTTTTGGATATATAATAGGGTATTTCATTTTTGATATTGCCCAATCTTATTTTGATATAAGCAAACAAGGTGAATTTATGAATTTTTATAATGATTGGGGTATTTTTGCAGTTTTTTTAGGTGGTTTTACGCCTATACCTTACAAAGTTATAGCTTTAACAAGTGGATATGCTCAATTTAATTTTATCTATTTTGTACTCCTTTCATTTTTATCTAGGGGGTTGAGGTTTTTTATTATTGCTTTTATCATTAAACAATATGGAAAATTAGGTATGGAAATTTTACAAAGAAATAAACTATTAATTTTTATAATCATACCTCTTGGAATAGTCTTTTTAATCTATTTATTTTTTTACCATGATTAAACAAACTAATATTTTATTTCTTGTTTTTTTGTTTTCGCTGGTAGCCATGTCTTTTGCTTTAATATTACAATATGCATATGGTCATAGCCCATGTAAGTTGTGTATATATCAACGAGTTCCATATTATTCAATTTTGGTATTGGGTGTATTATATTTTTTTATTAAGAGATATTTCAATTTAATTTATATATTACTAGCTATCTTGCTTCTTATTGAATTAGGAATTTCCGGTTATCATTCTCTGACGACATTTGGAATTATTGAGTACACTGGATGTGAAGCTGCCACGCTTCCAAATGATATTACAAAATTAAAAGAAGAATTAATGACTAATACATTAATTACCACATGCTCTGATGCAAACTTACCTTACTTTGGTATTCCATTATCAGTTTATAACTTCTTGTTTTCAATGACTTTTCTGTTATTAATTATTTTCAATGCCTACAAAAAAGAAAAATAAATCACTAAGCGGTGAAGATAAAAAATTAATTGAAGAAATTATCAGAGTTGATCACGCAGGTGAGCACGGAGCAACACAAATATATCGTGGACAATTAGCTATTTTTAAAGAAAACACAGAATTTGGTAAAGAAATTAAGGAGATGGCTGACCAAGAGGAAATCCATAAATCAACTTTTGATGAGTACATAGTAAAAGAGAATGTAAAACCAACCGCTTTATTTCCATTTTGGAATTTGGCAGGTTATGCTCTTGGATTAGGTACTGCATTAATGGGGAAAAAAGCTGCAATGGCATGCACCGTTGCTGTTGAGGAAGTTATTGGTCAACACTATGAGGAACAAGCCAAAGAACTATCAAAAAGAAAATTAAAACCAGATTTATTGAAGACTGTAAAAAAGTTTAGAGAAGATGAGCTAGAACATCACGATACAGGCGTCGAACACCAGGCAGAAATGACAACTGGGTATGTTCTTTTGTCTAAAACAATAAAACAGCTATGCTATACTGCGATAAAAATAACTAAAAAGTATTAATCCTTCTCTAAGACACTATCCCAATATAAATAATCTCTCCAACTCGAATGAAGATAATCAGAAGGGAAATTTTTACTTTTTAATCTTAAAGAATATTGAGAGGGTTCTTTAGGTTTTCTAAGCAATTTAAAACCAACTTGACTTAAATCCCTACTTCCTTTGGTCCAATTACATTTTGAACATGCAGTCACAACGTTCTCCCAATTTGTCAATCCACCTTTTGAACGAGGTATCAAATGATCGAAAGTTAATTCTTTTGTTGAAAATTTATCATTGCAATATTGACATGTGAAATCATCTCTCAAAAAAACATTAAATCTTGTAAATGCAGGTTTATGACTATGTGGTATGTAATCTTTGAGTGCGATAATGCTAGGGAGTTTTATTTCAAATGATGGGGATGAAACCTTTTGATCGTATTCTTCAACTATATTAACTCTATCAAGAAAAACTGCTTTTACCGTATCTTTCCAACTCCATATGGATAAGGGGAAATAGCTAAGAGGCCGGTAGTCTGCATTTAATACTAAAGATGGACAATGATTCGAGTTAATCATGATTTTATATTAACATATCTAAAAAAGAGTATGTTGAATAGTTTATTAATTCCAGTGTTCATACAGCTTGTTAATCTCATTTAGAGCAATTGGACTAATTGAATGTGCACAGTTATCATCTAAGACAAGTTTACTAGAAAATTTTTTTGATTCCAAAAACGAATTTGTCTCAACTGCTCTATTAAATGGTACGACATCGTCCATTTTTCCATGAAAAATTAAAAAACTAGATTTGATTTCAGATATTTTCAAATCATTTAAAATTTCTTTGGGCAATGATCCTGATAATGAAATGATACTGTGAAAATTTAAATTTTTTTGTAGAGCATAATATGTCGCCAACATAGAGCCTTGAGAAAAACCAATGATAGAAATCTGAGTTTCATCAACTGCGTGTTCGTGAATTATTTTTTCAATTATTTTTTCAAGATAAAAGAAGGCTGATTTTAGGCCTTCTTTTAATTCTTCAATTGATCTTTCTTTTAATGGAAACCACTGATAGCCAAAATAATTGAATTCACAGGGCTCCGGGGCATTAGGAGATATAAACTCAGTTTCTTCTTTTTCCAAAGAAATATAATCTTTTAAGGATATTAGGTCATTTCCATTAGACCCATAACCATGCAAAAATAATACAATTTTCTTCATCAATTCTTCTTAAATTTAATAATTAGACATTTATAGATAATTTGATAACTATTTACCATGTTTTCATCTACTGTATTGCCTTTTGTTTTAGTTGTATCCATGATTTTAGCTCTTCTCATGGTTGTAATTGGTGTAATAGCTATGGCTAAAAATGGAAGTTTTAATAAAAAACACAGTAACAAACTTATGCGAATGAGAGTATTGTTTCAAGGTATTGCTGTTTTAGTATTCGCTGCGATAATATATTTATCAAGATAATTTAATTACTAAAATTATGAATAAGAAAAGTAAAATACTTTCAACCACAATTAATAAAAGCACTTCCAGTTTAATGGATGATTTTAATAGCTCAATTGATATTGATAAAAGATTAATTGAAGAGGATATTGCTGTTACAAGTGCACATGTAAAAGCTTTAGTAAAACTAAAAGTTATTTCAAAAAAAGAAGCTCTTACTATTCAAAAAGGATTAAATTCAATATTGAATGATAATAAAAAAGGTAGACTAAAATTTTCAAAAAAAAATGAGGATATTCACATGAATGTAGAGTCTTTCCTAAATAAAAAAATAGGTAATGTAGCTAATAAGATACATACTGGAAGGTCTCGTAATGATCAGGTAGCAACTGATACTAGATTATGGACAATTAAAGCCTCCAAAAATTTACAAGAAGAAATCAAGAATTTAATGAAGTCTATTTTAAATCAAGCTCGTGGAAATGAAAAAACTATTATTCCTGGATTTACTCATTTGCAAGTGGCACAACCTGTATCTTTGGCTCATCACTTAATTGCATATTTAGAGATGTTTAAAAGAGACTTAAATTATTTTGATTTTTGTATAAATAACAGCGATGAAAATGTATTAGGCAGTGCTGCTTTAGCAGGAAGTAATTATAACTTAGATATAGGTTTACTAAATAAAAGTTTACATTTTTCAAAATCTAAAAATAATTCTATGGATGGTGTAAGTGATCGTGATTTTTGCATGTATTTTCTACATGCTAGTTCTTTAACAGCGACGCATTTAAGTAAATTATCATCTGAGCTAATTTTATGGTCAAGCAACTTCATGAAGTTATTTAATATAAGTAGTGAATATTCTACAGGTAGTTCCATAATGCCTCAAAAAAGAAATCCCGACTCATTAGAACTTGTAAGATCAAAAACGAATAGCATTAGAATTAAGTCAATAGAACTCTCAAATATCATTTCTAACCTTCCTTTAACTTATTTTAAAGATTTTCAGGAGGATAAAAGGATAATATTTGATTGTTATGATGAGTTAATAAGCTGTATTGAAATTATGGAAAAAGTTATTAAAAAATCAAATTTTGAAAAATCTATTGGAAGAGATTTATGCAATAACTATTTTGCTACAGCCACAGATTTAGCAGACTATCTAGTTATAGAAAAGAAAATACCTTTCAGAGACTCTTATAAAATTATTGCTGATATAGTAAATTATGCGCAGAAAAATAATAAAAATCTCTCACAAATAAAAATTGATGAATACCAAAAATTTCAAAAATCAATTGATAAAAATATTTATAAATATGTTGATATAAATAACAGTCTATCAAGAAAAAAAACACCCATGAGCTCTAATCCAAAAGAGGTTTCTAAAGTGATTAAAAAATATATTAAATTTCTTAGAATAAGATGATCAAGTTTTTTATTAATAATATTATTGCCCATATTTATCATTGGCTGTGGAAACCAAAAACCTAATAAATTACCAGAGGGTGTTGTAGATAAATCTCAATATCCATTTCCTCCTAATGATGACTATGATTACCCTGAGAGCGAATAATGCTGGATAAAATATTAAAAGAGTTTTCTAGTCCTTTTTATCTTTATGATGAGGATAAAATTAAAAATAAGATAAATTTTCTAAATAATTTAGAATTAGACTTTCCTAGAAAATTTAATTTTGCCGTCAAAGCTAATCCTAACCTTGCAATTTTAAACCTTATTCATCGTTGTGGTTTTGGTGCTGAAGTTGTCTCTGCTGGTGAACTATTTAAATCATTGAAAGCCGGATTTGAACCTGAGGATATTATATTTGATGGGCCAGGAAAAACTGATTTCGATTTAAAGTACGCTATCACTCAGAAAATTCACTCTATAAATGTTGAAAATATTGAGGAAGTTGAATTCATTAATGATTATTCTTTGAGTAAGGGGCTAAAAACAAATATTGGTATCAGAATAAACCCCGATATTGATGGGTCGACCATGGATAAGATTACTACTGGTTTATCAGGAGGTAAATTTGGTATTTCAATTGATCAAATTGACTTCGATACAATCTCTAATTTAGAGGGGGTAAACTTAAAAACACTTTCTGTTCATATAGGAAGTCAAATAACTGATTATCAGAAGTTACTTGTTTCATATGAAAATCTAATCAAAATTGCAAATGAGCAAAATCTTAAAAATAATATAAATATTGATACTTTAGATTTTGGTGGAGGATTTGCTGTTCTTGATCACTCAGATAAAGAAATCAATTTTGTTAGTTGGAAAAATAATTGTAACAAAATACTTAGTGGAAAAAATTATAATATTATTTTTGAACCTGGAAGATTTATAGTAGCTGATAGCTGTGAACTTATCAGTAAAGTTTTATATATAAAAAATAGTGGCAATAAGAAAATTGCTATTATTGACTGTTCATTTTCTGAATACATTCGTCCAGCTTTGTATGACATAAAGCCTCCAATAAAAGTTTCAAACAATTCAAAAGATGTTGAAATTTATGATATCGCAGGTGGAATTTGTGAGTCTACTGATTATTTTGTAAAAGATATTGAACTACCTAAGATAAAAGTTGGAGATAATTTAATATTTATGAATGTTGGTGCTTATGGATCCTCTATGTCCTCAACTTATAATAGTCGACCTCGACCTCTAGAGGTATTATTCAACAAAGATGAGTATCGTGTAATCCGGTCTCGTGATACCTTAGAAGATCTATGTAAAAATGAGATCATGTAATGATAATATTTTTAAAGCGTGTAAATATTATAATCGCCTTAATTTTATTATTTTTAACTCTTGGTTTAATTAAATTTAAAAATAATTTATCTCATGATCCTGTAAGTAACTTTAATGTTGATGCGATTGTTGTATTAACAGGAGGGAAAGGAGAGAGAATTATTGAGGGTTATAAACAAATTGAAAAATCTAATCAAAATAAGTTGTTTATTTCTGGTGTTGATAATACCTTTAATTCAGAAGTTGTATTAGTGAATATTCTTAACTTTGATCAAAACATCGTTGAATGTTGTATTGAGGTTGGGTATTTATCAAAAAATACATATGAAAATGCGTTAGAAACAAGATATTGGGCCTTAGAAAAAAAAATAAAATCGATTTTATTAATTACTTCAGATTTACATATGCAACGTGCAGAATTTTTATTTAATCAACTATCAGGTTTAAAAGTAACTCCTTATTCTGTAAGCAATAGTGATATAGTTATTCCTTTTGAAAAATTGGTAGAGGAGTACATTAAGTTAATTGTCTCAAAATTAGTTTTTATAAAAAAATATGAAATTTAGTTTTTTAATAACATTTTATTTTACAACAGCTATTGTATTAATTATTTCTTTGTTAGGCCTTCCCTTCAAATATACAAAATTTAGATTTTTTGTGCTTTTCTTTACAAGGAACATGGCAGTAATTTTAAAACTGTTTGGAATTAATATAGAAGTAATTAATTCTGATATTGCTCACAAAAAGGGCTATCTCTATGCGAGTAAACATCAGTCAATGTTTGAAACAATATACTTTAATGAACTCTTTTATAATCCTGCATATATTTTAAAAAAAGAATTATTGAATATTCCACTATTTGGGACCTACCTTAAAAAATTGGGAATGATTGCTATTGATAGAAAACAAGGAATCCATAGTCTTCGTTATGTAAATCAGCAAACAGCTGAATATTTAGATCATAGACCTGTAATAATTTTTCCCGAGGGAACCAGAACAACCTTTAAAGATCAACCTGATTTAAAACCTGGTATTTATTCTATGTACAAGTCTTTGAACAAGCCAGTTGTACCTATTGCTTTAAATTCTGGAAAATTTTGGCCTAAAAATAATCAGATTCATAAAGGCACCATAACAGTAGAGTTTAAACAGCCGATACCTCCTGGGTTGAGCAAGCAAGAATTTTTAAATAAACTCAAAACTGAGATAAATAGCCTTAATCATTAGGAATAAATTTTCCTGCCTGTCTTGCTTTAACAATTCTATCTCTTACATTTTTAGTCTTCTTTAATTTTGTTAATAAATTTTTAGAATTTCCCTGATTGAGGGTTTTAGAAAATTTTTTTAATTCACTTATGAAATTATTAGTTAATTTTAGAATTTGGGAATTATTTGCTAAAAATATATCCCTCCACATTTCTGGATCACTTCCTGCTACTCTAGTAAAGTCTCTAAATCCACCAGCAGAAAATTTTACAAGCTTTGAATTTAGTGAAGATTCTTTTTTCATTGCCGTCAAAACTAATGAATAGGAAATTAAATGAGGCAAATGTGAAGTCAAACTAAGCACTTTATCATGCTCTTTTGCAGACATAATTTCAATTTTCATATTTAGTGACTTCCAAAACCTAACAATCTTATTGATGTTTGTCTTGGAAGATTTTTTTAAAGGACAAATAATATTATATCTATTTGTAAATAGTCCATCAAATCCATGTTCCAGTCCAGCTTTTTCAATACCAGCTATAGGGTGTGAGGGAATAAAATTAAATTTATACTTTTTTTGATTATATAATTTTTCTATGTTTAGTTTTGTTGAGCCCACATCTGTAACAATTGTTTTATCTAAATTAATGTTGCTAAGTTTTTTGAATATAGATTGATACTGGAGCATAGGTACACAAATAATTATGAGATCAATGTTTAATTTGTTGATTTCTTGAAGTGATTTCAAAACTATTACATTGTTTAATTTTGATTTTTTAATTCTAATTTTAAGGTTATTGGATTTATCAAAGGCAAAAATATTAACATTTTTGTATTTTTTTATTACTGATCTTGCTATTGATGATCCAATCATTCCAAAACCAATTATGAGTATATTTTTAAACATTAAATTTATTCGCTGTTTTTACTGCCTTTTTCATGTCACTTTTTGTTCCAATGGTCATCCTAACAAAATTATGTAATCCATATGATGACAATGATCTGACTGTAATTTTATTGGAGTGTAAAAAATCAACAAATTTTTGAGTTATTGATGAACTTTTAAACTTTAAAAGGATAAAATTGGCCTGAGTATCAATGATTTCAAATAATTTGTTATTTAAGCCTCTGCAAGTAAGAGATTTGTTTACAAAATTATTTTTTACAGAGTCATTAATCCATTTTTTATTTTTCAAAGACTCTTGAGCTGCAATACATGATAATCTAGATACATTAAAAGGCTTTTTATATTGATAGAGTTGAGAAATAAGCTTTGAATTAGCATATCCCCAACCTACTCTTAAGCCACCTAGAGCAAATATTTTTGAAAAAGACCTTGTTATAATCAAATTAGAATATTTTTTAACTAATTGCATTCCATCATCATATTTTTTATCTCTAATGTATTCACAGTATGCTGAGTCTAATACAACAATTGTTTTTTTACTTACTTTATTTAAAAAATTAATTAATTCATTTTTGTAAAAAATAGACCCTGTAGGATTATTGGGGTTAGCTAAAAAAACAATTTTTGTTTTTGAGCTGATAATTTTACTTAAATTTTCTAATTTAAATTGAAACTCTTTATCATCATATTTTTTTACTTTGCATCTAAAGTGTTTTGCATAAATTGAATACATAGCAAAAGCATATTTAGTAAAAACGACTTCATCATTGGGTTTTGAAAAAGTAGCATATATCATTTGGAGAACTTCATCTGAGCCTGCGCCTAATATAATTTGTTTATTATTAATTTTATAAGTTTTAGAAATTTGATTAATTAAACTCTCTCCATCAAGCTCAGGATAAATATTTGAAAATTTAATATTTTTTTTTATTAATGACTTTACAGATTTAGCTGGGCCATAGTTGTTCTCATTTGATGAAAGCCTTACATACCCTTTAAATACTTCTGCTCCACCCTTGTAGGTATTTTTTGGTTGGCTATTTTTCATAATTTTTTGATAATAAATAAACTATATAAAGAAAATATCATCATTTTATATTGAAAATTAATCCAAAAAGCCTTAAATTCCAGTTTCACCGATTTGATAGCAGCTTGCGGGTGTAAAACAGCTAAAGCGTATCTCCCGCAGTTATCTTTCGTATAGGTTTAAAAATGAGAGAAATAATTGCAAATACTGAATATCCAGGTTTCTTACTGAAATGCCAAGAAGAGCTACAATTGGACTCTGGTAAAAAAATTAAGAATTTTCAAATTGCTTATCAAACATATGGAAGTCTTAATGCTCAAAAAAATAATGCAATTTTGGTTTGTCATGCATTAACTGGTGATCAATTCCCTGCAGAGGAAAATCCTATAACTAAAAAAAATGGTTGGTGGGAATTAATGATTGGACCCGATAAGCCTATTGATACGAATAAATACTTTGTTATCTGCTCGAATGTTCTTGGGGGCTGTGTTGGAACGACAGGTCCTAATGATATTAATCCTGATACCTCAAAAATATATGGTTTAGATTTTCCCACTATAACGATTAGAGATATGGTGAGAGTACAAAAAATACTTGTTGATGAGCTTGGAATATCCAAATTGCTTTCTGTAGCGGGTGGTTCAATGGGTGCAATGCAAGTTCTACAATGGGCTGCTACTTATCCGGAGAGTGTGAGATCTATTATGAGTATAGCAGGCTCATTGAAACACTCTGCCCAAAACATTGCATTTGACGAGGCAGGAAGGCAATCCATTATGTTGGATCCTAATTGGCAAAATGGAAGATATTTGGAAAGTAATGAAAAACCTGAGAATGGTCTCTCTGTTGCAAGAATGATAGCTCATATTACTTACTTATCTGAGAAAGCTTTTCAAAATAAATTTGGTCGAAATTTACAAGAAAAAAATGATTTATCTTTTGGCTTTGGAATAGACTTTCAGGTCGAAAGTTATCTTCGTTATCAAGGTAGATCTTTTGTTGATCGATTTGATGCTAATAGCTATCTATATATGACTCGAGCAATGGATTATTTTGACGTGAAAGATGAAATTATTGCAAATAAAAAAACTATAATTGATAATTCGATCCGATTTCTAGTTTTATCATTTACCAGTGATTGGCTATTTCCAACAAAAGAGTCAAGAGAGATAGTTTCTTTACTAAATTCTATTGGGTCCAATGTTAGTTTTGCTGAAGTCGTATCAGATAGGGGTCACGATAGTTTTTTATTAGATGAGCCACAATTTTTTAAAGTTGCTCAGGGATTTTTAAAGGGAATAAAATGAGAAAAGACTATGAGATCATTCTAAATTTAATTCCAGAAAACTCGAAGGTATTGGATATTGGTTGTTCTGATGGAGAGCTAATCACTTACTTAGAAAATAAAGGAATAAGTGCTCAAGGTGTGGAATTGAATCAAGAAAAAGTTATTAAATGTTTGGAAAAAGGATTAGATGTAATACACGGTGATATAAATTTAATAGTTGAAGATTTTCCATTTAATCAATTCGATTATTGTCTTTTGACTCAGACAATTCAGGCGGTTCAAGAACCAGACCAATTATTAAACACCCTCAAAAAAGTAAGTAAAAATATCATTGTGAGCTTTAATAATTCGGCACGTCTGAGTAAAATTTCAAATTTTCTTATAACAGGAAGTTTTGACTCACTTTTAAAAAAAGCAAATAGTGATCACTGGTATAATACTGATTATATTCACCCATGTAGCATCAAAGATTTTAAAAAATTAGCAAGAGATTTAGATCTAAAAATAATTTCAACTTTTGATGTCCTTTCTCAAAAGAAATTTGAAAACGGTAAAATTCCTTCAAATTTATTTTGTAAAGAAGTTCTCTTCCATATTACTAATGAACAATAAAAATATAATTTTTGTCTATAACGCCAAAGGTGGTAAATGGAACTATATTCTTGATACAGTCCATAAATATGCCTCCCCCAGCACCTATGATTGCAATTTATGTAAAATTACTCACGACCTGAAAATGCGCGAGTCGTGGAAGAAATTTATAGAGGGCTCACCACATAATTTTAAGTTTTTACATTCTGAAGAATTGGAAGAATTTAATCTTTTAAATTACAAAGATGACCTGCCTATATGTATTGAAGAAAAAGAAGGTAAATACAAATTATTGATAGATAAGAAACAAATGAATGAATTTAAAAATGAATTTGAATTAATCAATGTTTTAGAAAAGATACTATAAACCGACTAAACCCAAATAAATTAATCGAAGTGAGCCTATCACCACAAAAATATTAATAATGGTAAAAAAAGAATTATCTGAAAGTTTGCTATTCATCCAGTGCCCCAAAATTACTCCTATTACTGCAATTGGTGAAAAAATTAAGTAATTATATAACTTCTCAAAGTTTAGTATTTCCAAATAGAAATACGGGATTAGTTTAAATAAATTTATTAATGCAATAGAAAAAACAACGCCTGCAACAAACTGTACTTTTTTATTATAAATTGACATAAAATATATATTTAATGGTAATCCTCCAGAGTGAAGTACAAAACTAGTAAATCCTGCTAGCGCTCCCCAAAAAGATTTACTTCCATAAAAGGGTATTTTTTTTAAATTTCTGTTATCTGCGATTAAGTAGTTAAGCAAAACATATAGTAAGGAAATTGATCCAATAAAAATACTTATCATCGATAAATTGATAAATTTAAACAAAATTGTTCCAATAATAACACCCAATAAAGAATATGGTGCAATTGACCATAAAATTTTATATTCAAAATGTTTTTTATTTAAAAACAAAGCAATTACATCACATACAATTAACATTGGCATTAATATAGCTATTGCAGTTAAAGGACCATAAGTTATGGATAATAGAGTTACTGAAATTAAAGCCAATCCACCCCCTGAAAAACCTGATTTTGAAATTGCAAATAAAAGAATAGAAAAAGAAACTATTAAGTAATAACTAATATCTAACAAAAATTTATCCTATATTTTAAATCTCAATATAAATTAATATTAAGTCGGCACAAAATTTTTAATAGGTATTTTTTTTTGTTTTTTTGAACTCTTTGCGTAAACAATCTTTTTACATACGCAAATCATTAGTCCTCCCATATAAGGAAAAAATAATTTACCTATTTTTTCAATTGTTCGATGTGATTTGTAATTTAAATAATGATTCCATGGAGGAAAGTGCAAAAATGTTTTTCTGTAATCAAGAACCAAAAAGTCTTGTATTAGTGATTTAAATTGCTTGTTTGAGTAAGATCTACCAAACCCAAAAGGATTGTTATCATATCGAGTCCATATACCTGACCTTCTGGGAATAATTGATAAAAATAAACCGTTTGGCTTAAGTATTCTCCATATTTCTTCAATACTACTCTGGGGCTTATCAACGAACTCAAGTAAATGAGTAGATATTACCACATCAACTGAACTTGGATCCAAAGGTAAGAAATATTCATGTATTATTTGGTGTTCGAAATCGTATTTCTCTTTAACATTACCATCTAAAAATTCTGGCTGCATAGAGGATATTTGTAAATTTTTATTTTGCTTACTAAGAAAAGAAAGAAAAGGGATTGTATAACCATATCCACAAATAACACTATCGTTTACAGAATTTAAATGGGTGTTTAATTGATGACGTATGTTGCGTTTAACAATAGTGCCTAGTCTTGAATTATAAAAACTATAAATATCGGATGCGTTGATATCCATAGTTGTATTTTAACGAGATTTACATAACATTCTATTTCTTATGCAAAAACCTAATGTGTATTTGTTTCCCCAATTAGATGATAACTATGGATATTTAATTAAAAATCCTCATGAAACAAAAGGAGTGCTAGTTGATCCCTCAGATCTAGATATGTGTTTGAAGATACTTGAGCTAAATGATTGCAGTGCTTCTCACATAATCATTACACATCATCACGATGATCACACTAGTGCTGTTGATGAAATTAAATCAAGATTTAAATCTTTAGTCATAGGGTACAAAAATGACTCCAAAATACCAAAACCAGATAAAGAAGTTGAAGATCAGGAAATTTTTGAGATACATGGAAATGAATATAAAGTCATACATACTCCTGGGCATACGCTTCAACACATAAGTTATTTTATGCTAAAACATAATATTTTATTTTCTGGAGATACTCTATTTAGCATTGGATGTGGAAGAATGTTTGAGGGAAATCCTGAAGTTTTTTGGAACAGTTTGTCTAAGTTAAAACAATTACCTGAAGATACAAAAGTATATTGTGGGCATGAATATACTATGGCTAATTTAAAATTTGCCCTAAACATAGACCCTGATAATGAAAAGCTTAATGAATATTATAAATGGGCCTCACACCAAGAAAAAGAGCATCGACCAACAATTCCAACAGCTCTCTCAGACCAATTGCTCTGTAATCCATTTTTGAGATGTGACACAGATCAATTTATGAAATTTTTTGACACGCAAGATGCAACAGAGGTATTTGCTAAAATGCGCTCTGCAAAGGATAATTTCTAGAAAATTATTTTAATCTTGGTGTTTTAATGAAATGTGCTAGTTTCAGAATACTTATGAAAGACACTTTTCAATTAGATAGCGATATTGCTGATGCTTTTCAAAAAAAGCAAATGGATAAAGTATGCTCTCTCTACTATGAAGCAGCAAATTACTTCGAAGATAAGGCTGATATTGAAGCAGCATGTTTTTTCTATACACAAGCTCTAGTAATGGCTTTAGAAGAAAATCATGAACTTAAGGAAAAGATTATTTACAAGCTTGAAAAATACGGCAGAAGTAAAGACGCAACTTTAAATTAACTAAAATCTGAATGGAAAAATCTACCATTCAACTTCCTGATACTTGGCTTGAACATTTAAAAGAGGAATTTAATCAAGATTATATGATTAAACTCAAAAGCAAACTTTTAGAATTAAAAAAAAATAGGATTATTTTTTATCCTCCAGGAAAACAAATTTTTAATGCATTTAATTTAACTCCTTTAGAAAAAGTGAAGGTAGTGATATTAGGTCAAGATCCTTACCATGGGCCTGGCCAAGCTCATGGGCTCAGTTTTTCTGTACCAGAAAATATAAAACCACCGCCCTCACTGTTGAATATTTATAAAGAACTTCAAGATGACTTAAAAAAAAAGGTGAATTACAACAATGGTAATTTAGATAAATGGGCTAAGCAGGGAGTATTTCTTTTAAACACAACTCTTACAGTAGAAAAATCAAAACCCCTCTCACATCAAAAGTTTGGTTGGGATATTTTTACAGACAAAGTTATTTCAGTTATCAGTAATGAATTAGAAAATATTGTTTTCATATTATGGGGTTCGTTTGCTCAATCAAAGAAAGAGATAATTGATTCGAATAAACATCTTATTTTATCAGCACCGCACCCTTCCCCATTATCGGCTCACCGCGGTTTTTTTGGGAGTAAGCCTTTTTCTAAGACAAATACCTTTCTAAAATCAAAACAAATTGATATGGTTGAATGGTAATGAAGACTGATGTTGAAAATCTCGTAGGGTTTATTGAAAAAGCAGTTATTGCAATAATATTAGTAGCTACTATTACAGCCATTATGTTTGAGATAATGAGAATGATAGATGTTCAGTATGTAGAGTTAGCTGATCTACTCCTCTTGTTTATTTATGTTGAGGTTATTGGAATGGTTCGAGTCTACTATGTTTCCAATCGAGTTAGAATGACATATCCCTTATTTATTGCTATTACCGCTTTATCTCGTCTTATTATTCTTCAAGGTAAAGACTCAAACCCGGAGCTTCTTCTTTACGAAGCAGGAGCAATAGTCTTAGTTGCGATTGCAGTCATCATTCTTCGACTTAGGTATGTCCCAATACTTCGTCCTATTGAAGATGTTGATGAAATTAAACCTAGAAGCACAAAAAAGTAATAAAATTGAAAAAAATTGCAGTCATTGGAACTGGGCTTAGTGCGCTTTCTTTGGCATATCACTTGCCTGCACTTGATATTACATTTTTTGAGAAATCCTGGAGACCAGGTGGAAGAATAAGCACAAGAAAACATGAACAATATGCTTTTGATCATGGTGCTCACTATTTGAAATTAGATCATGGTGTTATTGGCTTAAATGAATTTTTAAAAAAAATTGATGCTATTAAAATTTTAAAAGGTCAATTTTGTTCAAATATCTCACAAAATTCTCCAATTGAAGATAAAGAGGTCATTGTTGGTAAAGATGGAAATGAATCAATTCCTATAAAGATACATAAATCACTTCACTACCCTACGCATTTTTCAAAACAGATAACTAACATTGAAAGCCGTAATAATGAATATTTCTTAATCGCAGCAGATGAGAAATTTGGACCTTATGATTATGTTTTTTGTAGCATGCCCTATGAACAATCAAAAAAATTGTTAGATCAATTTATAGATTATAGTGATATTCCTGAAATAGAGTTTGACTCCATTTGGACAGTCATGATTGCATTTAATAAAAGATTGGGAGCCCCGTTTCAATTTGGATATCACTTAACACCTGAAATTAGTTTCTTAATGAATCAAAATTTTAAACACGAATTTTTTAATGAAGAGTGCTGGGTTGTAAATATGAGAGCTGATTGGACAAAAGAGTATTACAACATAGAAAATTATGTTTTAGAGGACTATGTGGTAAATC
>CACMWX010000019.1 GCA_902617515.1 uncultured Alphaproteobacteria bacterium
ACTTTAATTTTAATGGTTATGGAAAATACCCAAATTATTTGAATGATAATAAAGTAGGTAAATATATCTCAAATCAATTTTCTATTACTTCATATTTAAATGACCTTACTTTAGAAGGCGGTGCTATTACTTACGATGAATACGGAAATTTGTTTACCACTGAAAGTGTCCTACTTAACCCAAATAGAAATAATCCTGAAAAAGCAAAAATAGAGCAAACACTGACTAGTTTATTTGATTTAAATTCAATAATTTGGATCCCCGAAGGTTTAAAAGATGACGATACTGATGGGCACATAGACAATATTTTATGTCCTATTGGAAATAAAAAATATTTAATTGCAAAAAGTTATGATTTAGATGATTTGAATTCAAATAATTTAATTAAGATTAAATCAATTATTCTAAGTAACCTTTCTAGCATTGACAGTAATATAGAATTAATTGATATACCACTACCTTCAAAAATTGTTGTCAATGATAAAAAGCTTATTGCCTCGTATATAAATTTTTATTTTTCAAAGCGTAAAATCTTTCTCCCAAAATTTAATGTTAAAGAAGATGAAATGGTTTATGATATTTTTAAAGATATTTTTAAAGATAAAAAAATTGAGATGATTGAAACTTCACATATAAATTATGGTGGAGGTAATATCCATTGTGTTACTATGAATGTGCCAAAAAATGTCAGTTAAGGTTGCTGCTTCACAATTTAAATCAATAAAAGAAAAAAAAGATTTAAATATAAATAAGGCTATACATATTGCTCAACAAGCATCTAGGGAAAATGTTAATATTTTCCTCCTACAGGAGTTATTTCAAACTGAGTACTTTTGCTCAACTCAGAATAAAAAGTTTTTTAATTATGCAATTGAATTTCCTAATGACAAACTATTTGAAATTTTTTCTAATTTTTGTAAGAAAAAAAATATGGTAATGCCGATCAGTTTTTTTGAAAAAAAAGAAAATAATTTTTTTAATTCTCTAGTAGTGATTAATGCTGATGGTAAATTAAGTGAGTTATATAGAAAGTCCCATATTCCCGAGGGTCCTGGTTATAACGAAAAGTTTTACTTTAAACCCGGAGATACTGGCTTCAAAGTATTTAACACAAAATTTGGAAATCTTGGTTGTGGTATATGCTGGGATCAATGGTTTCCTGAATGTGCGAGATCTATGACACTTTCTGGTGCAGATATTTTATTATATCCCACAGCAATCGGTTCTGAGCCTCAAGATCCTTTATTAGACTCAAAAGATCACTGGCAAAACGTAATGAAAGGTCATGCAGCTGCAAATCAAATTCCAGTTATTGCTTCTAATAGAATTGGCACAGAAAATGAAGGTTCAATATCTGTTACATTTTATGGAAGTTCTTTTATCGCTAACCATTTAGGTAATATTGAAGTTGAAATGAACAAAAAAGATGAGGGCTTTGTATCTAAGAATTTTGACTTTTCAGAAATAACAAAATACCGCCAATCTTGGGGAAATTTTAGAGACCGTAGACCAGATCTATATAAAAAAATTTGTGATTTTTAAAAAAAATTATCATATTATTTAAATTCTACTTATTTAAGAGGAGAGGTAATATGAATAAATTTTTAACAGCTCTTTTAGTGCTAATACTTCCTATGAGTTTGAGCGCTAAAGAAGAGCTATTTATATACAATTGGTCCGATTACATAGCTGAAGATACAATTGCAAATTTTGAGGAAGAAACTGGTATTGATGTAACATACGATGTATTTGATTCAAACGAAGTTCTAGAGGCTAAGCTTTTAGCTGGAGGAAGTGGTTATGACTTAGTTGTTCCATCAGGCTCATTTATGGAAAACCAAATTAAAGCTGGAGTTTTTCAAAAACTTGATAAAAGTATGATCCCAAACCTCAAAAATTTAGATCCAAGTGTTTTAGAAAAAACTGATGCTCATGATCCAGGTGGGGAATATTCTGTTAATTATATGTATGGCACAACTGGAATTGGTTACAATGTTGCTGCTGTCGAAGAAAGAGGTGGAGATGTTGAGTCATGGGACATAATATTTGATGTAGATCAAATTTCTAAATACGAAGATTGTGGTGTGGCTTTCTTAGATGCACCAAGTGAAATTGTTGAGATTGCATTAAATTATCTTGGCCATGATCCAAATACAGAAAACACTAAAGCTAATCAAGAGGCACTAGAATTATTAAATAATATTAGACCTTACATAAAGTATTTTGATTCTTCTCAGTACATAGATGATTTAGCAAATGGTGAAATTTGCTTAGCAATAGGTTGGTCAGGTGATGTATTTATAGCAGCATACGAGGAAATCGAAGAGGTCTGGTATTCAATTCCTAATGAAGGAACAGTAATTTGGTTTGATATGATGGGAATTCCAGCAGACGCAAAAAACGTAGAAAATGCTCATAAATTTATAGATTATATTTTGAGACCAGAAGTTGTTGCAGAGATTACTAACTATGTGTGGTACTCAAATCCTAATCTAGTAGCTAACACAACTGAAGGTTTGATAGATCCTGATATTCTTTCAGACCCAGCTATTTATCCAACAGAAGAGACATTAACTAAACTTTTTGCAGATACAGCTGACTCACCTCAAAAGTCTAGGATATCTTCGAGAGTATTTAATAGTTTTAAAGCTTCTCAATAATTAAATAAAAGCGCAACTTTTACTTTAGTTGCGCTTTTCACAATCTTTTTATGTCTGAACCTTTTTTACAAATCATAGATGTATCAAAAAGGTTTGATAATGTTGTTGCTTTAGACAAAGTTAATCTAAAAATAGCTAAATCTGAAATATTCAGTCTCCTAGGATCTTCAGGATGTGGTAAGTCAACACTTTTGAGAATTATAGCAGGTTTTGAGAAGCCTGATGAAGGAAGAATTCTACTTGAGGGAAAGGATATTACGAAACTTCCACCATATGTAAGACCTCTAAATATTATGTTCCAAAATTATGCACTATTTCCGCATTTAAATGTCACTAATAATATCCAGTTTGGACTAAAAGAAGAAAAAATTTCTAAAGAAGAAATCAATCATCGTGTTAATGAAATTTTAAATTTACTAGAACTGAATGGTTTAGAGAAAAGAAAAATCAATGAGATATCTGGTGGTCAACAACAACGTGTAGCGTTAGCAAGATGTTTAGTCAAAAAACCAAAATTACTTTTATTGGATGAACCACTTGCAGCATTAGATAAACAGCTAAGAGTACAAACACAATTCGAGTTAGTTAATCTACAATATAAGTTAGGTATCACTTTTATTATTGTTACCCATGATCAAGAGGAAGCAATGTCATTATCTGACAGAATGGCAATTATGAAAAATGGAGAAATCCTCCAAGTCGGTAATCCTGTTGAGATATATGAAAAACCTAAGGACAAATATATAGCGAATTTTATAGGCACAGCCAATATCTTTAATGTTCTTAATAAAAATAATCAAATCATCATTAAAGAATTAAATTATGAAGTTAAAAATATTAACAATAAAGAAAACTATTTTAAATGTTTAATTAGGCCTGAAAAAATTTCTGTTAAAAAACTAGAAAATCAATCTGATAATTTAAATATTGGTGTAGTTAAAGAAGTAGCTTATTTAGGGAGCTATACTAAGTATTTAATTGATGTTAATGGATTTGAATTTTATTCTTTTATGCAAAATACTTTAGTTTCAGATAACCTTCAAATAAGATGGGATGATAAAGTTCAGATAAGTTTTAACGAAACATCAATATATTTCTTTAATGATTAAAAATTTAAAAAAACAAAACGTCTGGTTTGTATTCACTCCATATTTATGGCTAGTTTTGTTCTTTTTTGTTCCATTGGCTTTAATTTTCAAAATATCAATATCTGTGTCTGAATGGGGTATGCCACCCTATCGTGATCTTTTCTCCTTATCTGAAAATGGATTGAAGATTAATTCAACTCTTGGAAATTATTTATTTATCTTTTCAGACCCTTTCTATATCAGATCATACCTCAATTCACTTTCATTAGCTTTTACATCCACTGTATTATGTTTATTAATTGGTTATCCCATAGCTTTTTACGTTGCAAAATCCAAACCAAGTATAAGAAACATACTATTGATTATGCTTATCATACCTTTTTGGAGTTCTTTTCTTCTAAGGGTATATGCATGGAAAGTCTTACTGCAAGGTTCTGGTATTATTAATTCAATTCTCATACATATAGGGCTAATTTCTGAACCAATATCTATGTTACACAATCACTACGCTGTAATTTTAGGTGTTGTTTATACTTACCTTCCATTTATGATTTTACCACTTTATGGATATTTGGTTAAATTTGATTTAAATATGATTGACGCATCTAATGATTTAGGTGCAAAGCCATTAAACACGTTTGTAAAAGTTATCTTACCTCTATCTTTACCAGGAATAGTAGCTGGGAGCATGTTGGTTTTTATACCAGTTGTTGGAGAATATATAATTCCAGAAATGTTAGGTGGTAGTGATAAGCTTTATTTTGGGAAAATAATTTGGGATGAATTTTTTGTAAATAGAGATTGGCCTATTGCTAGCGCGCTTGCGATGTCTGGTATTGTTATTCTTGTATTTCCCATAATTATATTCCAATTGATGTACGCGAAATATAATTTTAGAAATGAATAAATTATTTTTTAAAATTTTTACCTTAACAATTGGATTTTCGTTTTTATATTTTCCTATTTTAACTCTTATAGCTTACTCTTTTAATGATAATAAAAGAGTTATGGTTTGGAAGGGTTTCTCTTTTAGATGGTATAAGGAATTATTTCAAAATGAACAAATTTTAGAGGCTTTTTATACTAGTATAAAAATCGCTTCTCTTTCAGCAACATTCGCAACAATCATGGGTGTAATGATTGGTTTTTCATTAACAAGAATATCAAAAATTCCAGCAAGGCCTTTCTTTATTTTCTTGAGTTCCTCTCCTTTGGTTATGCCTGAGATAATTTTAGGACTTTCTTTGTTGTTATTCTTTATATCATCTAACCATATTATTGGCTTTCCTTCCTCAAAAGGACAACTAACAGTCTTAATATCGCATATAACTTTCTCTGTAGCTTTTGTTGCAGTCATTATCCAATCAAGGTTGAGTAGTTACGATAAAAATATAGAAGAGGCTGCTCAGGATCTTGGTACAATTCCAAATATGATTTTTTGGAAAATAACTGCGCCTGTAATATTACCTGCAATATTATCAGGATGGTTACTTGCCTTTACACTCTCTTTGGATGATCTTGTGGTTGCTAGTTTTACTACCGGTCCCGGAGCTAACACTTTGCCAATAGTGGTTTTTTCTAAAGTTAGATTGGGATTGAGTCCAGAAGTTAATGCTCTTTCCGCAATAATAATGCTAATTGTTATATTAGCAGCAATTAGTATTTACTTAATTAATAGATCAAACATTAAGAAGTAAATATTCTCTTTCCCATGCTGTAATAATTTTATTATAGGCATTTACCTCTAAGTCTTTAATTGAACAAAATAATTCTATAAATGTTTCACCAAATATCTCTTTTGCCTCCTTAGATCTAGAAAAAGTATCTATTGATTGATAGATGCTTTCTGTCAAAGAAACATTCACGTTATATGCAGCTTTTTTGGTCTCCGTGGTTGCTTTTAATTTTTTCTTCAAACCTAAATATCCTGCAGATAATGTTGCAGCCATAGCTAAGTATGGATTTACATCTGATCCACACAGTCTATTTTCAATTCTAGCCTGGTTAGCAGAGTTAAAATTTGGGACTCTAAAACCACAGGTACGGTTTTCAAAACCCCAGTTAAGGTTAAATGGCGTACCTTCCTCCCAATAACCTCTGAGCCTTTTAAATGAATTAACGTTAGGTGCAAAAAGAGGTAAAAAAGCTTTTGAATATTTTTGTAATCCACCCATATAATTATCAAACTGTTTTGTCGTTTTAAGATTTTTGTCCACAAATATTGGTTTACCTTTTTTTAAAATTGATTGATGTATATGCATCGAGTTCCCTGGAGTATCTTCCATCGGTTTAGCCATAAAAGTTGCATACAAATTATGCTTCAATGCAGTTTGTCTAAGAGTTCTTTTAAATAAAAAAACCTGATCGGCCAAGTCAAGGGGGTTACCATGCTTGAAGTTAATTTCCATTTGTGCTGGTCCATCCTCATGATTAATATTCTCTACGTCTAATTCTTGAGTCTCACAGTAGTCATACAAATCCTCAAAAATATGATCAAATTCATTAACAGCGTCAATACCGTAAGACTGATTTCCTTTTTCAATTCTTCCAGATTGCCCACTTGGTGTCTCTAAAGGATTGTCTGGATCATTGTTTTTCTTAACTAAATAGAATTCAATTTCTGGAGCAACTACTGGTTCAAGGCCTATTTTTTCATAAAGACCAATTACCTTTTTTAAAATACCTCTAGAGTGGACCTCTATAACATTATCATTGTTATCAACAGCATCACAAATAACCTGTGCGGTTGGTTCTTCATACCATGGAACAGTTCTCAGAGTATTAAAATCAGGCTTTAATATAAAATCACCATCTGTAGGATTTAAAATCTGATCATCTATTGAATAAGTCACATCTCTAGATACTGCTAATTTGAATAGGGCTAAAGGTAATCTTAATCCACCTGACTCAATAGAACTTAAAAATTTTTTTGTTGGTAGTATTTTTCCCCTTGGTATACCTGAATTATCAGGAATCATACATTCTACCTCTGTTATTTTATTTTTCTTTAACCAATCGACATAATCATTCATAGCTATAACTAACCTTTAAAATTTGATATTTATGTATCTGATGGATTACTCAGATAATTATTACGTAAGAACAAAAGCATTCAGCCTTAATACTAACAAATTAAATGAGAGCTTACAATGTGATGTTTGTATAATTGGTGCAGGTTTATCAGGAATTTCATCAGCATTATATTTATCTAAATTAAATCCAGATTTAAACATAGTCATATTGGAGAAAAATAAAGTTGGTTGGGGCGCATCTGGAAGAAATGGTGGGCAATTATTACATGGTTTTTCCTCAGAGAATTACTCTAGCCAAAAACACACTCAAGAGGAAATTAAGATATTATGGCAATTCACATTAGACGCTGTTAGAGAAGTAAAAAAAAATATCAAAGACTTAAATATACAATGTGACTTAATCGAGGGTTATGTTTTAGCCGCAGTAAGTAAATCCCATGATGAGGAGTTAAAAAAATATGTAGACAGGCTTCAAACAAAATTTGATTATGAATCAGTGACGTATCTACCAAAAAATAGAATGGACCAGTATTTTGATAGCCCTTATTACAAATCTGCAATGTATGACTCAGAGTGTGGTCAAATTCATCCACTTAATTATTGTCTAGGATTAGCAAGAGAATTATTAAAAAATCAAAATTGTAAAATATTTGAAGATACAGGAGTGACATCATATGAATCTCAAAAAAAAGTAACAATAAAAACTGAAAAAAATTTAACTGTTAAATCTGATAAATTAATTATCTGCTGTAATGCATATATTGATAATTTGAATAAAAGTTTAAGAAAAAAAATAATGCCTGTTAAAACTTATGTATCAGCATTTACTGAAATTCCAAATACAGAATTGAGTAAATTTTTTCGAAAACCTATCACAGTGGGAGATATGTTATTTGTACTAAATTATTTTAGACTGGATTCTAATAATAATTTAATTTTTGGTGGAGGTGTAAGTTACTCTAATATAGATCCGATAAATTTGGAATTATCTTTAAAAAAAAGTATAAAAAAGATACTTCCTGGTTTAGAAAAGTTCAAAGCTTGGTGTACTTGGAGTGGGCACGTTGCCATAACTGTAAACAGATTCCCTCATATCGGTAGTATTGATAATAATATTTTTTTTGCACAAGGATATTCAGGACATGGTTTAGCAATAACAACTATGGTAGGAAAAATGCTTGCTGAAACAATAACAAATCAGAACAATAATTTGAGCTTATTTGAAAAGTTTAGACATAAAAACTTTCCTGGTTTTGGCGTAATTGATAAGCCATTATTAGTTTTAGCAATGAGTTATTTTAAATTAAAAGATCAATTAAGCCTGAAATAACTTATTTTTGCCTAATCTAGAGTTAGGATCTAAGTGTTTTTTTAATTTTTTAATAAAAAGGTAATTTTCACTAGGTTTATATTTTTTTAATAGATAATTTTTTTTCAAACCAAGACCGTGTTCTGCTGCCACACTACCTTCACTTTGAATAGTCAAATCATAAATAAATTTTGAGAGGTTAGCACAATTCTTTTTTGAATTAGGATGTACTTTAAAATTGCAATGCAAATTACCATCTCCCAAATGCCCAAAAAAATAAGGAGTAAAGATTTTATTATCCTTTACAAATGTATTTACCTTCTTAATAAAGACAGACCACTTATCAATGGGTAAAGAAATATCAAATTTTTCAGTAAAATTATATTTTATCTGATTATATACTAACTCTTCTCTTTTGCTCCATATCCATGATTTCGATTTATCATGTTCTATTTTATCAATTTTAAATTTATTTAAATTAAAGTATTTTTTTAAGTCTTTTTTGTAATTACCAATAATATTAGATTGTATCTCTATAATTAAATTGAAGTGATGTGTACTTTCATTAAATAAATAAGAGCTAGGTATAGGAAATATTATTTCAAAACTTGTTAAATTATCGAAGTACTTGTTCCTTAAAAATTTTAGTAATCGAATTGACTTATTTAAACTATTTGTTTGTATTAAATATGTAGAATTGTATTTTTTTTTTGGGATTAACTTTAAGCTCGCTCTTGTAATTATTCCAAAAACACCCTCAGAACCACAAAATAACTTCCACAATTTTGGACCAAAATTATCTTTTTTGAGTTTATTTAAAAAATTTAAAATAGTTCCATCACTAAGCACTACTTCAAGGCCATTTATATGATCCTCTATGTTACCATATCTCAAGGTTTGCAAACCCCCAACATTAGTAGATATATTACCGCCAATTGTACATTTATCACTTGGCGCAATATTAACTGGAAATAAAAGTTTTTTATTATTTGCTGCTTTTTGAATAGTTTTTAACAATGTTCCGCTTTGAGCTGTTATTATAAAATTATCAGTATCAACTTCTTCAATACGATTCATTCTTTTAAAATCTATTAGGATAGTTTTTTCAAATTGAGGTTTTGTGCCATCCACTCTATTAGTCTCTCCTCCAATAGGTAAAATATGAAATTTATATTTGTTAGAAAATTTAACCAGTTTAGATACCTCCAAAGAATTTTTAGGGAAAGCAGCTATTTGGTCACTTTTTCTTATAGTTTTTATTGGAAACTTCATTTAGATGCTCTTAGTAATCTATCATTTATAGCGATTCCTATTTTCTTATAAGGAATAGGTGCGATACTTATATTTTTATATTGGTTGTCGTTATCTGCTAAAAAAATAAAATGATAAAGATTTTTGGCAGCTTCAATTAAATTTCTACTCTTACTTAAATTTTTGAATTGACCTTTCTTATTTGCTCCAAAGTTTATATATGCAGATTTTTTTTTAGCATTTTTGACATTTAAAAATATTTTCTTCTTAGGAGAATAATGTTTTTTTGAAGTTCCAGGAAAACTTAAATTTTTGTTATATTTACTAATAACCATATATGGTAATATTTTTTTCACATTTTCTAATGATATCATCCCTGGTCTTATTATATTCAATTTGTTATCAGATATTTTAATTAAAGTTGACTCGATACCAACTTTACATTTTCCATCATCTACAATTAATAAATTTGTATCAATAAATTGCTGAAAAACCATTTCACTGTTGATTGGGCTTAGTTGTTTAAATTTGTTTGCTGAAGGCATTACAAGGGGCTTACCTACTTTATTAATTAAATTTAATGTAAATTTATTATTTGGAACTCTTACAGCACACTCATTATTTAATGTAAGAGATTTGGGTATTTCGAGAGACTTCCTTTGTAAAACAAGAGTAAGAGGCCCAGGCCAAAATTCTTTAGCTAAAATTAAATTTTCATCATCTAAATTAAAAAATTTATCTACCATTTTTAAACTTGAACAATGAAATATTAGTTTTTTTTTCAACGGTCTTTTTTTTAATAAGAAAATTTTTTTTGCTGCTTTAATATTGGTTCCTAAACCAGCTAGCCCATAAACAGTTTCTGTTGGCAAGACTACTAATTCATCTTTTAATAGTTTAGACTTTAAGAAACGTGTAAGTTGCTTTGATAAATTTGATTTAACGATATTGGGCATAATTTACATAATTAGATATATTTTTAGTATTCAGTTAAGATTAATTAATATTATTTTACAACTTTATGAATATATGCGCCATTATTCTTTCTGCTGGAAAGAGCAAAAGATTTAAATCATCTAAACCAAAATTTCTTCATGAAATATCTGGTAAAGAGTTAATACAGTATAATTTAGATGCACTAAATAAAATTAAACAAGTAAAAAAAACTTTTATTATTTCAAGTAAAGCTAATAAAAAATATTTCATTCATGAAAAAGTATTTATTCAAAATCCAATAGACGGTACTGGAGGAGCTTTTAAACAATTTTATAAATACAATAATAAATTTGATTATTTTTTATTGACCTTAGCAGATACACCTATTTTCGATTATAAAATACTCTCTGATTTTGTTTCAAAAGGTGTAAAGAATTATGATGACTTATCAGTTCTTACACAAAATGTAAGAAATCCAAAAGGGTATGGAAGAATAATTAAAAAAAATAATTTATTAATAAGTATTATTGAAGAAAATGAATGTTCAAACGAAGAGAAATTAATCAATGAGATAAATACTGGCATATTTTTAATTTCAAAAAAAGCTGCATTAAATTTAAAGTTAATAAAAAAAAATAAAAATAAGAATGAATTTTACATTACTGATTTAGTAAATGTCTGTTTAAATAAAAAACTTAAAATGACTACTTTTTTAAATAAAGCCACAGTGATATCGGGTGCTAACACCTTAAATGAACTTAATAAATTAGAAACATTATCTCAAGATTTTATAAAGAAAAAATTAATAGACAGTGGTGTTAGAATTATTCATCCTGATACGGTTTATATAGAGAGCAATGTTAGTATTGCTCCGGGAGTAGTAATTGAGCCACATGTTGTTATAAAAAAAAATGTAAGTATCAAAAGTAATTCTATTATCAAGTCCTTTTCTTATATTGAAAATTCCACAATAGGTAATAACTGCTCAATCGGCCCTTATGCAAGAATAAGACCTGAGGTTATTATGGCAGATCAGGTAAAAATTGGTAATTTTGTTGAGATTAAAAAATCAAAATTATCAAAGGGAGTAAAAGTAAATCATTTAAGTTATATTGGAGACTCATCTATAGGAACAAATAGTAATATTGGGGCCGGAACTATTACTTGTAATTATGATGGAAAAAATAAGCTGAAATGCAAAATAGGTAATAATACCTTTATTGGATCAAATTCTTCTATTATTGCACCTGTTAATATAGGTAATAAAGCATACATAGCTGCAGGATCTGTAATTACTAAATCAATACCAAATAATCATTTTTCAATAGCCAGATCAAAACAGAAAAATAAAATTAATAATAAAAAATAATGTGCGGTATAGTTGGTATCTTAAATTCATCTTCTTTAAAGAATAACTCTATAGATATTTTAAAAAAGCTAGAATATAGAGGGTATGACTCTGCTGGCATTTCTTTGTTTTCAAAAGAACGAATAAAAACCATTAAAAGTGTCGGCAAAATATCAGAACTAAAAAATAAAGCTCAAAATGTATCAGATAAAAATTTTTATGGTGTAATAGGTCATACAAGATGGGCAACACATGGAGTTGTTAGTAAAAATAATGCTCATCCATTTGCAAATGATGATCTTACTTTAGTTTGTAATGGTATAATTGAAAACTATAGAAAAATTCAAAATCGATTTGTAGAAATTCCTAAAAATATTCAATCAGATACTGAAATCAGTTTTTACTTTCTCACCTATTTAGTCAATAAATATAAAAATTCAGATGAAGCTATTAGAGTATTTAAAAGTGTAATTAAAGGAAACTACGCCTTTGTTATATTTATAAAAAAAAATAATTGTTTTTACTTATTAAAAAATGGCAGTCCAATCGCCTTATCACATAATAAAAACTCCTCTTATATATGCTCAGATTCATCTATTTTATCTGATTATAGTGATAAGATTTATCATCTTAAAGATGGTGATATTATTAAAATTCAGCATTCTAAAATATCTAGTTTAAATAAAGCTAAAATACTTTTTGAAAAAAATGAAATTAAACAAAACCCATATGATAAAGGAAAATATCAACATTATATGTTGAAAGAGATTCATGAGCAGCCTGAAGTTATAAAAGCTACTCAAAAAAACTATTTTCAAGAATTTTTTAATGATTTTGAAAGCAAATTTAAAAATTTAATTTTAAACAAAAAAATAATATTTGTTGGATGTGGTACTGCATACCATGCCTGTTTAGTTGGGGAGTACTATTTTAATAAATATACAAATATAGATACTTCATCAGAATTAGCTTCCGAGCTTAGATATAAAAAAATAAATAAAAACGAAAAAATATTATTTATTTTTATTTCACAATCTGGTGAAACCATGGATACATTGATGGCTTTAAAATATATCAAAAAAAACAAACATTCCTCTATAGTTATTACTAATTCTTTACAGAGTAGTATGGTAAGGGAGGCTGATGTAACTATACCTACTTATGCTGATAAAGAAGTTGGTGTAGCCTCAACTAAAGCTTTTACTTGTCAAATATTGAGCTTAGCCAATCTTTCTATTGAAATTGGTAAAATGACAAATTCCATATCGAAAAAAGATTATAATAAGAATTTAGCAATTCTAAAGTTATTACCAATAAAGTTAAAAAAATTAATAAACGATTTTACACCAGAGGCAAAAAAAATTGCTAAAAAATTAAGCCAATCTGATACTTGTTATTTTATTGGAAGGAATATTGTATACCCAATAGCATTAGAGGGATCCTTGAAATTAAAAGAGATATCTTACATGCATAGCGAAGGCTTTCCTGGAGGAGAGATGAAACATGGCCCAATTGCATTGATCGATAAAAAATCATTAACAATTTGCTTATCGCCAAACAACGAACTATATGAGAAATCTATTTCAAATGCTGAGGAAATTGCTGCTAGAAATGGTAAGGTTATAATTTTATCGAGTGTTAAAATTCACAGAAAATCATTAAACACTCATAATGTAAGCCTACCCAAAGAAAACTTTATTGACACACCTTTCATTTATACTATTCCTCTTCAACTCATTTCATATTATTTTGCTCTTAATGAAGGTACTGATATTGATCAACCAAGGAATCTCGCTAAATCAGTTACCGTTGAATAAATTGAATACTATTTAATATGAATATCGAAGTTGATAATGAGATTTTAGCAAGTGTGATTGACGCTCGGTTTGGTATCAAACCACAGCTTTCTTCAAATATCGAAAAAGTTAATTTTAAACAAACTATTTTTTTTCCTGAGGATAAATTGAAATCAAATACATTTAATTCAGTGCCTTTAGACACATATGGAATAATCAATAAATCTAAGTTATTTACAAGAGAACCAATTACAGGAGAACAAATATATTATTTAATTAATGATAATGGCTACACTGTTAAAGATAATAATCCAGATATTAAAATCGAAACAACAGATTATAAAATTTTTTATAGATTTGAAATTAATGAGATTCAACACAAATACTGCTCATCAATTTTTACTAACTTAAAATTTAAAAAAATTAATATTGTTTTTCCAAATAGTAGCACAATACACTTTTTTTCTGAGAATATATCCCTTTTAAAAAAATATATTAAGAAAATTGCTAATAAAAAAATTCAAGAGAGTGATCTTATTAAAATCAAAGTCCCAACTAGTTTATCTATTAATTACTCTAAAAATAATAATACCAAAGAGATTATAATCAAAAATAAATCTTATTTGGGAATATGTTATGAAATAGTTAATCTTTTAAGCTTAAATACTTTAGACA
>CACMWX010000020.1 GCA_902617515.1 uncultured Alphaproteobacteria bacterium
ATCATAGTATTCAATAAGAAAGTTAATGATGTAACAGCAAAAAATTTACTAAAAAATTTTTACGAAGTAGTAGCAGCACCTGATTTTGATGTTGAGGCCTTAAAAATTTTAAAAGAAAAAGTAAATTTAAGAGTTTTAAAAGTTAAAAAATTTAAGTTACAATTAGAAAAGAGGTCTATATTTGCTGGTACACTTATTCAGAGTGTAAATAATAAAAAATCGTCAATTAAAAAGGTATATGGATTAAATAAATTAAATGCTGAAAAATTAAATTTTTTTACTAATGTTTTAAAGGTCATAAAGTCAAACGCTATAGCCCTTTTTGATCAAACTAGTTTGGTATCTCAGTCTGGTGGACAAACTTCAAGAATAGACTCACTTAAAAATTGCTTGAACAAGTTTAGACTAAAAAATAAGAAAAAGAAAAATATTAAATTATTTTTATTTTCAGATGCTTTTTTTCCATTTACTGACTCTTTGAAATTAATAAAAAAACAAAAATTAAAAATTGATGTTTATGCACCGATGGGTTCAATAAATGACAGTCATATTGAAAAATTTGTGAAGGAAAATAAATTAAATTTTTTTAAACTGAGTGATCGACATTTTAAACATTGATCGAAATTTTCAAAAATAACCCTCCAAAAAACAATTTCGTTTTAATGAAAAGATACAAAAACGTTGAATTTAAAAGTAAATATTCTATCGAACTTTTACAACAATTTTTTAAACAATTCCCAGAAGAAAAAAGAGGGAGAAGAAAATTTAAGGATAAGGAAATACAAAATGTGAAACACCTTCTATATGAGAAGATATTTCAAAAAGGAATAAGTATTAAGGCAGACTGTATAGGTTTAATTAAAGAAAAAGTAGATAAAGAATTAATAACAATTAAAGTATCTTTTTTTAAGAAAAATGGACGAAAATAGAATATTATTTGTTGATCTTGATGGAACCTTAATTAAGGAAGATTTATCAAGTCTTGCGTTTTTTAATTTTTTAAAAAAAAATCCTTTAAAGTTAATTTTTTATTTATTTGTATTTCTAATTAAAGGAAAACCTTATTTAAAAGAAAAAATATCAAAAAATTATAATGTACCGCTTAACAAACTTACTTTTAATAAAAGTGCATTAAATTATATCAGAGAGGTGAAAAATAGACATAGAGTAGTTTATTTAATATCTGGAAGTCATCAAATTTTAGTCGATCAAATTGATCAGCACCTAAAAATATTTTTTGAGTCTTTTGGAACAAAATATAATTTTAATATGGTAGGAATCAATAAAGTCAAATTTATAAATAATAAATTAAATATTATTGAATTTGATTATTTTGGTAATAGTAAGAAAGATTTGCCAATTTGGGAGTACTGTAAAAGAATTATTTATACGAATGTGTCAGCAAATCTAAAAAAAATTATTAATGCATCTAAACTTGATAAAATAGAAATTAAAGAAGATTTTAATTAGTCTAAATGTCTTTATTAGTTTTTTTCAAAATATTTATTGTTTGCCTATTGGGCGCAATGTCACCAGGACCAAGTATGGTAGTAGTAATAAACAATGCAGTTTTTAAAGGAAGATTTCATGGAATTTTAACATCCATAGGTCACGGTATTGGAATAGGTATGTATGCACTCTTTGCGGTTCTCGGAGTAGCTCTAATAATCAAAACAAACATATTTGTTTTTAATGTGATCAAAACTTTATCGATAATTTTCCTTATATATTTGGGTATTAAATCAATAATTGATAAAAATAAATTAAATTTTGAAAAAAAAAATTTAAGTGGAGGTTTTACCTCATTTTTACAAGGGGTAAGCATTTCATTATTAAATCCGAAGATATTTATATGGTTTGTTGCAATTTATTCACAGTTTATGTCACTAGAAAATGACAAAGTCTTTAATATAACCTTAATTCTTACAGCTGGTATTGTTGATGCAGCTTGGTATTTTATCTTAACATTATTGGTTACATCTAAAATTGCATTGGAATTTTTTAAAAATAAAAACATTTTATTAAAAAAATTCGTTGGTAGTATTTTTATAATTATTGGAGCTTTATTATTCCTAGAGCTATTAATCTAAATATGTGGATTGTAAAAATGGATCTATTTAAAATAATTAAATTGCCATTATGTTAATTACAAAAATATTATTTTTTTTCTTTTTATTCAAATCTATCTCTTTAGCTAATAATTTTTCGATTGATGAGAATGATAAATTATTTATTGAAACATTTAATAGTGGTTTTATGTTTCATAAAAATTTTATGAGCCAGAATAAATATAATTTTAATTACATAAAAGATAGTTCGCAATCAAGAGCTGGAGATTATTATCAAAAATTTGAACTAAGAAATGGTGATTGTTTCAGTGATGAAAATTGGAATGATTGTGATAATGATAGACAAAGAATTGAGCTTTCTTCTAGGCCTAATCAACCTGTATCTGGAAAACAATGTTACGGCTATAGTCTAAAATTGTCTGAGGATTTTACTGATATTAGAAAAGTTAGTACAACATTAGGGCAGATACATCAGCACGGTGGTCCATCCGGAAAAGCAAATAGTTTATCGTCGTTTCCACCGTTGATACAAATTGATGCTAGAAATGGAAGTTTGTATTTAAATTGGCATAAACTTAATGGCTCTAAAGATAATGTTATTGATGAGTCAGAGTACTACAAATTAAAATTATTAAAAAATATGAAAGGAGTTTGGACAGATATTTCTTTATGCTTAGATTTTGAAAATAAGAGAATAGATGCTTGGATTGATGGAAATAAAGTTGTTGAAATTTTAAGATCACCAATATTTTTTGAGCCAGAGTCAATTTACTTTAAACACGGTATATATCAGTCATTCATCAGTGCTTACACCATATTCAAAGGGGAGACACCTACACAAATTGTATATTATGATGAAGTAAGAAGAGGTAATTCTATTGAAGAAGTAGATATAAACCTTAATGCTGATTTGAAATTTGTTGATTAAAAAGTCTATTTAATTTGGAGCGGGCGAAGGGATTCGAACCCTCGACTTCAACCTTGGCAAGGTTGCGCTCTACCCCTGAGCTACGCCCGCAATATGTATTATTAAACGTAATACCTTATAAACTTCCTTTTTAAGGCTATCAAGGCAAAAGGAAAGATTATTATTGTTGTAAAAGACTTATTTGATACCATTTTTAATGTATGATTAATGTAATTGATATTAATGAGGATCAATTTTTAAATGAAGTAATTGAAAAGTCTAAAACCATTCCTGTAATAGTTGATTTCTGGGCACCATGGTGTGGTCCTTGTAAGCAGCTTACTCCTACTTTGGAAAAAGTAGTTAATCAAAAAAACGGTAAAATAATACTAGCCAAAATCAATGTTGATGAAAATCAAGGTATTGCTGCACAATTAAATATTCAATCTATACCAACAGTTTATGGTTTTGTAGATGGAAAACCTATAGATGCCTTTCAGGGTGCTCAACCAGAGAGTAAAATTGAAATGATGGTTGATAAAATGATCGATGCAATGCCAGGTAATGAAATTCCTGAACTAATAAATAAAGCAGATCAATTTTTTAAAGAAGAAAAGTTTGATGAGTCTTTAAAAATTTATGAAAAGCTTGTAGTTACTGATCCAGGTAATGCAAAAATTATTATAGGTTTATTAAGATGTTTACAACAGCTCAAGCGTTTTCAAGATGCACAAGAAATGTTTGAGTCACTTGACGATGACATTTTAAAAAATGAGGAAATATTAAAAATAAAAAAGCTTTTAGATAATTCAAAAAAAGAAACTTCAGATTTATCATATGAAAAAATATTAGAAAAAGTAAAGTTAAATCCTCAAAATAAAGATTTAAGATATGAATTAGCTGAAATTTATCTATCAACAAGTGAAACTAAAAAAGGATTTGATGAACTTCTTGAAATTTTTGAACAAGATCCTAAATGGAAAGACGGGGCTGCTAAAAATAAACTTTTAGAATTTTTTGATTTATTAGGTTTTAATGATCCAAATGTTATTGAAGCACGAAAAAAATTGTCTAGTATGATGTTTAAATAATGGATGATAATATAAAAAAACTTTTTGATATCAACTCAAAGGATATACCAAAGTCAATACCTATTTTCCCACTTGATAATGTATTGTTACTTCCATTCGGAAAATTACCATTAAATATTTTTGAAGAGAGATACATTAAGATGACCTTAGATAGTTTAAAAACTCATCGAATGATTGGAATTATTCAACCTAAAAATAATAATAACGAGCTTTTTCAAATGGGATGTATTGGTAAAATTACATCTTATATAGAGACACCGGATTACAGACTAGTTTTAAATCTTGAGGGAATTTGTAGATTTGTTCTTCACGATAGAAACCTTAACACTAACGGCTATTATCAGGCCACAATTGATTGTAATGATTATCTTGAAGATCTTAATAATATCGAGCCTGATTTAGATCGCACTAGTCTTATTCAAAAATATACAAATTTCTTTAAAATGAAAAAATTAGATATAGATAAAGATGTTTTATCTGAGACATCAAATTTACAGCTTCTTTCAACACTTGCTATGTTAGCTCCATTTAATAAAATTGATAAGCAAGCAATCTTAGAGTCTCCAAATATCTTATCAAGAATTAACACTATAAACTCTATTCTTGATTTAAATACTTTCCAGGTTGTAAGCAGTAAATCGCCTAATCAATTAAACTAAATCTACCCATTGCCTGTTTAATAAAGATGTCTCTAAGAAAATCAATGTTGAGTAGACTTTTATAAAAAAATCTAACGAAATTATTATTTAAGTTGGTTGGGTTTTCATATAAAAAATTAATCATAGATGTAAAACCTAAATATATGGAACTTTCAACCATCCTTCTTGAATAATAGATTGATTGCAAAGCTTCACTTTCTAGTGGGTATTGGTCTATCAATTTTATTAATTCTTGGATGTCTTTTACCCCTAAGTTCCAGCCTTGTCCTGCTACTGGATGGATTGACTTAAGACTATCCCCAACGAATAAGAATTTTTTATGATATTTTAATAGATGAGGTACTATTGGGAATTTATGCAATTGCTTATCAAATAACATTTTTCCGTGCGATGAAAAAAATTTTTTTTTTATTACAGATTTTATTTTTGGGTATGAGGTTCGAGTATTTGTTGAAAAAATAAATGTAGATCTCTTATTATTCATATACGGAGATGGCAAAACTGCTAATGGTCCATCCTTGTCAAAAAATTCATAAGCGCAATTATTATGATCATTTTGGTGTTTAAAAAAACCTACGTATGAGTAGTCACCATTGTTGAAAGTTAAGCTTTTCTTTGTTTCATTAACCGTAACTTTCTTTCCTATACTTATTACAATCTTTTTAAACGAATAATGTTTATTATGAATTTTAGTAACTTTTTTGGGTGATAAACTATCTAAATTAATATTAATATTAGACTTTAATATTTGTAAATTATTCAATTTTTGGTGAGCTATTTTAAGTAGCTCCGAATTATTTATTACATTTCCCATTGCTTCTGTATCGTTGCTGAGAATAAGTGGGGGGGTATTAATATAGTCTTTTATAATGATTTTATTTATTTGCTGTGGCTTTGTTTTTAGATGGCTCCAGATACCTAGCTGTTCTAAAAACTCTTTAGAATTTGCATTAACTGCTAAAGTCCGCTGATCTTTTGGTATGAAGTTTTTGCCATCAATTGCTAAAACTTTTAATTTCTTTTTATTTAGTGCTAAAGCAGTAAGTGAACCAATTAGGCCCGCTCCAACAATTAAAAAATCGTATTTAAATATTTTATTTTTCATTAAGACGCATATATTTATTTAAAATAATGAAAATTAACTACATTCCTACAATTTTAAAAGAAAAACTTTTCTCTTTGTACAAATATTTTTATGCGACTTTATTAATGTTGATGTCTATTATATCAGCAGCAGCATTATTTACATTCAACATAAACGATAATTCATTTTTAACAAGAACCAGTAATGAATCGAGTAATTTATTAGGTGATTTTGGATCTTATTTTGCAAGCTTTGTGTTTTATACATTTGGCATATTAGGTTATTTGATAATATTATTTTTTTTTTCCTTTTCCATATTAGTATTTATTAATAAACCACCTAGGTATATTTTTATAAGACTCTTAGCATTTTTTTTAAGCTTAACATTAATACCTCAAGCTTTGCTTTATATAGACTTTAAAATTGAATTTATTGAAACAATCGAAACCTGGGGAGTCTTTGCTAGCAATATTTATGAGATTTATAATTTAAATTATATACATTATTTACTTTCTATTTTTGGTATTTTAATTTTTTTATTATCTCAAAACCTTTTTTTGATTAGATTTCCTAAATTTAATTTCGTAGAGGTTTTCAAAAACAGGGATGCTAACGAGATCGTAAATTCTGGAATAAAAAAAGAACCTATAATAAATAATAATCTTGTTAAAGATGATTACGAGCTTAATAATTTTGATAATAAAGAAAATAATTTACAATCATACTATTCTCCATCGCTTGAAATTTTAGAAACTGATAATTCTTTTTCCAAAAATAAGATCGAAAAAGAAAATATAAAAACAAATTCGACTTTATTAGAGAAAGTATTTGAAGACTTTAACATTGAAATACAAGTCATTAATGTAAAGTTAGGCCCAGTTGTAACACTATTTGAGATACTACCTGCTGCTGGAATTAAAATCAATACCATCATAAATCTTGCTGATGATATATCTAGAAGTATGGGCGTAGGGGCCGTCAGGATTTCTCAAATTTTTGGAACACAATATCTTGGCGTAGAGGTTCCTAATGAAAAGCGAGAAGTAATAACAATCAAAGAGCTATTGAGTAATGATAATTTTAAGAATACAACTTTTAAAATACCTTTATGTATTGGTAAAGATATTTCAGGAAATATAGAAGTTATTGATTTAAGTAAAACTCCTCACCTTCTTGTTGCTGGTACAACTGGCTCTGGTAAATCTGTATTCATAAATACTTTACTAGCGAGTATATTATACAGGTTTTCACCAGAGGAACTGAGATTAATTCTTATTGATCCAAAAATGCTTGAACTGAGTGTTTATAACGATATTGCTCATTTATTAACACCTGTTGTTACTGAGCCTAAAAAAGCAATCATCACACTTAAGTGGGTATGCAAAGAAATGGAAAGAAGATATTCGCTTATGAATGAGGAAAACACAAGAAGTCTTGAGGGGTACAACGAGAAATCGCATGAAAGATTACCATACATTGTTGTTTTTATAGATGAGATGGCTGATTTAATGATGACAGCTGGTAAGGAAGTTGAACACTATGTTCAACGTTTAGCACAAATGGCTAGAGCTTGCGGTATACATTTAGTTATGGCAACCCAACGTCCAAGTGTTGACATAATCACTGGGAGTATAAAAGCAAACTTTCCATCAAGAATAAGTTTTCAAGTAGCAAGTAAATACGATAGTAGAACTGTTTTAGGAGAGGTTGGCGCAGAACAACTTTTAGGAAATGGGGATATGTTAATGACTAAAAATGGTGGAAACATAATAAGGTATCAGTCAGCATTTATTTCTGATAATGAAGTAAATAAGCTAATCAAAGAAATTAAGAGAAACCGGCAAGTAAATTATTTAGACGAATTAGAGGAAATTATAAAAAATAACGACGAAAATTTTGAAACACTTAGTGATCAGGATGAATTACTAATATCTAAATCTATAGAACTTATAAAGACCTCCAATAAGGCTTCTACAAGCTATTTACAAAGAAATTTTCAAATTGGATATAATAAAGCTGCGAGGATTATGGAAGCACTAGAGCAACGTGGTGTTGTATCAGAGCCAAGTCACACAGGTAAGAGAGAAATATTAATTAAAAACTAATTTTATAAGCCCAGACTTTGAAGTGAACTTTAAATCAAAGTCACTTTCTGATTTTAAGTAATTTTTTAAATTTGTTAGATGTGTATCAAGCTTGTTAAAGAATATATCTTTATCATTTGGCCAAATTATTTTAATTAGATCTATCTTTTTAATACCATTAGAGTTCAATAGTAAATTTGACATAATTGTATTTTGAATCTCACTTAAAAATATATTTTTTTCATTTTTTTTTATTAATTGTTTGAAGGGATAATACTCATAATTTTGTAAGTAAACTTTTTCATTAGATATCATATCAAAAAATTTTTCAAAAAAATTCATTAAAGCTTAAAGGTAGATTGAGATTTAATTTATTAGCACTAGTAGAAATCTCTAAGTTTTTTTCTTTTATTATGATATTTGATTGGAAAAAATACTGAATGTTATGAGAATTGTTTAAAAAGAATTTTTTTTGGTCTAAAAGATTGACAATGTTATCTTTTAGAAAATCATCATTGCAGTTTATATTTATCATTTTTTCTTATAATTAAAGTAAGGGCTGTACGAAAAGTATAAATTTTTTATTGGATGAAACTTGCAGTCATTTATATAAATGCTCAAATTTTTTTCATCTGATAATAAAATTAACCTTTTTATAATATTTATGTTACTTTTTTCTATTCTTATCGACAATCCCTCAAGATAATATTCATTTCTAAAATCAGGGTAATCACCTAAAATTTTTAGTACTGCTTTTAAAACCTCTATATTTTCATCTATTCTAAAAAATCTAGTTGGATCACTATTTTCTATTAAGAAGAAAATGTTTTGGTTGTGAATAATTGTAAATAAGTTTTTATCACTATACTGGTATCTAAATTTTTCATCTTTAATCAAAAAAAAACCTTGTTGTGACTCTCCATTTTGATAAACCTCCTCAAATGAGCACTCAACTTCTAAAGAAAATAAGTTTTTAGTTAATATTATAAAAATAAGTATAGTCAAATATTTCATGAAAATATTAATGATCCTATTCGTATTTCATTAGATTGATAATCAAGTGCGGTTTTATAATCTGAACTCATTCCCATGCTTAAAATTAAATTTTTGTCAATTTTGTCTCTAATCATCTTCATTTCTGAAAAAAATGGAGTGGGATCTTTTCCTTGAGGTGGAATGCACATTATACCATTAATATTTAGACCTTTATCAATACAATATTTATACATATTTTCAAATTCGTTTGGTGTAACACCACTTTTTTGATTTTCTTTTCCAATGTTGATTTGAATATAAAAATTTTTAGTTTTGGTTTTTTCATTTTTATATTTCAAAATTTCATCGATAATCTTAATGCGGTCTATTGATTGGATGACGTCAAATAATTTTAAGGCTTGTTTTACTTTATTAGATTGTAAGGGACCAATTAAACTAAGTTTTATTTTATTATTTACAGTTATTTTTGAAAATTTTTTTTCCGCTTCTTGTACTCTATTTTCACCAAAATTACAAAAACCTAAACTAACAAGTTCTAGTATTTCCTCCTCTGTCCTTGTTTTTGTGACAATCAATAATTTTGTATGCTTAGCCTTTATCTCTTCATTTATTTTTTCTAATATTTCAGTATTTATAGGCAAATTAATTAGCTAAGATCATATCCAAAATTATCAGCAAAACTCTCGACTTCTCTTTTTAATGCTTTTTTTTCATGATTAGAAATATCTATTTCTTCATCGCTTTTTTTTGGAGCATTGATTGATATATATTCAGATATTAAAGAATAATTTAAAGGAATGTCATAACCTACTTGTCTTAAATGAAGAACTATACTTGCAAAAAACTCATCAGGACTCTCAAAATAATCTGTCTTTTTTAAGATAACACCTCTAAGTGTGTTTGTTACATTTGGATCGGACCAACTATTATTATAGATTGCCCAATTTTTTCTCGTAACTTTAAGTATAGAATTATCAAAAACGTACTTCAATGGTTCATTATCTGAATTCAAAAAAGTGTTCATTGCTAAATTCTTTGATTTAAGTTTGCTTTTAAAAATTTTATAAGAAGAATATGGGTGATCAATCAATAGAAAATAACACTTAGTAATTCTTGTATTTGTAAAATTTATTCCAGATGGCGTTGAAAAAAAGGCAAATTGATTATTTAAAAATTGAACTTTTTCACTTTTTAAATATGTAAGTATTGATTGATAATATAATGTATTTTGAAATAAATCATCTACTGTTATATTTTTCTCATTTTTTATTTTATTTATCGTGGAAATTAGTTCTAAGTTGTAATCAGATATTTCATAATTAGGAAAATTTATTTTATTGAGATAAAAATCTATAAATTTAGTAATTATTTTAGTATCACTCTCATCAAAGGAATTTATGAAAACCAAATTATCATTCAATATTCTCTCCTCACTTGTAATATTCAAAATTTTCTGGATAAAATTTCTCAATAGGTTATAGGTATCAATTGGGTTTTTCTTAGTAATTGCTGATAGATTTGAATTAACTTCTGAGTATTTTGAATTTTCAAGTAAGTCTTCAATGAGCTTGACTTTGTATTGATACTTTATATTTTGAATAATTTTCATATTTAAGTTAACTTAAGATAATAAAATACATATTTAGTATGAATAAAGTAGTAAATTTACTTCAGCAATATATTTCTGAAGGGCAGTTAGAAAAAGCTCTATTGGAATGTAAAAAATTTGTCAAAGCCAACCCTAATGAAATATACCCTCTGAAGTTACTAGCTCATATCTACTATTTACAAGAAGACTATCAACCTGCCATTGAAAATACACTGAAAATATTAGAGATGAAATCTGAAGATTTTGACGGTAACAACAATATAGGTAGTTATTATCTAAAAACAGAGCAATTTAAAAAAGCATTATTTTATATTGAAAAGGCAAAAAAGATCAATCCTGATCATCCTGCCCCACATCAAAATCACTGTGAAACTTTGATGAAGATGAGAGACTTTAAAGGAGCAGTGGAGCATATAGAAAAATGTATTTCTCAACATGAAACTTATTCTGATGATTATGTTACATACAAATCTACACTTGTATTAAGAATTGAGATTTATATTGCTCTTAAAGAACAATTAGAAGCAATAAAATTTATAAAAAAATATTTATCCATAAAATTTGATGCAGAACTTTTATTACAACTAGTTCAAATTGACAAGAATGAAGCAACAGACGAAATGATTAATATTTGTAAACATAAAATTCTAAACAAAACATTTGGATCAAAAATGGAAAGGTATCAAGAACAGGTACCGCTATATTTTTCTCTCGCTGTTTTTTATGAAAAAACCGATCCATCAAACTCTGATAAATATTATGTCAAAGCAAATAATGAAGTATCTGAAATACAAAGACTAACAATGATAAAATTTCAAAAATCTGTATTAAAAATTATTGAGAATTATGAAATAGTAAAAAATTTTAATACAAAAGATTCACATAAAGGAAAGGATAATATTTTTATATTGGGGATGCCTAGGTCTGGCACTACTTTGACAGAGTCAATCATCACAGCTAATACAGAAGTGTTTGGCGGTGGTGAGTTAATGTCATTTTATGACCTTACTTATAGATTGTTAATAAATGAAAAATATGATGCAAGTGATTATGAAATGGTTGGTGATCAGTACATAGAGAGAACCAAGTTTCTTCTATCTCAACAAAATAAAATAGCAGATAAACTTCCAAATAATTATGCTTTCATTGGGCATATAAGAAAGTTTTTACCAGAAGCTAAAATTGTCCTGGTATTAAGAAACCCTTGGGACTTAGCTGTATCACTTTATAAACAAAGATACGTCACGAATATTTCTTTTTCATCTTCTTTTTTTAATCTTGGTGTTCAAATGGCAAATTTTGAGGCTTTTATTCTTTATTGGAAAAAAATGGGCATGCTTGATGAAAATGTCATGATTATTAATTATGAAAAGTTAGTAAAGAATTTTGATGATTATCAAAAAAGGTTATATGCTTTTTGTGAAATAACCTCTGATTATGAGCCTGAAAAAAGGGAGAGTTTTTTTGCTAAAACTGCCAGTATTAATCAAGTTCAGAACAAGATACACACAGAGTCTTTAAAAAAAGATAACTTTTCTGATTTAAAAACAGAATTTCAAGAGGCTTTTTTTTCTCAAAGAGAGTTTTGGAAGTCAAAGAATATTGTTGATATTCCAGCCGATTTTTTTGATTATCAAGTCTAATTTACGTGTTGCAAAAATGCAACATTTGTGATTTTTGCTGAAATATTCTCTCAATTTTGTGTTAATTAGCCTATTTATAAATAATATTTATCTCGAACAATATATTGTTTTATGAAAGGACAATTATAATGAAAAAACTATCATTATTGGTGTCTGCTTTAACAGCTGGTATTTTTACTACTGCACAAGCGGATATTACAGTTAGCGGTTCAAGCGTTATTGCTTATCAATCAGCTGACTCAAACAATAATACAGCACATGGTGGATCTGTATCATTTGGTCTATCAACAACAACTGACTCAGGTATGACTGT
>CACMWX010000021.1 GCA_902617515.1 uncultured Alphaproteobacteria bacterium
TTTTTTGTTTGTAATACCTGCAATAGCCTCTATTGAACCATTTATATTTTCTTCAGTGTTTGAGAATTCACCTTTGCAATATTCAAATGCAATTTGTTCATTATTTTTTAATAAATTTAAAGTTTCAGTATCACAATAAAAATTTCCCTCGTTATGAGCTACAGGTATTTGAAGAATTTGGTTCTCTTTGATTGATAAATTAAAATTATTTTTAAATTTTTTTTTAATAAAACAATTTTTTCCTAAAAATTTAAGTTTTTTATTTCGAATTAATGCTCCTTCAAGAAGTCCAATTTCAGTTAAAATTTGAAAGCCATTACAAATACCTAATAAATATCTATTATCATTTGCATGCTTTACAACCTCATCAATAATTTTACTTTTTGATGCCATTGCTCCTGATCTTAAATAATCACCAAAGCTAAAACCCCCAGGTAAAATTACTAAATCAACTTTTGGCAATGATGTCTCCTCATGCCAAATATTATGAACCTCACCTTTAGTTAAATCTTTTAAGTAGCATAATGCGTCTCTGTCACAATTAGATCCAGGAAATGTTATAACAGCAGATTTAAAACTCATCCAAGCACTTCGTACTCTTCAATAATATCGTTGACTAAAAGTTTTTTGCAAGCAGAGTCGATTTTTTGTGCTTTTTCCTCTTTACTTATATTATCGGGTAAATCTAATTCAATGAGTTTTCCCTGTCGGATATTTGAAAATTCTGTAAATCCTAAACTATTAAGTGACTGTTCAATTACTTTTCCCTGTGGTTCTAAAATTTGGCCTTTAAGTCTTACTAAAATTTTTATTCGCATTAAATTGTCAAGTTTAACCTATTAAGCACCTCTTCATATGCTTCTTCGATATTTCCTAAATCTCTACGAAATCGATCTTTATCAAGTTTTTTATTTGTTTTTAAATCCCACAAACGACATGTATCTGGTGATATTTCATCTGCTAAAACAAGCTCATCAGTTTTTTTACAAATTCCAAATTCTAATTTAAAGTCAACTAGATTTATTCCTATAGAATAGAACGTAGATCTTAATATATCATTTATTCTTAAAGAATATTCATCTATTAACTCTAATTCATCAAAATCACATAAACCTAAATTAAGAATATGTTCAGAACTTATATGAGGATCGCCAAGTTCATCCGATTTTAAACAATACTCAATTAGCGTATCAGATAATTGTGTTCCTTCTTTAACACCAAACTTTTTAGATAAAGAGCCAGCAAAGAAATTTCTAACTAAAACTTCAATTGGAATAATATCTACCTTTTTTAAAAGCTGAGATTTTTTATCAATTTTCTTTATAAAGTGTGTTGGAATATCACAATGATTCAAAATTTGAAATAAATAACTCGATATAGCATTATTAATTGCACCCTTATTTTTTATCGAGCCCTTTTTTAAATTATTAAAAGCTGTAGCATCATTTTTATAAGTGGCTATGACTTCCTTACTATTTTTGGCATAAATAATTTTTGCTTTTCCCTCATATAATTTTTTTCAATTTTACAGCCATTAATTAATCCTTTTAAATATTTTATCAACATTTTTAAAAAGATTTTTATTATTGAAGATATTATTAACTTTACTTGATATTTTTAATTTGGCTAAACGAGGATGACTTAAAAGATTATCTTTAAAAGACATATCACCTTTCCAAGTTTTCAAAGCGCAATCCTGAACAATTTTATAGGCATCTTCTCTTAGAACATTATTTTCAATAAGAAAAATCAGGACATTTTGTGAATAGGGTAGACCTTTTAAAAGATTTAAATTTTTCACCATATTTTTTTTATTTATATTTAAATTATTTAAAACGTTAATCATTCTTTGAACTGCAAAGTCAAGCGTTATGGTGGCATTAGGAGCGTTTATTCTCTCAACACTGGAGTGACTTATATCTCTTTCATGCCATGAAGTTATATTCTCTAAAGCAGGGATGGTTAATGATCTAATCACTCTTGCTAGTCCTGTTAAATTCTCTGATAAAATTGGATTTTTTTTATGAGGCATTGCCGAACTACCCTTTTGACCTTTTCCAAAACCCTCCTCAACTTCTAAAACTTCTGTTCTTTGTAAGTGCCTAATTTCAGTTGATAGACGTTCTATGGAGCTTGCAATAATAGCAAAAGAGCAAAAAAGGTCCGCATGCCTATCTCTTGGAATTATCTGCGTGGAGATAGGTTCGATTGAAAATTTTAATTTTTTAGCAATCATTTGCTCTACCCTTGTGTCAATATTTGAATATGTCCCTACAGGACCAGACATTTGAATTGTTTGTATTTGTTTTATCGAATTTTTTAGACGATCTATGTTTCTTTTGTTTTCGGCTAGATATCCTAATATTTTTAATCCAAAAGTAGTCGTTTCGGCGTGAATACCATGACTTCTACCGATACATAATGTGTATTTATGTTTTTTTGCAATATTTAAAAGAGATTTACTCAAAGTTTTTAAACCTTCAAGAATTATATTGCTTGATTGGTTAAGTTGTATGGAGAAAGAAGTATCTAAAATATCACTAGAAGTAAGTCCCTTATGAATATACCTAGACTCGGGTCCTACGTACTTTGCTACATTAGTTAAAAAAGCAATTACATCGTGCTTTGTTTTTTCTTCAATTTTTTCTATTTCCTTTACCTTAAACTTTGCTTTTTTTTTGATTTTACTTGAGGTCCCTTTGGGTATCTGACCCAATTTTTCCATAGCCTCGCAAGCGAGAATTTCAAGGTCAAGCCATATTTGATATTTATTATTATCTTCCCATATTTCTTTAAGAATTTTTCTAGAGTATCTTGGTATCAATTATAAAAAGCCTTATTTGGAGACTCTGTTAGAATCTCAATAATGTCACCATTAATGTATATCGTATGTTCGTACTGAGCGCTAAGTGTTTTATCTTTAGTCACTGCAGTCCAACCATCAATAAGTATTTTAGATTGATATTTACCAACATTGATCATGGGTTCAATTGTAAAAATCATCCCATCTACAAATTTTACTTTATCATACTCACTATCGTAATAGTGTAAAATACTTGGATTCTCATGAAACTTTAATCCAACTCCATGTCCACAAAAATCTCTAACAACACTAAAGTTGTTTGAAGTTGCTATATTCTCAATTTTTTTTCCTATTCTACTGATAGGCTCACCAACTTTTATCTCGCCAATACTCTCTATCAAACAATCGTGGGTAACCTTGCATAGATTACTTGCTTTAATTGAAACGTCTCCTACTTTAAACATCCTTGATGAGTCACCATGCCAACCATCAACTATTGTCGTTACATCCACATTTAAAATATCTCCATTTTGAAGATTTCGATTATGGTTTGGAATTCCATGACAAATTACATGATTTAATGAGGTACATGTAGATTTTGGAAAACCTCTGTAAAACAATGGTGCAGGTGTACCTCCTAGTTCTTGAATTCTTGTTAAACAATAATCATCAATCTCAGATGTTGAGACACCCTCTTTTATTATATTATTTAGTTCGTCTAAAATAGTTGCAGTTATTTTACTTGCCTCTCTACAAGGTTCTACTTCATCACTTTTGTATGATTTAATTTTCATCAATATTTATCTCACTAGTAATATTTATACCTTTATGTGAAACGCTACATTTAAAAGCTCTAAATTGTACGCCACTTTTTTTTGCTTTTAGAGAATTTTCATAATACTCATTATCCAAATCTTTAGCTATAGAAAATCTATCGACATCATTTCGTTGAATTAGATATATTAAAAAACATTTACAACCTTTTTTAGACATATTACTAAGCTCAATTAAATGTTTAGATCCCCTTGAAGTAACTGCATCTGGAAATTCTGCTAAATTCTTTTTTCTTAATAAAGTGACTGATTTAATTTCAATGTAAGTATCTCCATTTGAGTGGCTAGCAAAGATATCAACTCTAGAATTTTTTCCATATTTCACCTCTTTTTTTAAATCTCCTTTAATTTCCTGCAAAATTTTTTTTTCCTTCATGGCTTTGAAAACTATGTCATTTGGCAGAGATGTGTTTACTCCTACAAAAGTTTTATTATCTTTAATTGCCTCTAACCTATATCTTAATTTTGCATTTGGGTTTTCAACCTTGGCAACTAATACTTTTGAGTCTTCTTTTAATAAACCTAAAAGTGAACCTGTATTTGGGCAGTAAGCTGTGACAACTTCATTATCAATCTTTAAATCTACAAAAAATCGCTTATAGCGTTTTACAAAAAAACCCTCTAAAATTTCCTCTTTATACTTCATTTATGGTTACTGTAAAAAAAATATATTCTGCTTGTTTAATTATCATTGGCAATGAGATATTATCAGGTAGGACACAAGATAAAAATATAAATCATATAGCTAAAGAGCTGTTCATTTGTGGAATATCTCTACAGTTAGTAGTTGTAATTCCTGATCAAAAAAAAATAATTATTTCTCAAATAAGAAAATTAAAAAATCAATATGACTTTGTTATTTCTACTGGTGGTATAGGTCCAACACACGATGATATTACATCTGAGTCAATTAGTTTGGCAGTTAGAAGAAAATACAAATTACATAAGGGTGCCTATAAAGAATTAAAAAAATATTACACGAAAATTAAATCTGAATTAACTGATGCTAGACTGAAAATGGCATATATGCCTGAGGGTTCTAAGTTAATTTTAAATAAAGTTAGTGGAGCCCCAGGATTTAAAATAGAAAATATATATGTCTTTGCTGGTGTACCCTCAATAGTAGAGGGAATGATGAAAGAATTTAAAAAAATGATTAAAATAAAAAATAAGTTTTACTCAACCTCAATAACCACAGAACTTTTTGAAAGTAAAATAGCCCACATACTTGTTGATGCAGAAAGAAAATATAAAAATGTTTCCATTGGTAGCTATCCAATTTTTGACGGGAAACCTAGGGGTGTAGAAATTGTGATAAATTCACAAGTTAACAACTTGGGTGTAAGAAATGCCAAAAGATTTATTAAAAAAGAGATCAACAAAATTATTTAAGATTATGTCAATATAAGATAAAACAATATTTCTTTAAGGCGGAGTAGCTCAGTTGGTTAGAGCGGTGGAATCATAATCCATGTGTCGGGGGTTCGAATCCCTCCTCCGCTACCAAGAATAAACATTGTAATTGTTGATATTTTGACATATCTTTCGTCTTCTGATCGCGGGGTAGAGCAGCTTGGTAGCTCGTCAGGCTCATAACCTGAAGGTCGTAGGTTCAAATCCTACCCCCGCAACCAACTCCTTAAAAAAAGTATTCTTTTTAACGGTTTTTTTTTATTTTTTTTAATGAAATGCATTTGACAATGCTCCTATAAAGTGTAGATATATTCTACTTTTTATTCGATTCACTAGGCCATTTATTGTGCATTGGTGTTTCTTGCTCTTTATTTTTTGTAAATATGAAATGAATAGACGGTGGGTTTATAACGTCAAATTTCGATCAAGTTTTCATTTGAGAAAAATGATAACTCGTTATTTTGGCGTCTAACCTACGTCAATTTAAAACTTTGTTTTTTATGAGTAGGTAATTCAACTTAAGAGTTTGATTATGGCTCAGAACGAACGCTTGCTGCATGCTTTATACATGCAAGTCGAACGGAGGCCCTAGCTTGCTAGGTGTCCTTAGTGGCGCACGGGTGAGTAACACGTGGGAACATACCTTATAGTACGGAATAACTGCGGGAAACTGTAGCTAATACCGTATATTCCAGTAATGGGAAAGATTTATCGCTATAAGATTGGCCCGCGCAAGATTAGTTTGTTGGTGAGGTAAAAGCTCACCAAGGCTTCGATCTTTAGCTGGTTTGAGAGGACGATCAGCCACACTGGGACTGAGACACGGCCCAGACTCCTACGGGAGGCAGCAGTAGGGAATATTGGACAATGGGGGCAACCCTGATCCAGCAATGCAGCGTGAGTGACGAAGGCCTTAGGGTTGTAAAACTCTTTCATCGGTGAGGATAATGACAGTAGCCGAAGAAGAAGGACCGGCTAATTCCGTGCCAGCAGCCGCGGTAATACGGAAGGTCCTAGCGTTGTTCGGAATTACTGGGCGTAAAGCGCATGTAGGCGGAACAGAAAGTTAGAAGTGAAATCCCTGGGCTCAACCTAGGAATTGCTTTTAAAACTTCTGTTCTGGAATTCAGGAGAGGAAAATGGAATTTCCAGTGTAGAGGTGAAATTCGTAGATATTGGAAGGAACACCAGTGGCGAAGGCGATTTTCTGGACTGATATTGACGCTGAGATGCGAAGGCATGGGTAGCAAACGGGATTAGATACCCCGGTAGTCCATGCAGTAAACGATGGGTGCTAGTCGTCGGACTTTTGTTCGGTGTCGTAGCTAACGCGTTAAGCACCCCGCCTGGGGAGTACGGTCGCAAGATTAAAACTCAAATAAATTGACGGGGACCCGCACAAGCAGTGGAGCATGTGGTTTAATTCGACGCAACGCGAAGAACCTTACCAGCGTTTGACATGGAAAGTGCCGGTTACAGAATGGTAACCTTCAGTTCGGCTGGCTTTCGCACAGGTGCTGCATGGCTGTCGTCAGCTCGTGTCGTGAGATGTTGGGTTAAGTCCCGCAACGAGCGCAACCCTTATCGTTAGTTACTAACAGTTCGGCTGAGGACTCTAGCGAAACTGCCGGTGATAAGCCGGAGGAAGGTGGGGATGACGTCAAGTCCTCATGGCCCTTACACGCTGGGCTACACACGTGCTACAATGGTAACTACAACGGGACGCAATACCGCGAGGTGGAGCTAATCCCCAAAAGTTATCTCAGTTCGGATTGCACTCTGCAACTCGAGTGCATGAAGTTGGAATTGCTAGTAATCGCGGATCAGCATGCCGCGGTGAATACGTTCCCGGGTCTTGTACACACCGCCCGTCACACCATGAGAGTTGGTTTTATCTTAAGTCAGTGCGCTAACCTTCGGGGGGCAGCTGCCCACGGTACGGCCAGCGATTGGGGTGAAGTCGTAACAAGGTAGCCGTAGGGGAACCTGCGGCTGGATCACCTCCTTTCTAAAGGAAAAAAAACTTTGAACTAAGTGTACGTTTGAAGTAACCACCGTCTATTTGTTTTGCTTTTTTCAACACGTGTTGATAATGAGCATTGATTGGGCGTGTAGCTCAGTTGGTTAGAGCGCGCGCTTGATAAGCGTGAGGTCGGAGGTTCAAGTCCTCCCTCGCCCACCAACAATGTTGGGGGATTAGCTCAGCTGGGAGAGCGCCTGATTTGCATTCAGGAGGTCAGCGGTTCGATCCCGCTATCCTCCACCAACTTTTTAAAATCGTAAATATGTAAGCTGATAACACAGACGAATGACTTGCACGAGTTATTCGTCAATTAAACAACTAATATAACAACAAATAACTACAAAAAGTTATTAACTACAAACTTTTCACTGTGTGTTAATAATTCAAGCGCGTAAGAGCATTTGGTGGATGCCTTGGCATAAAGAGGCGATGAAGGACGTGACAGACTGCGATAAGCTCGGACTTGCTGTCAATAAGCTTAATCCGAGATTTCCGAATGGGGAAACCCAATATACTTATAAGTGAATTCATAGCTTATAAGGGCGAACCTAGGGAACTGAAACATCTAAGTACCTAGAGGAAAAGATATTCCGTTAGTAGTGGCGAGCGAAAGCGGATCAGGCCAGTGCTACTTTTTACTAAACCAGAACTGTATGGAAAGGCAGGCCATAGTGAGTGATAGCCTCGTATGGGTAGATAGTAAAAAATAGACATGAGTAGGGCGGGACACGTGAAATCCTGTCTGAATATAGGAAGACCACTTCCTAAGCCTAAATACTACTTTATGACCGATAGTGAACCAGTACCGTGAGGGAAAGGCGAAAAGAACCCCTAGCAGGGGAGTGAAATAGACCCTGAAACCGGATGCTTACAAGCAGTTGGAGCCTCTTTATGAGGTGACAGCGTACCTTTTGTATAATGGGTCAGCGACTTAATCTCATTAGCAAGCTTAAGCCACTTAGGTGTAGGCGAAGCGAAAGCGAGTCTGAATAGGGCGATTTAGTTAATGGGATTAGACTCGAAACCGAGTGATCTAGTCATGAGCAGGTTGAAAGTGAAGTAAAATTCACCGGAGGACCGAACCCACTAGCGTTGAAAAGCTACGGGATGACTTGTGATTAGGGGTGAAAGGCCAACCAAACTCGGAAATAGCTAGTTCTCCGCGAAAACTATTTAGGTAGTGCGTCGTGTGAATCTTGTCGGGGGTAGAGCACTGAATGGGCTAGGGGGAAGCAATTCCTACCAAACCTAATCAAACTCCGAATACCGATAAGTCTGCACGGCAGACAGTCCATGGGTGCTAAGGTCCTTGGACGAGAGGGAAACAGCCCAGATCAACAGCTAAGGTCCCCAAATAATGATTAAGTGTGAAAGGGAGTGGGAACTCCAAGACAGCCAGGAGGTTGGCTTAGAAGCAGCCATCCTTTAAAGAAAGCGTAACAGCTCACTGGTCTAATTAAGAGATCCTGCACCGAAAATGTAACGGGGCTCAAATCATTTACCGAAGCTTTGACAATTACTTTGTAATTGGGTAGCGGAGCGTTCTGTAAGCCTGTAAAGGTGATGCGTAAGCATTGCTGGAGGTATCAGAAGTGCGAATGCTGACATGAGTAACGATAAGAAATGTGAAAGACATTTCCGCCGAAATCCTAAGGTTTCCTGCGTAAAGCTAATCTGCGCAGGGTTAGTCGGCCCCTAAGGCGAGGGCGAAAGCCGTAGTCGATGGGAAGCAGGTTAATATTCCTGCACCAGCTGGTAGTGACGGATGAAGTAAATTGTAAGATCTTACTGGATTGATCTTGCAGTGAATTTGTCCCTGGAAATAGCTCCAGCATTAGACCGTACCAAAACCGACACAGGTAGGAGGGTAGAGAATACCAAGGCGCTTGAGAGAACTATGTTGAAGGAACTCGGCAAATTACACTTGTAACTTCGGGATAAAAGTGACCTGCTATTGGGCAACCAGTATTAGGTGGCACAGAAGAGGGGGTAGCGACTGTTTACTAAAAACATAGCACTATGCAAAGTCGAAAGACGACGTATATGGTGTGACGCCTGCCCGGTGCCGGAAGGTTAATAGGAGGGGTGCAAGCCCTGAATTGAAGCCCCGGTGAACGGCGGCCGTAACTATAACGGTCCTAAGGTAGCGAAATTCCTTGTCGGGTAAGTTCCGACCTGCACGAATGGCGTAACGATTTCCCCACTGTCTCCAACATAGACTCAGTGAAATTGAATTCTCGGTTAAGATGCCGAGTAACCGTGGTTAGACGGAAAGACCCCGTGCACCTTTACTGCAGCTTTGTATTGGTATTAGGGAACAGATGTGTAGCATAGGTGGGAGACTTTGAAGGAGTGGCGCTAGCCATTCTGGAGTCACTAGTGAAATACCACTCTTCTGTTCCTTGATGCCTAACCATACACCGTTATCCGGTGTTGGGACCATGCATGGTGGGCAGTTTGACTGGGGCGGGCGCCTCCCAAAGAGTAACGGAGGCGCGCGATGGTAGGCTCAGAACGCTTGGAAACCGTTCGTCGAGTGCAATGGCATAAGCCTGCCTGACTGCGAGACCCACAAGTCGAGCAGAGACGAAAGTCGGTCATAGTGATCCGGTGGCACTTCGTGGAAGGGCCATCGCTCAACGGATAAAAGGTACGCCGGGGATAACAGGCTGATCTCTCCCAAGAGTCCATATCGACGGGGAGGTTTGGCACCTCGATGTCGGCTCATCGCATCCTGGGGCTGAAGCAGGTCCCAAGGGTTTGGCTGTTCGCCAATTAAAGCGGTACGCGAGCTGGGTTTAGAACGTCGTGAGACAGTTCGGTCCCTATCTGCCATGGTTGTGGAAGCTTGAGAGGATCTGCCCTTAGTACGAGAGGACCGGGGTGGACGTACCTCTGGTGTACCTATTGTAGCGCCAGCTGCATCGTAGGGTAGCTATGTACGGAATGGATAACCGCTGAAAGCATCTAAGCGGGAAGCCAACCTCAAAACTAGGCTTCGTTATTAGGATCGTGGAAGACTACCACGTTGATAGGCTGGGTGTGGAAGTGTGGTAACACATGAAGCTAACCAGTACTAATAATCCAATGCTTGAATTTTAATACACAGCGAAAAGTTTTAACTATATGTTATAAAAAGTTTGTGGCGGTCATAGCGGAGTGAAAAAACCCGATCCCATTTCGAACTCGGTCGTGAAGGCCTCCAGCGCCGATGGTACTTAGTCTTAAGGCTTGGGAGAGTAGGACGCCGCCTTTTTTAAATTATCAAATTCATATTTACAATTATTTCTATATTATACTTACTTCTTTAAATGTCGTTCATTATAAATTTTAAAAATTTTCTATTTAGGTGTGAGAAAGAGGTTTTAAAAAAATAGTGTCTTTCTCTATTATTACACCAGTTTTAAACTCTGAGAGAGTTATTAAAAATTTTTTAGATAATATAACAAAATCTACAAAAAACTTAAATTTTGAAATTATATTTGCTGATGGTGGTTCGAATGATAAGACATTAGAAATTATAGATAATTTTAAAAATATACTACCAATTAGAGTTTATGATAATCCGAAAAAAGATTTTGAAAGTGGTAGAGTTGTAGGTATAAAAAACTCAAAATATGATATTATATTTTTTTTAGATAGTGACAATTTTATAACAGATACAAAGTTTTTTTTAAAGTTTCTAAAAGCTTATGAAGATGAGAATATCCTTGCAGCAGAACCATCAAGTTATACTTATATGAAAGATGACAATATAGCTAATAAGATACATTCATTAATCGGCTGTGCAGACCCTATATCAGTTTTCATAAAAAACTATGCTCATTACAGTAATATTTCTAAAAAATTGATGGGAATAAATTTTTTAAATATTAATAAAAGGGATTTTGTTAAAATTAAGTTTATAGATAAAATACCAACAATTGGAGCAAATGGCTTTACTATTAGAAAAAAGGCTTTACAAAAATTAAAGAATTACAAAAATTTTTCTGATATTGGAAGATTTGTGGAATTTACATCTATTTATAATAATTATAATTTTGCAAAAATTAAAACAAATATTTATCACAAAAGTTTTGATGGATATTTACACTTTTGTTTTAAACAAAAAAGAAGAATAAAACTTTATTTGCTTTACAGAAATAAAAGAATTAACACAGGATATAATTGGTCAACGAATCGTATTGGATTATTTAATTTTATTTTAGCTAACATATTTGTATTACCTCTTATTATCCAAGCAACTATTGGTTTTTTCAATAAGAATAGTAAAGCTTGGTTTTTTTATCCACTGTATTCCTTGACCACCTTTTATATTTATAGTTTTTACTTTTTGACAGATTTTTTTAGAAAGACCTCTCAATATAAATTTGAAAATTACAAAACTTAGAGCATGAAAAAAATTGCGATTATTGGAGCAGGCGCCTTTGGATCTTTAATAGCACTGGAGGCTTCGAGAAAATATAAAGTTGATTTATTTGAGTCTAATAGAGAAATTATGCTCGAGGCTACTGCTAATAATTTAAATAGAGTTCATGCAGGCTATCATTATCCAAGAGATATTATTACAACTTTACAATCTAAAGAGTCCTATGGTTTATTTTGTAGGAGGTTCTCAGAATGTATAAATAAGAATTTTAAAAATTATTATCTAATTAGCAAAAAGAATTCAAAAATATCTTCAACAAAATATTTAAAATTTATGAAAAAAAATGATCTTAAATTTAAATTAATTAAATCAAATGATTTTTTCTGCTTTACCAAAAATATAGATTT
>CACMWX010000022.1 GCA_902617515.1 uncultured Alphaproteobacteria bacterium
AATAATACATAATTCTTAAGAGGTTTTTAAATGTCATAACTTCAATTAGTTGGTCGCTCGAGGTAAAGTCATATTTTATAATTTTGCCTACTTTACCGCCATCTACTCTTTCAATATATTTTTCGAAGAAAAGATTATATTTTTGAAATTCTTCAATAGTAAGAGTATCTATTTTATTAAGTGAAAATTTGTTTAATTTATAAAAAGGGTTTTTTTTTGTAAAATCATCTAATAAGCTAGGCTCAAAAGCTGCAGAATTTAAATTTAAATTTGTATAACTTCTGAAAAGCTTTGGATAATCAAATTTATTGTCATCAATTTTATTTTTTATTACTTTTTTTGTAATAAAATTTAAATCTTTATAGTTATAGTCATTTAACTGTGAAAATTTAGATAAAGAAAAGAAGTTAATATTTTCAATAAAACTCTCGTAATTTTGATATGATACTAAATGTGAATCAACTAATTCGAAATTAAAATTTGTATTAAAAAAATCAAAGCGTAAATCATTATTTGATATGTTATTAATATTTATAATTTGATCATCATTTGAACAAAATGTTAATAAACCCTGTCTTGAACTAATCATATATTCACAACTGTTTTTATTTGAAACTTTTAAATCTATTGAATACATAAGATCAATTTTTTTAGACATGAGGTAATTTATTTGAAAAGCATTAAGTTCTTTAAAAAAATAAAGGTTTTTTTCTTCTAAAATATTGTTTATTGAGATTAATTTATCATCAAAATTAATAATACCTTTAATAAATAATTTTTTGTCAATAAAATTATTATTAGTTTTTATAAATAGACTATCTATGCTTTGAAAATTTTCTTTATGGATAGCTTGATTGCTAGAAACTGTTTTTAGATAATTTCCATTTGAGTCGAATAAATCTAAATCAATGCTATTTGGTGAATTACCAATTAAATTAAATCTAATATAATTATAATCTAAATCATTAAGATTTATTTTAATGAAAAAATCTTTATCGTTATTGATTTCTAAACCTTTATTAAAATTTATGCTTAAATTTTTTTTTAGTATTTTAAATGCCTTATTTTGATTTATAAAATTAATATTGTTATCTAAAATATCATTTAAATTTAAACCGTACTTAAAGTCGAAAATTATAGATTGATCTGAAAGTATTGGTAAATTGAGGTAATTATCATCTCTCAAATATATAATTTGACCAGTTAATTTCTCTAAATAATTAAAATTTTTTATTAATTGCCTTGGTAGCCTAATTGGCTCTCTTTTAAAAAAAAATGTATCTTTATCTATAATTCCAACAAACCTTGGATCTTTAGTTTGAATATTTATTTTATTTGTTTTGTTACCGTCATAAGAGAAAATTTCTACTGCTAAATGATTAGTATCTAAATCGTATAATTTAAAATTATAATTGATAAAACTCTTTTCTACACTCTCATTGAATTGTTTTTCTTCTAAATTGTTAGATTTGATTTCTTTTAATTTTTCAAAGTTGATATTTTTTTTAAAAAAAATACTAGGAGTATCTCTGTCTGTATATTTATTTTTTTGTTCAATGATAATATCCAATAATTTAAAGTCTTTGAATTTTTCTGGTAAAAATTTTAGAAAATCTTTTGAAAGGATTATCTCATTATTATCAGAGGCAATATGAGATGAAATGTCATTTCTTACATCGATACCAAAATAATTTTGGTAAACATCATAATTTGCAACATTCTTATATGCATAATTTCCATCATTGTCAAAGTACCTAATTGTTAATCTTTTAAAATTATTGTTGGTATTAATATAGATATAATCAAATTCACTCTCTGGTATAAAAATATTAAAATATTTGTTATCTCCAACAATTTCATAAAAATAACTATCAGAGTATCTTTTTAATAATTTTGATAGATAAAATTCAAGTTTTTTCTCTTTTAAATTTGAATTTTTATTGTAAACAACAACTGTCTCATCTTTATTAACAAAATCATAATTAAAATTTTCTTTATAGATATTTTCACTCTCATTTAGCGATTTAAGCAATGTTGAATTTTTTTGAATATTTATAGAAAATGATTGAATATCCTCTGAATATTTGGAATTTGTTGATTCATTTTTTAATAAGTCACTATCAGGTTTAATTTTAAAATTTAGATCTTTTTCGTATCTATCTTTTTTTATGATGATTAATTCTTTATCATTATCAAAGATAAATTCTTTATCTTTAAAATTTGAATTATCATCATTTAAATTTAATAAATTTATATTTTCATCTAAAATTTCATATTCAGTAAAAATTGAATATTCACCTTCTGGCAAATATGTTTCATCGTATTTATCAACTGAAATACTGGGATCATCGTTTAAGTCAATGGAGTGTGAAATATTATTACCACGAAAGTTATAATTTAAATCGATGGAACTTGAAAAAATTTCCAAAGGTAATATGATAATAAAAAAAGCCTTAATAACGATATTCATTTAATATATTTTTTTGTATTTTTGATTTTTCATAGAATTAATAAAATGTGAATATGTACTTTCACGTAAACTCATATATTCCTTAGTATTTTTTGCATCAAGATAAAATTGTAACTTTTTGATAAATTGTTTTTTATTATTATCATCAACGATTATACCGTTTTTATTATTAGTTACACTATCTCTTAAGCCATCAACATTATAAACAAGTGCTGGAGTTCCATATTTGTTGGCCTCTGTGATCGTTAAACCCCATCCTTCTTTTACAGAACAAGAAACAAGAAAAGAACTTTTTTTTAGTAGATCATTTTTTTTATTTTGTTCAATAAATCCAGTAAATGAAATATCAGGGTTTTTAGAAATCATCCTTTTTGCATATTTTGAATTAGATTTACCTACTATATGAAGTTTTATTTCTGGATAAATTTTTTTAATTGATAGATAAATTTCAATTAAATCCTCAATCCTTTTCATACGTCTGATTTCACCAATAAAAGTAATTATTTTTCGATTTTTAAAATTATTGTAATAATGGATTTTGTTAAATTTATTTTTAAAAAAAACTAAATTCTCTACGACTTTAATCAAAGAGTGATGAATATTATATTTTGAAATATTTTTTTTTGTACTTTTAGATGGAACTATAATTTTAATTTTTTTTAACGATATAATTTTCAAAATAATTTTCTCAAAGATAAAACCAAATATTGAAATAGGGAATATAGTTTCGAAAAACCATATTTTTTCGGTTAATTGATGATAAAATATCTTTAACCTATCTTTTTTTATTAAAAATATTAAAAATGGTATTGTGTTTATTTCTTCAACAACATAATCATTTTTTTTAAATTTAAACAAAAGTAAAGCCCACCAAAAGTAAAAAAATTGGCAAGAATAAAATTTATTATGTCTTATAATTGTATATCCATTGTAAAACTCTTTTTTTTTCGCATTATCATATGAAGATGTCATTAAATAAACCTTATAATTTTTCTTAACTAATTCTCTTAGGTGAAAATCTGTGATTACCTCTGCGCCCCCCGACCTAGGGTGACTTAAATCTTTCCAACTAAACCAAATACATCTTTTCATTTTCTATTAAAATACCATAAAATATTGATAATAAATGTCATTAATCCTGTAATCGATAATATTAATAACAAATAATAAAAAATTATTTGATGCTTATGAAAAAGTATAAAACTTTTTATATCACTTTGGCTAATTACCCATTCATTAGAAAAGTTATTTACTATGTTAAAAGTTTTGTTTTTTATTTTTGGACTAAAAATTAGTTTTAAAAAATCTAAATCAAAGAAAATATTTTTTTTTTCACAAATTGTAAGTTCTTTTTGTTGAATATACTTATAAGGTTTGCAATTTTTGCTAATACTGTCATTAGAAGTATTTACTATGATAAAATTACTATTAAATGATTGGTTAAATTCAAGAACGATATCTTTATCTAAACTTTGATTAATTAAATCTCTTTTTGGGTGAATTTCATAAATAGCTGAATTTATTTGGTGGATCTCGACGTTTGATGATTGCAAAATTTCTTTTCTTTTATTAAGAGAATATAGAGTAAAATATTCATTATCAGTCAAAATAGATGAGTAATTTTTAATAAAACTATGTAATCCCTCATAACTTTTTTGATGGGGTAAAATAAAATTGTGATTGTTATTAAATTTTTTTCTTAAAAAAATGTGTGTAATGCCATATTTATACAGATCATTTATAAATGTGCTATTGAATTCATTTTTTTGTAACATTTCATAAATAACATATGAAAAATATATATCACCTTCATATCCTTGGGACGACTCCTTACCAGTTATATTACTAATAAGGTAATTTGCAGCGTATGCTCTATCATTTTCAAAATAATCTGAATTCAAGGTTAAATCTCTTGGTAATGACAAAATTCTTGCATACTCATTTGAGTCAAATATTTTACTCAAGTTAAAATATTCCTCTGGAAATTTCACTTTGGATGAAACATTAGAGCCGTAAGTACCAAGATTCGAGTCATGAAATTTGTTAAAGACATTTAATCCAATAAATGCAGGTAAAGAGTAAATTAAAAATATTGGAATAAATAAGGTTAAAAAAAATTTCTTTATTTTTTGATTATGAGTAATGATTACTGCTACAAAAGAAAAAATTAAAAATGAATTATAATATATATGTGCAATTTTTTGATCCCATCCTCTATAAATAGAAAAAATTGGAAACTTATTCCAAACATAATTAAAAATTTCAAAAAAATTAGTAGGTAAAGTTACAATAAATAAAGATATAAATAATAATATAATTAATCTTATTGATATATTTTTATATTTCTTGCTAGTTTGTAAGGTAAGATAGATGGATAAAATAAATAAAATCAAATGTATTAAAGAAAATAATTTATTATTAATAAAATAATTAGTCCAATTTCCCCAATTCTGTAAATGTTGCATTAAAAAATTATAATAAGAATTAAAAGTAATTGTTTTTATTAAAGAGCTAAAATTCTTAAATATATCTAAATAATTACCACCAACAGCACTAATGTGAAATTCTAACTTTGATGTGCCGTCTAATATAACTGGTATTAAAAGAGGTAATGAAGATAAAAAATATATGAAAATACAAGCAAATAAAAATTTTTTTTTATATTTATAATCATTAATAAAAAGTACAAATAAAAATAAATACCAATAAATTGTAACCATAAAAAGAGATAGATGTGAAATATTTATTGAAAGGAGAAACGAGGATAAAAAAAATATAAAAATATTATTTTTATTTTCTAAAAAATATAAAAAAATTACAAGATTTAAAGGCAAAAAAGAAAAATAATAAATGAAACCATTTACAGGGTTTGTATATATCAGGACTGCATAAAAAAAACTTAATGTATAAAAAAGAGAGAATAAAAAAGAATAAAAAAAATTTTGATCATTAATCAATTTTAAAGAAATTTTTCTGAATAAAAAAAACGAAGATAACCATGTAATTGAATTAGTAATAAAAAATTGAAAAAATTGAGAATTGTAAAAGCCAAATATATTTTGAAGAATATACTCAAGAAATATCGGATATGCCTTGATATAAGCATCAGCTCTGGAGGATCCTGCTGCTGTTTCATTAGAATTCCATAATGTCAATCTTTCAGCAAATATTGATGTATTCAGATTTACTAAGTTATTATCAAAAAAATTTATTCTTGAGTCCCAAAAAAAGAAAACTTCATTAAATGGATAACTCCAAAAGAAAGATACGAGAAAACTTAATAAAAGTATTATAAGTATAAAAAAAACAATATTATTAAGTATTCTGTAATTAAAGATATTAGTCAAAAACTATAGGTGTTGAAGATAATTCAAATTTAATTTTACTCTCTATTAAAAACTTTTCTAATTTAAGCTTATCAGATAAATTAATATTTATCGAAAATTGATAAATATCATTATTATAATTTATTGATTTAATTTCATAATAGATATTACTCTTATCTAAATATTCATAAATAATATCTACCATATTTATTTGTTTTTTTGATAATGATACATTTAAATTAAAGCTCTGAGGTTTAGAATTTCTTAAATTTATGAAAAAAATTACGCTAATAACAACAACAAAAAAAATCGAAGTGATAATAAACTTATTTGCACCTAAACCAATACCAACTGCTATAGCTATAAAAATTAAAACTAATTCTTCAGGGTCTTTTATTGGTGTTCTAAATCTTACTATCGATAAAGCACCAACCATACCTAAAGATAAAGCTATTGAAGATTTAATGATAGTTATAATTATAACCATAGATGGAATTAAGGTCATAAAAAGTATTGGAGAGTAAAAGTTTGAGGATGAACGTTTTAGTATATTAAAAATTAGTAAATTAAGAATAATTGCAAATATAATTGAAAGAGCAATGCTCAATATAAATGATCCAAGATCAATATTTTCTTGATTAATTAGTATTGCTTCTAAATTCATAGTAATAGTGATATTGTCATGAAAAATGTACAGTATTTCAATAATAATTCCATGCTATAATGAAGTTAAAAATATTGAACTCTTTTTACTTTCTTTTAAAAAATTAAAATTAACAGAAAAATATAATTTAGAATTTATTTTTATTGATGATGGAAGCAATGATGAAACATGGAAAATTATTAAAAATTGTAAAGATAAATTCAAATTTAATATCAAAGGTGAGAAAAAACTTTTTAATCAAGGTAAGGATCTTGCCATTTTATCAGGTCTAAAATATGTTACCAAAAATAACTTAGTTATAATGGATGTAGATCAACAACATCCAATAAAAGTAATAGAAAATTTTATTAATATTAAAAAAGATAAAGATATTGAACTTATTTTAACAGACAGAATAGATAAGAAAATTAGTTTTTTTTAGAAAAATATTTTCAAAAATTTACAATAAAATTATAAATAACAAATTTAGAAATATAAAAAGATTAAATGATTATATTTTTATTTCTGGAAATTATTTAAATTTTTTTTTAAAAAACTACAATGGAACTTCGTCTATAAAAGTTTTTATTTTAAAAAGTGCACCTTCAATTGAAAAATCAAATATAGAAACTATTTCCTATATTTCAGAGGAAAGATCATTTGGCAAAAGTAAGTATAATTATTTATCACTAGGTAATATTGCAATTAGAGATTTTAATTTTCACTCAAAGTCCCTAATAAACTTTATTATAATCAATATACTAGTTATAGGAGCTCTTTTATTTAGCCTTATTCTTTTTTCAATAGTACAAATGTTTTTTTTGAGTAATTATTTGCAAATAAATTTTTCTTCAATAATGATATTAATGGTATTGATTATTCAATTAATTCTTTTATTTGGTATTTGTATTTTACAAGTAAATTTATCTAGCTTTAAATTACAAAAAAATAAACAAGAAAATATATATGAAATATTAGAATAAATGTCTGATATATTTGCAAAAGAGTTTAGACATAAATTTAAATTAACAAAAACATACAAGGAAAGAGTATTATTAAATATTGAGTACTTTCAAAAAGAAATAGAAAAAGTAGAGAACAATAAAAAGACATTTGGATTTCAAAAAGGTTTTTTAAATTTTTTTGGTAATTTAAAAAATAAAAAAATATTATTATATGGGGCTTCTGAGGGAGAAATTTATGCATTCAAAGAAAGAAATGCCAATGTTTATGACTTATCATACCCTGAAAATAAAAATCAATTAGCTAAAAATATAAATTTTAAAAATAATTTTGAAGACATTGATATTGAAGAGAGATATTTTGATTATGTTTTCTCATCTCATGTTGTAGAGCATATATCGAATGATGATATTTACATACACTTCAAATCAATAAAAAAAATACTTTCAAAAAATGGTCAATATATTTTTATTTGTCCATCTAAATTTAATATAATCAAATCTGACTTTGTATATCAGTCTTATCATGTAGGAAAATATGCATATAATGACATTTATAAAATATCAAATGATCTAAATTTTGAAATGGAAGTGCCTTATATTAATCCCATTTTGATAAATTCTTGGTTTAAGATGAAAAAAGAGAGTAATTTGGAGATATACTACAGATATTTACCAAATTTTATTAACTCAATTTTGGGAGTTAATAGTCTTTACGTTAGATTAAAAAATAATGATTAATTTTATATTTGGAAAAATTTTTAAACAATATTTATTAATTAATATTATTTATAATTTAAAGTACTTTTGTGGTTATAAAAATCCAAAGATAATATATCAAGATAAGTATTACTCCTTTCTAGGAAAAAGAGTGATATTATTATCATTGACTAATTTGAAAGAAGATAATGAAACTTTTCTATTCGATGATAGTTCAATTGCAATCTCAAATGGTTTAAAAAAATTGAAAATAGAATATGTTTTCAAAATTAATCCTAAAATTTCAAAAAATAAAATTGAGTATGATTTTAAATATGTAAAATTAATGGATATATCACCATTCGGTTTAATATTTAATTCATACGTAATTTTAATCAATTTTTTGGAATTTTTTTTAGAAATAATTAATTTCAATTTTTTTAAAAAAAAAATATTAGTATCATAAATTGTATCCCTACTTATCTATAGTAATTACAACTAGAAATAGAAAACAATTATTAATAAATGAAATTAATTGCCTAAATATACAAAAGTATAGAGATTTTGAAGTAATAATAATTGATGATAATTCAAAAGATAAAATATTGATTTCTGACTTAAAAATAAAAAAAGATATCAAATGTAAAATTATAAAAAATAATAAAAAACTAAGTATGGCTAAAAGTAGAAATATCGGTATTTTGAATACTTCAAAATTAAGTAAATACATACTTATACTTGATGATGATAATGAATTTGATGAAAATTTTTTAACAAACTTAATTTCTAAAATAAATGAGCATGATTTTGATATAGGACAACCCCGTGCATTTTACTCTAATAAGAAAGATGTGATGTTTTTTGGATTTCAATACCATCTTCCAAGTCTTATTGTAAAAAATATAGGAAGAGATAAAAAAAAATACCCTGATTATTTTGAAATTGACTCTGTAGGCAATTGTTTTTTAATTAAAAGAGAGGTTATCAATAAAATTGGAATTTTTGACGAAAAGTATGTAATAGACTTTTCTGAAACTGAATTTTGTTTTAGAGCTAAGATTGCTAAATTCAAAATTTCATCAATAAATACTAATATTTATCATCAAACTATGCCTGATAATAACTCTCATATACTAAAAGATAGGATATTAAATAGACCTGAAACGTATTACTACACATTTAGAAATAAATTCTTCATAGCAAGAGATTTTTTTAACGTATACAATAAAATCCTATTCATAATTTTATATCAATTTGTGACTTTATTTGCTTACTTAGCTTATAGCATTAAGGTAAAATCTTTAAGATTATTTAAGAGTTATTTTCTGGGTTTTGTCTTTGGAAATGTATACTTTTTTTTTGGAAAAATAATATCTTATGAAAAGGTTAAAAAATTATTTAATAATATCAACTGGTTATCCCCCTGAGTCATCTGGAGGCATATGTACATACACATACTATAAATCAATATTCTTAAAAAATCATAAGGTACATTGTACGGTAGTATATTTATCTACTGAAACTGGGAAGCAAACTATTAATGAATACCTGGATTTAATAAAAATAAGAAAAATAAAAACTAATTATGAGTATATTGATAAAATTATTAATTTTATAAAACTTAATATCAATGTATTTACGCTAATAAAAAAAAATAATTTTGACATTGTAGAAGAGTCAGATTTTGTTGCTGGGCTTTTTTTTACTAATTTATTCAAGAGAAGTTCAGATAAAAATCATATTGTTAAATTACATACAACAAATAAGATTGTGAATATTTTTGAAAGAAATAATAAGATATTTTCAAAAATATTTACTTATTTAGAAACTATTAATTTAAAAAAGTTTTTACTTTTTTCATCTACTACTGAATTCATAACAAGGCAGTATTCCTTATTTTACAATATTGACTTAAAAAAATTTAATTACATGCCATATACATTTGAATTTGAAAAGCAATTGATAAAATCCCCAAAAGAATATGATTATGTTTTGTATTATGGCAGACTTCAAAAAAGAAAATCATCAGACCTATTAATTCGGATGATACAAAATAATTTTATAGACATGGATAATATTAAATTTGTTATAATAGGAGAAGATACACAAGGTTTTCAAAATCAAATAAAAAAGTTTAATAATTTAACAACTAAAAATATAGAATTCTTAGGATACATATCTGATAGAGAAAAATTATACCAATATATAATAAATGCTAACTTAATATTATTACCTTCTGAATTTGAGAGCTTTGGATTAACTCAATTAGAGAGTATTTATTATAATCCCAGAACATTTGTGTTAAATAATTCTGGTCCATTTGAAAATTTTAAGTACATAGGCTGCGAAAATAATATTCTTAATAAAAAAGAGTTTGCAAATTTTAAATACAGTCAATTTATGGAGCTATCTTTAAAAAACTCTGAAAAGATTAAAAATAATATCAATAATAAATTTGGATACAATAGCTCAGAGATCATTGATAGTTTTAATAATTTGATAAATAAAATCGGATATCACATATAAATTGAATTCAAGGAAATTATATTTACCTAATTCTATTATATTAATTAATACTATTGTATTTGTAATTATTTTTTATTGGTTTTACCCATTTGATTTTTTTTATTTATTTTGGGATCAAGGTTTCTATTTTTTTAAAAATAAAAGTGATTTTACTCAGATTTTTTATCCATACATTGATAATTTAATTTATCCTGGTTTTGATAATCCATCACCACTTAGTTGGGTATATATAGCATCAATACATTATTTTTTTACAAAATTATTTTCATACGAAATAGCACAATTTTTTTATGTACTAATAACAATTCTTATAGCAGCAAATGGATATTATTTTTTTTTAAAAAAATTATCAAAACATTTTAACTTAGATGAAAAATTAATTGTATTTTTTTCTTTAGGCTTCTGTTTTTTTCATTACCATTCTTTTTATTCTCTTGGAGATTTTGGACCAAATTACCTATTTTATGCATTTTTACCAATAACTTTAATTTTTTATATAGAATTTATTACAAAAAAACGGAGTTTATTCTTTTTTTCACTTGCAATTATTCTGCAATCTCAATCTTTTACTTTACCAGTATATTTTATTAACTTGTTATTGTATTTGATATTGGTATCAGTACTTTTCATCAATAAAAGTAACTATATAACCATATGCATTAGATCTATTTCATTAATTTTTATTTTACTTTTAATTCTTTCATTTTATTTAGTGAATACAATAATTGGGAGCACAGAATATTTAAATAATCAAATATCAAATGTAGGTGGTCAAAATTTCTTAAAAGGATTTATTAATTTAAGTAATTTT
>CACMWX010000023.1 GCA_902617515.1 uncultured Alphaproteobacteria bacterium
AATATCTTCTTTAACAGAGGGAAAATGCATTTTAATTAATGATTCATTGAAACTTGAAAAATTATATTTTTTTAATAATATTTTCGTTCAACCATTCATCAAATTTATTTAAATGATTTTTTTTGCGTCATTTAAAACTATTCTGATATCTTTTAACGAGATACCCCTTGTTAAAGGATAAATATTTTCAAAAGTTCTTAACTTATCCTCATTTTCTATCTCTTCTATGTAATCAGGGTGTGCTAAACTAAGATTGCTTTTATAAAATGATACTTTTCCACTAATAATTAATTCTTTGTTTTCAGGATATTTTTTTCTAAGAAAATTCCCTCTTATTGAGAAATAAATTATGTTTATAATTAAAGATCCTTTTTCACATTCAATTACGTAGGGTAGTTTAGGATTGAAAGGAAAATGATGTTTTTTTACCTTAACGAGAGTGGTGATAGTTTGTCCTTTTTCAAGATTTTTAAAGTCAATATCCTGAGTACGATCTATTGATCTAGTCGGTAAATTATAAAATATATCAATAACTGTGTTTATATTTAGATTTTTAAAATAGGACGCTTTCTTTGGACCTATTCCTTTAAGTTTTTCTACATTCTGATATAAAAAATCGAAACTATTGTCGTTCATGAATAATAACTACAAAGATAAATTAAAAAAAATAAAATATCGATGTCAAACATTAGGTATAAAAGAATTAGATGTAATTTTTGAGAGAATTTATTCAAAACTTGAAAACATTAATGATGAGGCTCTAATTGATCAATTAGATGATTTATTAAAGAATGAAACGCAATACATATTTGACGTATTTTTTAATGAGTCTTTCAAAGATGATAAAATTAAATACCTTAATATTATAAATTTATCAAAATAATATTGGAAAATCCTATTTCTAAATTTGGCAATAAATCAATTTTATTATGTGAAGATGATAAGATAGCTCTAGACTATGAAAATATTCTAAATATACATTATCCCCATAAGAAAATATGTTATTTTCCAGCACATGACTCTTTACCATTCAGTTCTGAAAGTTCATCATCTGACATCTTACTTGATAGGTCAGAAAAATTACAGACATTAACTCATAATGATATAATAATAATAACTTGCAATAATCTTTTAAAAAAATTTCAAATAAATAAAGATGCTAATCATTTTTTAACATTAACTAAAAATCAAACTATTGAAGCTAATACAATTTTAGAAAAATTAGTTGAATTTAATCATTCAAACCAAGCAAATGCTTATAATAAACTCGAATTTTCACTAAGAGGAGATATTTTAGATATTTATAACAGTAATAATAATCCTTATAGAATTTCATTCTTTGATAATGTGATTGAAACAATAAAAGAATTCAATCCTCAAACACAACTTACTTTTAAAGATGAGAAAGAGAGGATTGATATATTTAACCCTAATATTGAGTTATTAGAGCCAAGTAATAAAGATAGTTATTTTGAGGATATCGTTATGGGATATTCCATTTATACAATTAATAGAAGTGACATAATATTAAAAGAAAAGCTAAATTTTCTTAAATCAATTTTTGATCAAGTCCAACCTGAGATCCCTTTTTCAAATTATTATTTAGAAGATAACAAAATAAAAAATTTTAAATTTACAAATATATTATCTAGCTCTCCTAAATCATTAAAAATTACATCAAATACCTCTTTAGATGAATTTTCTAAAATGAGCAATAAAATATATTTTCATAGTGGAAAAAATTCCACCTCAATAGAAAATGAATTTCATCAAAAGAAGAATATTGAACCAAATTATGGTAATAATTTATATTTCTATAAATCTGTAATCTCAAAAGACTATCTATTTGATGGTGTCGTACACCTCAATAAAAACACTCATACTACAAAAAAGACGAATTTAGACACTATAATCAATTTTAATGATCTTTCATTAGGAGATGCAGTTGTTCATCAAAAACATGGAATTGGGAGATTCATATCCATAGATAATATTGAAATTAATAATCGAATTAGGGAGTTTATTAGATTAATTTACCGCGGTAACGACAAGCTTTTACTACCAATTGAAAATTTAAACTATATTTCAAGATATGGGTTTGATGATAATAATCTACTTCTTGATAAATTAGGTACGAATGATTGGATTTTAAGAAAATCTTCAGTTAAGAAGAAAATTCGTTTTCTAGCTAATAAACTTTTGAAAAATGCAGCAAAGAGATCCACTATAAACATCAAAGAGTTTCAATATAATAATTCTGATCTTGAGAAATTTAATCAACAATTTCCATTTGTTGAAACTGAGGACCAATTAAACTCAATTGAACAATCTTTAAATGATTTAAAACAAGATAAACCATCTAATCGCCTTATATGCGGCGATGTAGGATTTGGTAAAACTGAAGTGGCTTTAAGAATTGCATGTGCAACATATTTATCAGGTTTTCAATTTGTAATAGTTGTTCCCACCACATTACTAGCAATGCAACACACTAATACGTTTAGTGAGAGGTTTTCAGTTTTTAACATTAAGGTTGCATGTCTATCTAGATTTACTTCGTCAAAAGAAAAAAAAGAAATTTTAATTTCATTAAAGTCAGGTGATATTCAAATTCTTATTGCAACACATAGTCTTTTTAAAAAAGATATAGAATTTAATAATTTAGGCACACTGGTAATAGATGAAGAACAAAAATTTGGTGTCGATCAAAAGGAATATTTGATCAACAAATACCCAACTATTCATTTATTTTCATTGTCTGCCACACCTATTCCTAGAACACTTCAGATGTCTTTATTAGGCTTAAAAGATTTAAGTATTATTGGAACACCTCCATCAAATAGAATTAGTATAAGAACTTATGTTCAAAAATATGAGTCTGTTGCTCTCATTTCAGCAATAAAGAATGAATTAGAAAGGAATGGACAAATTTTTATTGTTGTACCAAGAATAAGCCATATTCCTTTTGTCGAAAATGAAATTAAAAAATTAAGTATAGATCTTTCTTTCGGAGTAGGTCACAGTAAAATGAAAGAAAAAGATATTGAGGATGTGTTCATATCATTCACAAAAGGTGAGATACAGTGCCTTATTTCTACAAATATTATTGAGTCTGGAATAGATATTAAAAATGCAAACACACTAATAATTTTTAATTCTAATTTATTTGGTTTATCTCAATTATATCAATTGCGAGGTAGGGTAGGTCGTTCAAATAAAAGAGCATATGCCTATTTATTTCATGACAGTGAAAAATTAATCAATAAAACAGCTCTAAAGAAACTTCAAGTTTTAGCTAACTATGAAAATCTAGGGTCAAATTTTCAGTTAGCTAATGAGGATTTAGAAATAAGAGGAGCGGGTAATTTACTTGGTGATGAGCAAAGTGGTCATGTGAAAGATATTGGAATAGAGCTTTACCAAAGTATGTTAAAAGAAGAGGTGGAAAGACAAAAAAATAATAATGCAGAAACTGAAGATGATTATGATGAATTTGAATTCGATGCATTTTTTGAGTATTACATTCCAAAGAATTACATATCTGATGATATTTCTAGGTTGATTATTTATCGTAAATTTACTAATTCAAAGAATATTCAAGAGCTCAAAAATGTTTTAGATGAGATATATGATCGATATGGTAATTACCCAGTTGAAGTTACTAATTTATTTAATTTACTAACTATTAAAATTAAATCTCTTACCCTTGGTATTTCAAAAATAAATATAAAAAGAAATTTTATTGATATTACTTTTAAAAAAGCAAGTCAAAAAACACTAGATGATTTAATTCAAATGGCACAAGAAAATATTATCAAAATGCAAAGTTCTAGTTCTATTCAGATCAAAAATAATGACAGTAAGGACTTATTTTACACTATAAATCTTTTCTATAAAAAGTTAGGATTAAAATGATGGAAGATCAACAACTCCCAAAAACTAATGCAGAGTGGGCAAACTATTATGAATCTATAATAGCCGAACTTACTGAAAATCAAAAAAAAATAGGTGAACCAATTTCAATAGATGAATTTTATGAGCTCCCTATAAAAAGGAAACAGAAATATATCAAAAAACTATATTTTAAAATTGGCGATGCAGAGTAATTATATTCCAAATATAGATTTATCTAATATTATTGATAAAGATCTTAATAGTGATGCTGCTAAACAAGTATCAAAGAATATAAAAAAAGCATCTGAAGAAATTGGTTTTTTTACAGTTACAAATCACGGTATTCCAATTTCAAAAATAAATAATCTTTTAAAAACTTGTAAAAAATTTTTTTACTTAAAAGACGAAGAGAAACTAAAAATAGCTCCTAAAAAATGGAACCCCAATACTAATACTGTTTATAGAGGTTATTTTCCTAGTTCTGTAAATGGTAAAGAGGGTTTAGATATAGGAGATCCGCTTTTAAAGCAAAATATGGTTGATTTGTTAAAAAAGGAAAAATTTGAAGTTAATCACGATATGTCTTTTTTAGATCCAGAGTGGCAAAATACGATAAATAATTATTTTGATGATCTTCATAACTTAGGAATTACCATATTTAAATCTATTATATCTTCATTTTCCTCAGATTTATCTTTAGCTGAAATGGCTTTTCAAAGACCCAAAACACTCTCTACTTTGAGATTTAATTACTATCCCAAACAAGATAAACCTGTTGAAGTCTCTTCACAAGACGGTGTTGCTTTAGGTTGTGAAACCCATGTAGATAGTGGAATAATGACTATCTTATATCAGGACAAAAAAGGTGGTTTGCAAGTTCAAAATAGACATTCTTTAGAGTGGTATGATGTTCCTCATGACCCAAATGCTTTCGTTATTAATACAGGTTTAGCTTTAGAGTGTTTAACAAATGGTAAAATGAAAGCAACTAATCACAGAGTATTATTTAATCAAGAGGAGCGAGTATCAATACCTTTCTTTTTTGAGCCATCATTTGATTTCATATTAGATCCAAAATATTTGGATATTAATGAAAATATCAATTATAATATTGATAATTATGAAAATTTTCTCACCAATTCACTTAAAAAATTTGTTGAATATGACAGACCTGCCTAAATTACCTTTTTTATTATTATTCGCATTGATAACAGCGTGTGGTGGTTTTAATACTGGGGTAAAAAAATCAGATACTCAAAAAGTTAACACAGTTAAATATGGAACACTCGTTGCAGCTGAACCAGTCAAAATTACTGGTGAAAGTTCTGGTATTGGCGCTCTTACAGGAGGTTTAGTAGGTTTTGTTGTAGGATGTGGAGAGGGTATTTTTGACGATGACTGCAGAGATGCTGCAGCTGTAGTGGGAACTATAGGTGGTGCTATAGTAGGTTATGTTGCTGGCTCGTCATTAGGGGATCATACAGGATTTCAATATGTTGTAGATGTTGATGACACAGATGATGATATTTCAATAGTTCAATCAGGTGCAGAACAAATACCCATTGGTTCTAGAGTTACTATTGCAATAGGAACCAACACAAGAATTATAATTTCAGAATAGCTCATAGGAGATAATAAATGTTTATTGCAATGAATAGATTCAAAGTAAAATTAGGAGAAGAGAAACATTTTGAAGATATTTGGAGGAATAGGGATACTCATTTAAACCAAGTCCCTGGTTTTAAGAAATTTAATTTAATTAAAAGTGAGTCTAATGAAGAATATACACTGTATGCATCGCATAGTGAGTGGGGGTCAAAACAAGATTTTATAAATTGGACTAAATCAGAAGCTTTTAGGATGGCTCATAAAAATGCTGGTGAACATAAAACAGTATATTTGGATCACCCACAGTTTGAAGGTTTTGAGGTAGTAATTTAAGTAAATATCACCTATTTTTCATCAATGGACATAGTAAATCACGAGATATTATTAAGTAGTAATATGTTAGGGACAATGTTCTTTGCTTGCACTATTTATATAACATTGGTTATAGCTAGGTATGCAACTCTTGCAAAATTAATTAGAGACTCTCGATCTAATATTGAAACAAATAAATTAAGATTTAAAAGTCAAAGTGAATATTCTTTTCATATCTTGCATTATGAAAAAAGACTTAAATTATTACGTTACACACTTTACTTATCTCTTTTTGGAGGGATAGCATTGTGCACAAGCTTATTATTTTTGTTATTAAATTACAGCTTCATCTCTGCTATAAGTTTTGGTATTCATCTTATTTTAGTATTATTGGCATTAGTCACTCTTGTATATGAACTAGCTGTATCTTTTGAGGCTTTAACTGAGCATTTAGACATAATGAGAACTTTAAAAGATAAATTTTAACATATAAATAATATTCAAACTGTTTGACTATTTAATATGTGTATTTTTTTTATTTCTTCCCTTTTTATCTTATAGAAACATATACACTACCACCCATACTTAAAACTTTTCCGTAGTCCTCTAATAACTTTGCAAAATCTGGGAAATAATCATTTTTACTGGCATTTTCGACATGTCTTTGAACACTCTCCATAGATGCAAATTGTTCATTTATTGTAAATAATGTGTTTCCAGTTTCGCCCTTACTAGGATCGGTAGGGTCTTTAAACTCTGGTGCTTTAGTAAAGTAAGCATTTAATAGATGATCAGTTCCATCAGAATAAAATTCAGTCATCCATTTTCCATGGGTGCTAAAAATATTTTCAACTTCAGCAGCTTTATCATTTGGTACAGAATAGGAAAGATTTATACATACACGATCAGTCATTTTTTCTCCTTTTAAATAAGATTAATAACAATTATACATTTTGAAAATTGAAAATAGATCAAATGGCGGAAGGACTGGGATTCGAACCCAGGAAAGAGTTGCCCCTTTGCCGGTTTTCAAGACCGGTGCTTTCAACCGCTCAGCCATCCTTCCGATGTCATAAACGTCTAGAATGTATATATTACGTTATTTTTAAATCAATCGTAATTTTATATTATTAGTTGATATATTCTTTGGCCACTCATGTTATGTTTTTAAGTGATTTTAAGTAATCTTCCAACATTAACTTTTTTTTATATTTTATTAGCATATTTTATTGGCGGCATAACCCAAGGTATACTTGGTGTCGGATTAATCACTGTTGTAATTTCTTTACTCTCATTTGTTGTCGACGTTAAAGAAACAATAGCACTTGTGATAATACCAACTATTATTACTGGTTTTTTTCAAATGATAAATGGCAGTAATTTAAAAGTCATAATTAAAGATACTAAATATTTTCTTGTTTTTTCAACACTAATCATAGTGCCAGGTGTCTTTTTACTAAATGTTCTTGAGTCAGATCTAATCTTGATATTTATTGCGATTTTGCTTTTTATGAATTCCTCATTATCTCTATCAAATAGAGTAGTAGCTATACCTAATCACCAAAATTCAATCATACAACTTTTAACTGGATCTCTAAATGGATTTATCATAGGCCTAACTAGTATTTATACAATGCCTTTTGTTTTCTTATTACAATCACTTAAATATAATAAAGAAAAAACAGTGCAATTTATGGGATTAGCTTTTTTACTATATAGCAGTATGCAATTTATATCATTTTCTTATATTAAGCTGATTAGTATAAATACAATCGTACCCTCATTAATAGTTACTCTCCCAGTAATTATTGGATTCCTTTTAGGTAAAAAAATAAGAAGTTTTATCTCAGAAAAATTATTTAAAAAATTATTTTACTTAATGTTATTACTAATGAGTGGAATAATATTGATAAATGCCTTTTTATAATTTAATTAATTACTAGTGGTTCCATCAACTCGATTAACACTGTATATAGCACCTAACATAAAAACAATTACAGATGATGGAAATAAAAAATAACCAATAGTGTAGGTATCTGGATAATATTGCATTCCCATGTACAAGACGATAGCGTTCATTAAACAAAGTAGTAAAAAAACAATATTTGTACCAATTTTAGATAATAACAAAGCTAATGGCTTTAAAACAACAATAGCCACAGCACATATAAATATAACAGCAGGAATAAAATTCATGAGTAAACCCATTGACTCAGAATAAGTATAATCTTCTAGTGAGTCCCAAGGAAGGACCATTGAAAGTAGCATCATTATAACAGAGGCATATACAAATTTTTTTCCTGTATTTGTTAAAATCATTGAATATTTATAGCAAATATCATCTTTTTTAACAGTAACTAATATAATTTGGTAAATTTTAAGAAATAACTATTAGATTATAATGGTTGTATAATAGGGCAGGAATCAGAATATGATTAAAATTTTTCTCTATGTAATCTTTAATTTTTTTTTCATAAATAACCTTTTTGCCCATGATCCCAAAAACTGTGATGTGCTTCAACATTATGATTTTTCAGGATTTAATGATTGGAAAAAAGAAATAGTAAATAGGTCTAGTGAATTTGGCCTAGATAAAAGCTTTGTTTCTAAATTAATAGCACCATATGAGGTCAATAAAAGAGTTATTGAAAATGATAAATGCCAGCCTGAATTTACATTGACTTTTTCTGAGTACATTGAAAAAACAATTTCAAATTTAAGGGTAAATAATGGATTAAATAATTACAGTAAATACAATATTTTATTAAAAAAAATAGATAATTATTATAATGTACAATCTAGATTTGTTCTCTCTATTTGGGGTCTAGAAACAGCTTATGGCGAAATAACAGGCAACTATCCTGTGCTAGAGAGTCTTTTAACCATGTCCTACGATGAGAGAAGAAGGCGATATTTCACCAAAGAGCTTTATAATGCCTTAGAAATACTTAAACAAGGTCACATTAATGTTGTTGATTTCAAAGGTTCATGGGCAGGTGCTATGGGTCAAAATCAATTTATGCCCTCTAGTTTTTTGAATTACGCTCAAGACTTCAATAATGATGGTAAAAAAAATATTTGGACAGACACTGAAGACTCATTAGCCTCAATTGCAAGATACCTTCAAGGCGTAGGATCTAATAAATGGGATCCAAATTATACATGGGGTAGGGAAGTAATACCCCCAGCAAATATAAAATCTTTAGAACCAGAATTATTCATTAAAAGAGAAAAAGGTTGTTTAGCAGTAAAAAAATTGTCTAAACAATTACCTTTAAGTAAATTTAGACTTATGAATTTTAAAAAAATGAATGGAAATTCATTGGATAATTTAGATATTAATAGTTATTTGTTAAGGATGGGTAGGGAAGAGGGTGATTTCAGGTATTTTATCGTCTATGATAATTATTTAAATATTCTTTCTTACAACTGCTCAAACTATTATGGTCTTTCAGTTGGATTATTAAGTGATAAATTTAAATAATATAAATAAAATATTGTTTTTACTAATTTTATCATCTTGTACAGTAACATCTATTGATACTGTAGACGATATAAAAATAGAAGAAGAAGTCACAACCCAAGATTACTTTAAAAAATCAGATGTTATTACATCTCCACTTGATGATTATAACATTGAGTTAAGTGTTTTAGAAAAGTTTGTTACGGATGAAAGAATAGAGGGTAATAATATTCATCATTCTAATTTGCCTATACCCAGCGTTGTAAGATTATCTGATCCCAATAACTTAGATAATAGTATTATTGTCAGAAATATTAAGCTAGATACTGAAAATAGGCTTTCATTAAGTCAAGAGATAATTGATAAAATATCACTAAATACACAAGTATATTTAGAATATTTAAAAGATGAATCAGTTATTCTGAGAAATGTTGTCGATTCAAAAGAAGAGAGTAAGATAAAGATGGATGATACAGAAATTTCATTTGAACAGTTAGATCAAGATCAAACTGAAATCAGTGAAAAACTTGATTATGAGAAAATTAAAACTCTAGATATTAAAAATTCTAAAAAACAAAACACTATATTAGTTGAAATTTATAAAGATATAAATCTAGCAAAGCTTAAAACTAATAAAATCAAAAATTTAGGATTATTTTATGAAGAAAATGAAGAGGGAATTAAGGTTTTTGCTGGCCCATTTCTAAAGAGTGATATAAATCTTAAGTTAGATTTTTTGATTAAAAACGGATATTTGAATGCTAAAAAAACCCCTTAATTTACTATTTATAGCAATAATAACTCTATTTCCTAAACAATCTCTTACTATTGAAAGTTTGGCAAAAACGGCACTTGTAATCGATTTATCAACAAACGAAGTTCTTTTAGAAAAAAACTCTAAAGCCAAAACATATCCATCAAGTATGACCAAGATGATGACCGCTCTTGTAGCCTTTGAAAAAATCAAAAATGGTACTTTATCATTAAATCAAGAGTTTTTAGTAAGTAAAAAGGCATGGAGAATGGGCGGATCAAAAATGTTTATAGAGGTAGACAAAAAAGTAAAAGTTTATGATTTGTTACTAGGGATTATTGTTCAGAGCGGAAATGATGCCTCGATTGCCTTAGCAGAGGGTATATCTGGCTCTGAGGAAATTTTTGCTATTGAAATGAATAATTTAGGCAAAAAAATAGGACTCACAGAGACTAATTTCACAAATAGCAGTGGCTGGCCTGATGACAATCATTACACAACAGCTGAGGATCTTGCCAAAATAGCTCAGTACACGATTGAAAATCATTATGAATTATATCAAATGTACAAATTAAGTGATTTTACATACAGTGGGATCAAACAAGATAACAGAAATCCACTACTATATACATTTGAGGGGTCTGATGGCTTTAAAACAGGTTATACAGAAGCAGCTGGCTACGGTTTGGTTGGATCTGCTGAAAGAGGGGATAGGCGCCTGATTATTGTTCTAAATGGTCTAGGCTCTTCCAAATCAAGAGCCCAGGAGTCACTAAGATTAATGGATTGGGGTTTCAACAATTTTCAATTAGTAGATTTTTATAAAAAAAATGAGGTTATTCAAGAAGTTAATACTTGGCTAGGTAAAGACGACAAAGTAGACCTAGTTGCTTTAAACGATATAAGCGTGAGTATTCCAAAAGCGCAATTATCTTCTGCTAAAGTTAATGTGATAGTAGAGGAGCCTATTGCAACTCCAATTCAAAAAGGTGATCAAATAGCCAAACTTCAGATATCTTTTGCTGATAAGAGTTCTGAATTTCC
>CACMWX010000024.1 GCA_902617515.1 uncultured Alphaproteobacteria bacterium
TCTTTTGGAGATTTCGTAGCAGTGAAAAACTCCAATCTTATTATTGAAAATAAAGAATTCTTCGTTTTACTCGGTCCTTCAGGTTGTGGAAAAACTACCACTTTAAGAATGATTGCTGGTTTAGAGCTACCAACTTCTGGAAATATATATTTGGATAAGGAAGATGTGGGCTATCTAAGGGCCTCTCAGCGAGATATAGCCTTTGTTTTTCAGCTTTTTGCACTCTATCCACACATGAATGTAAGAAATAATCTGGCTTTCCCACTGAAAATGCAAAAGCTCTCACGAAGCGAAGTAGATGCTAAAGTTCTGGAAGCTGCAAAGCTTCTTAGAATTGATCACTTATTAAAATCAAAAGTATCCTCTTTAGCAGGAGGTGATCGCCAACGTGTTGCACTTGGAAGAGCGCTAGTCAGAAGACCTAAAGCATTTTTAATGGATGAACCTTTGGGCACACTTGATGCAGAATTTAGAGAATTGATGTGTTTGGAATTAAGAAAACTTCACGATGATATTGATGCAACAACAGTGTATGTAACGCACGATCAACAAGAAGCAATGTCAATGGCTGATCGAATAGCAGTAATGAATGAGGGAGTGGTGTTGCAGGCAGACTCACCAAAAGTTATTTATAATAAACCTAAAACAAAGTTTGTTGCCAATTTTATTGGATCACCAGGAATGAACTTCATACCAATAAAAGAAAAAATATCGCCAAGTCAATCAAGTATTAAATTATTAGACTCATCATTAAATATCCCTGAACAAAAAGAAGGAACAGACTCCAATGAAAATTTTTTAGGTGTAAGGCCAGAGAATTTAAAATTAGTTTCTGAAAATGGCGTAAAAGGCAATGTCTTTGGTGTTGAATACTTAGGTTCAAGAAAAATTCTTACAATTGAAACTCAACTCGGAAATATAAAAATTAGAGTTGATAGTGACACACAAGTTAATATTAATGAGCAAATTCAATTTGATACTCTTAATAATAACCAAATAATTTTTGATGGTTCAAATGATAAGGCACTTCAAAGTGAGTTTATGAGTTAATGTCTAAAGTAGAACTACAAAATATTACAAAAATATATGATAAAACTATTAAGGCTCTTGATGATATTAGCTTTACAGTAAACGATGGAGAGTTTTTTGTATTACTGGGTCCAACCGGTGCAGGTAAAACAACAACATTAAGATCAATTGCAGGTTTAGAAAAAATTGATAAAGGAAAGATCCTTTTTGATGATGAAGATTTCTCAGAGGCTCAGCCTGCAGCAAGAGACACAGCGTTTGTATTTCAACAATACTCTTTATACCCTCATTATAAGGTTTACGACAATTTAGCTTTTCCTCTTCGATCCCCTCTTAGAAAAATCCCAGAAGATAAGATTAAAGAAAAAGTCACAAAAATAGCGGAAATGTTGAAGATTTCAGCTAAATTAGACAACAAAGCTACTGAATTATCAGGGGGAGAAATGCAAAGAGTTGCGATAGGTCGTGCTTTAGTTAGAGACCCAAGTATATATTTAATGGATGAGCCTCTTTCATCCCTTGATGCAAAATTAAGGGAAAGTTTGAGAGTCGAACTGAAAAAAATTCAATTAAATTTAGGCTCCACAATTCTCTACGTCACACATGATCAAGCTGAAGCTACAACTATGGCAGATCGCATCGGAGTATTAGAAAATGGTAAGATCGCCCAGATTGATAAACCAGAAGATATATACAATAACCCAAAATCTATTTATGTTGCAAATAGATTAGGCTCACCAAAAATTAATATCCTCAACAGAACTACTTTAAATACTTCATCACCAGATAAAGCAAGTCAACTTGGTTTAAGACCTGAGCACATAAAGATAGGAGAAGGTGAACTTTCAGGCTCAATTAAAACTGTTGAGTCTCTCGGTGCAGAAACTGTGGTAGAGTTAGATTTTAATGGAGCAGAAATTTTATCCTTATATCAAGGAGCATTCCAAGGACAAAAAGGGGACAAAGTAAATTTTGCAATAGATCAAAATAAAATTTTATTTTTTGATGAAAAAGGAATGAGCGTACAATGAGTGTTAATTTTTTAATCCATAGAGCAAAAGAAATTCAAGCTGTAATTGATGCCAATGCAAGTGAAATAGAAAAATTGGACCAAGAAATAGGAGATGGGGATCATATTTTTAATGTCCAAAGGGGAATCAAGCTGGTTATAGAATTAGAAGCTGTAATTAAAGATTTGCCAATGTCTAAAGCTCTAAACCAAATAGCAATGAAAGTTCTTTCTGGTATTGGTGGCTCATCTGGAGCCCTGTTTGGCACATTATTTATGACCATGGCCAAAGGTAAAGATATAGATAATGGTGTTGATTACAAAAAGGCAATCGAAATTTTTGCAGATGGCGTGGAAGCTGTAAAACAAAGAGGTAAAGCAGATGTAGGTGAAAAAACAATGATGGATGTTCTCATACCTGTATCTAACTGCCTTAAAAAAGGTGTCGAGGATAACAAAGATGTTAAAGAGATACTGAAAGAAGCTATAGAAGTGGCGGAAAAAGGGATGTTTTCGACAAAAGATCTTTTAGCTACAAAAGGGAGAGCTTCTTTTTTAGGAGAGCGAGCGAAAGGCCATATCGATCCTGGAGCCAGGTCTTCACAATTAATGATAAAAACTGTCTGTGAGTCAGTGTTAAATAGTTAGGAGGATACTATGAAAAAATTTATGAATTCAGCGGATGATTTTCTAAAGGAGAGTCTGCAAGGTTTTGGTGCTGCGCATCAAGATATTGTTAACTGCCACTACGACCCCAACTTCATCACAAGAGCCACTCCCACAAAAGAGGGAAAAGTAGCTCTGATCAGTGGAGGGGGGAGTGGACACGAACCCATGCATGGTGGCTTAGTCGGCTACGGTATGCTGGATGCAGCCTGCCCTGGATTTGTTTTTTCATCACCCACACCTGATCAAATGTTAGCTGCTGCTGAAAAAGTAGATAGCGGAGCAGGAGTTTTATTTATCGTTAAAAACTATTCTGGAGATGTAATGAATTTCCAAATGGCAGCTGAGATGATGCAAGGCCCAAATGAATCTGTATTGACAAATGATGATGTTGCTGTGGAGGACTCTTCATTTACAACTGGTAGAAGAGGTGTTGCTGCTACTGTTGTTGTTGAAAAAATAGTTGGTTCCCTAGCTGAGCATGGAGGTAGCTTACAAGAATGTAAAGCTTTAGGAGATAAGGTAAATAAAAATTCAGGTTCTATGGGGGTTGCATTTTCAAGTTGCACCGTCCCGGCTGCAGGAAAACCAAATTTTGACATAGGCGATGATGAAATGGAATTTGGTGTTGGAATTCATGGTGAACCTGGAAGAAGAAGAGATAAAATGAAATCTGCACAAGAGATTACAAACGAGTTATTAGAGGCAATTAACGAGGACTTAAAGCCTGAGGCAAACGAAGAAATTCTTTTATTTGTCAATGGTATGGGAGGTACTCCTTTAACAGAGCTATACCTAATTTATGATAACGCTAAAAACATGTTAGACAAAAAAAATATAAAGATATCAAGGTCTCTTGTTGGAAATTATTGCACTTCTCTTGAAATGCAGGGCGCTTCAATTACTCTTACAAAGCTTGACGAAGAGCTTTTAAAGCATTGGGACTCATCTGTTCACACAGCAGCTATGAGATGGGGTGTCTAAATATCATAAAGCCTTTAGACAGATCTAAAGGCTTTTATATTTGTCTGATTACTTTCATAATTAGTGATTATGATGATCTAATGTAACTTCGCCAACTACTGTCTCGACTGAGACCCTATTTTCTATATTAGTGTTTAATCTTTTTTCACGTGCTGCATCTGCTGCTTTCATAGTTTCAGCATCAGGATAAATTGTTACTGCCATTAATGTAACATCATCAATTCTAATGCCAATTAACTGACTTGCTTGTGGAAATTCTGATGGCGCACTTTGTACGTACCCTTGTGTTTGTTCGTCAGCTGCCTCCTTTGAGTCCATTTTTACTGTTGTTACTCTTGCTATGCTCATTTATTACCCTCCTTAATTGTGATCTAAATAATTATTATATTACTCAACAGTACACTCTAATAACGAAAAAATTAAATATTTTATAGGCTACTTAACCTGACTATTTTGCATATCGAAAGATAAAATTATCTTCGTAAGCTAATTAACTATAGAAGTATATTAAGAAGCCGAAAATAAAAATAAAAATTAAAAAATAGCTGATTGCTGATTTTTTAAAATAAATCTCTGATTTAAATAAAATATTAAAGATTTTATAGCTAGCAAAAATTACTAAAGCTATTATAGCAAGAGTAATAAGCCACGTCCCCAAAAAATTAATTGAAAAAAGTTTATCTAAGTTTTGTTCCATTTTTTAATTCTATTTTGGTGGAGCCAAGGGGGATCGAACCCCTGACCTCTACGCTGCCAGCGTAGCGCTCTCCCAGCTGAGCTATGGCCCCAATCATGCGTAGAATAAGCATAATAGAGTATTCGGTAGTTAGTTCAAACTGTATCTCCGAAACATCTCCGAAACATTTTACAAAGAAGGGAAACTGAAAGGTTTTTCATAGATATACTATTCAAGCACAACATTGCTCCAAAATAATAGCAAGATAGTTTTTTTCAAATTTATCTCTTACATCATCAAAATTATCACTTTCAAAATGAATATTAGTTTTTATTTCTTTTGGGAGTTCAGGTGGATTTTTAAGTAACACTATCTCTTCTGCTTCACATTGAAATAAATAGGAAAAATTTACTTTAGAGATAGAAAATTCAAAGCTTAAAATATGATCGGATATGTCTTTAATAAATTCTTTTTCTCTATCTCTTATTATTTTATTGTTAAAATTTTGATTTGTATCAGTTATCAAACCTCTTGTTTGATTATTATAAAAAGATAATGAAAAAGACATTTTATCCAAATAGCCATCACTATTCTTATTTAGATATATGTAATCTGAAAATTTAACTAATAAGATACCATTCTTTTTATATTGTTCTCTCATTTCATGAAGTTTTTCCTCAAAAAATTCTTTTTTCTCTCTTAGAGATAAATCAATTTTTTTCATAGATAGTATTCTGTCTCTCTCTATTTCAACTTCTTTATCAGACTTCGCTTTTATCGGATTTTTTAAACTATCAACTTTCTTTCTAAATTTTTTTTCGTCAAAAGTTTCTATGGTTGTATCTTTTATTATTTTTGTTTTTGAATTATTCAGCTCGTTATTTTTTTTATTTCTTATTTTTTTATAAATTAAGTAAAAAATAATTATTACTATAATCCAATGCCAAATGCTGAATGTTCCCATATTATTTTGATTTAAATATTTTATTTATTTTTTGTAAGTGTTCTTTGTATTCTTTATTGTAAATCTTTCTTAATGCCTCTAATTCTTTTTTGTAGCTGTTATCGTGTTTTAATAATTTTTTAATATTGGTGATTAATTTTTTTAATTCTTTGATTTCTGAAGTTTGAATTTGACTTAAATGTTTATTTATATTTGACAAAGATTTATAAGAATCAACAATGTTTTCTGCAAAAAAATCACCTAAATATTTTATTTTATCTTTTGACATAGTATGAATTATTCGAAATAAATCTTATAATAATTCATAGAAAGGATAACTATGAAAATTATTACAAATGCAAAAATAACTAAAGGTTATGAACATTGGAAACAAATGTTTGAAGAAAATGAAAATCTGAGACAGGAATATGGTCTTAATGTATTAGCCTATGGACATCCAAAAGATAACAATGAAGAAATTTATACGGTTATAGAAGTAGAGTCGATGGATAAAATGCAAGAAATGTTAAAACTTCCTGAAATGATAAAACTTAGAACAGAAGCTGGAGTTGATCTAGATACACAAAAATTTATTTTACTTGAGGGTGGAAACTAAGATTGTGTAAGTAAGAAGTATAAGCTTAGAAATATTAAAAATATTGATACAGATAAGCCCAATTTAAAAGCTTTATCTATAATAGAATATTCCTTTTTACCTACATACCTCTTTTTAATAATGTAAATAGCTGCTGTAAAAATCGAAAAAAACCAAAATGTATTTACCACTAATTCTATGTTCATGTGCTCTTGTATTAATTTCTCTCTAAATATTTTTCACCGTTCTCAGACAAATACCAAAGATACCTCTTTTCATTATTTTGATCGTCTTCCCACATAATTTTATTTGCTAGATTCTTTCTTAATAGTTTTGCCCCGGTATCACTCACAATATTGAAATTTAATCCTGTTAAAAATGAAATTTCATCCAAGTCAAATGCATTAATCACATTTTTTGAAATTAAAGACTTATCATTTATCTGTTTACCTGTTGTTTTTAGTGTGACATGTCTTTTACATATTTTTTCCTGGAGACACTTCATAAATATGTAATCTTGAGTTTCTATATCATCACTATTCATAAGTTTTGATTATTTAAACCAATCGCTATAAACACTAATTAAGACTAGTGAGAAAGTCCCGTACCCTAAAACGATTATAATGAAATATTTGATATATATTCTTTTGGAACTAACATTTTTTGTTAATTTACCAAATTTTTTTTGAGTATAGATAAAAGCTGCCCATAGTAAAATTGCAAAGCCGTATGATGATAATAATACTTTAATTACTTCTGACATTTAAAAAGACAATGATTCTGACAATAAGTTTTCATTCAAGGGGCCTAAATTTTTAGGGTAGGTTAGTATACCATCAGATATATATTTATCATCAAATTGTGACACACACCAAGATAGCGAAGCTGGTTTGGGCACTAGAGTTTTATTATCTCTAATAGAGTAAAGTAAATTATCTCTAACAGCTAAGTCACCCATATATACTAAATAAGCAACTTTTGTCCGCCTTGTAATAAAGTTACTTTCGCCTTGGTTGAGACTTTTAGGAGGATTGTAGATCACTGGCTTTTTTTTGACATACTCATCTTTGAGTCTCTTTATTAACCAATTTCTCATTATTTTTCTGACTGCATGATAAGCTGCAAATTGTGGTTTAATTAAATATGTGGTTTGGTGCCCAATATTCAAAATTGTATTATTTTCAGAAAACTTGTAAGAGTAGCCGTCTTTATATCTTTGATGAAATTTTGAGAATTCTTTAGCCCAAGTTACTCCCTCAACTACCCTATCTTTAGTTTGAGAGGTGTACTTTTCTCTAGTTGAGGTGTCATGTAAAACTACGTCCCGGAAAAAAGATAAGTAATCTGACTCATTTTTAAATTTTTCCTTATGAATTTGTTTTAATTCTTCCCAAGGTTTGATTTTTATATCTTGCACTTCTATTGAACTTATATTATTTTCAATTTATACACAAACTATTATATAATTTATGTGTAATTTATGATAAAAATAGAAAAATTATCAATAAAATCAACAATTTTTCAATAAAATCGAAAAATTAGAAAGAATTTCAAATTTAAGGTAAATTTAAAAAAAATCATAATTAATTTTTTTAAATTCTTGATTTCCATTTTAAAGATATTTATGTGATTATAACATATTTTAATACACACAATTTTATAAATTATGTGTGTTAATTAGAAAATTTATAAAATACATACATTTTCTTGTAAATATTTAATTTGTCAGAGATAGCCTTTAAATTTAGTAGGTTTCCAATTTTTTGGAGCAATTTCTAAATCCTCAAATTCAAAAGCTGGAGCAACAGTGCAACCAATTAAACTAAATAATCCAGTCGTTTCTAAAGAAAACCATATATTACTTCTTACGCTGTAAATAAATCTATTTTTAGATCCTATCTCATTTATTTCATATTCTTCGCCATTTTTCGATGTATATATTCTCAAAGGACTACCAGTATAGAAATGTATTGTTTCGTTCTTTTTAATGCGATGCCAATGTGAATATTGCCCTTTTTCTAATAAATAGTATATGTGACTAACATCCTTATTTTTGTAAACTTCGACGTAATGACCGCCTTCAGGATGAGGTATCATTTTATGACTTTTTATAAGGGATTTAATTGCATCCATTCAAACTAAAAGTACATTTTTATTTCGATCAATCAAAATAGAAACTTATAAAGCAAAAATACTGAATTTATTGATTATTAATTGTTTTTCGTAATCTATTCCATTCTTCATCTAAAAAGGTATATTAGTAGTAATACATGGCAATGGAAAACGCACAAACAATATCTTGTCCAAAGTGTGACTTATCTGTTTCTTCTATTTGTTCTAAGTGTAACAAAGAAGTAGAGGTATCTCAATTAGCTGATGGATGTGTAGTTCAAATCACAAAATGTGTTGAGTGCACAAATACACCAGTTATTAAAGATATCTGCGCAGAAAATTAGTCCTCACTTTTAACTGACACTAAACCTTTTATCAGTCTGTTAAGATCCAAACATTACTATTAGACTAAAAAGTAGTATCGGAGATATAATTAATGAAAATATTAAAAATTTTGGATGATGCAGAATTAATTCTTGTGGACTTAGAAGTAAATTTGGGAAAAGAAGTAAGAAACGCCCCAACTTTATGTGTCAGGTATAAAGGTAAAATTATACCTTTAAACACCGCACATGATGGTCGACCTATTTTGATGAGAGAAGAAAACGCCATCACAAGTGAAAATTAAAATTATATGTTCACTGGTACTCTTTGGGTAGATTTAACTATTTCGCTCATACTTTTAGCTACTTTTTTTATGTGGATAATGAGGGGGGATTAAATAAAATTAACTCCTTAATGGAAATATTAACCAACAAAGAGGAAGTAAGAGAAAAACTCAAAAACAACCCCTTACAAGCTGCCCATTTACTCAGACTCAATGGATATGGTTCTATTAATTACGAATGTGCTTGTGGTGAAACACATGATGCTAATGGTAAAGATGTAAGTTGTAAAGGATCCGCTAAACCTTTTAAAGCTCTTCTTAAATGTTCAAACAATTTTGTAACGATGATAAAAATTGAGGGCTTTTTTCGAAAAAAAGCTATCTCAGAGTATGGATTTAAAGCAAGCATAATGGATTAAATTATGAGGTTTTTTTTTATATTATTTTTTATTCCAACTCTATCTTTCGGGCAGAGTATAAAATTAGCTTGTCAAGAAACATCTCTTATTGATTACTCAAAAGTACAAATTATTGAATTTAAAAATGAGGATATAAATGAATTTGAATACTCATTTGACCAAAACCTCTTTATTTTAAAAGAGAGATTTCAAGATTTACAATATGAGTACATGGGAGAAGATGACGTAAGTTATCATTTTAGAATTGAAACTGACTTCTCCTTTAACACCCTAATTCTATATAAAAAAATCCTTAGATATGAGAGAAACATATTTTATCCTGATAGTGTAAGTTTGAAAAAAACTTATTACGGTGATTGCAATAAACCAGACAGTTTTTTTGCTGCTTTGAAATAGAATACAGAAAAATCACCTTTTATTAATTTTTAGGTAATACATTTTCACAAACTAGACTTAAATACTATTTTTTTGTATAGTTTTTCTATATGTCCGATGTTTATAGTTTAATGAAA
>CACMWX010000025.1 GCA_902617515.1 uncultured Alphaproteobacteria bacterium
AGGGGCTGTCTCACCCAAAGCTTGTGCCATTCCAATAATTGTTCCAGTAAGAGTACCTGGCAAAGATAAAGGGATTACATGATGAAATACAGTTTGCATTTTAGTAGCCCCCACAGCAAGTGCTCCCTCTCTAATTGAAGGGGGGACGCCTCTGAGCGATGCCCTAGATGCTATAATAATTGTTGGTAAAGTCATAAAACCTAAAACTAATCCTCCAACTAAAGGGACTTGATATGGCATCCCAAAAACTCCAATTAGCATACCTAAGCCTAAAAGTCCGTAAACAATAGAGGGAACCGCCGCAAGGTTATTTATATTTACTTCAATAATGTCAGTTATTTTTCCTGGTTTAACAAATTCCTCTAAGTACACAGAAGCCAAAAGTCCGATTGGAAAAGCAAAACTAAAACAGATCAATAAAGCATAAAAAGACCCCATAAGTGCTCCAAGTATTCCGGCTGTTTCTGGATCTCTTGAGTCTCCATTTGTGAAAAACCAAAAATTGAATGTCTTAGACATTTTACCTTTGGAGTCTAAAGAGTCTAAGATAGAAAGTTGATAATCATTTATTTTTCGTTGTGCTTCGGGAACATTTCTTGGATAGTTTCCTTTGACAATTTGGTCAAGATCTGATGAGGCAGATATATCTAAATTGACAGTTTTTCCAATTACATTTGGATTGTTTGCAATATAATCTCTCAGCTGATAATCAAATTTTCTTGTGTACATTTCTCTGACTTTAATAAAATTTTCTTCATCTAATCCAGGATGGTTTTGGTTAATCACTTGATCAGCAAGATCAACATAAGATGCTTTCATTATTTCTTTTTTGGAGGAGTTACTAGAAACCTCTATAAAATTTGGGTCAAAATAAACATCAGCATTAATAGTTGTTCTAACAAAAGCACCACTGCCGGTAGAAAAAATTTTATACATTAAAATAAGCACGAAGAACAAAGAGAGAGTCATCGCAAACATTCCATAAAATTTGAAACGTTTCTCTGCTGCAAGTCTCTTTTCTAAACTACTCATATTTTTCTCTGTACTTTTTTACTATTGTTATAGCAGCAATATTAAGAATTAATGTCATTACAAATAAAGTTAGGCCTAAAGCAAAAGCAACTAAGGTTTTTGGATTATCAAACTCGACATCTCCTATCAAACTTGTAACAATCTGTGTTGTTATTGTAGTCGCTGGCTCCAAGGGATTAAAAGTAAGATTTGCTCTTAGGCTGGCGGCCATAACGACAATCATTGTCTCACCTATTGCCCTAGATATAGCTAATAAAAATGAGCCCATTATTCCAGCTAGAGCTGCTGGTAAAATTACTTTTTTAATAGTTTCTGATTTAGTTGCTCCAATTGCATAAGAACCCTCTCTTAAAGATTGAGGAACTGCTTTTATGACATCGTCACTAAGAGAGGAAACAAAAGGTATGATCATAACACCCATCGCTAAACCTGCAGCTAGAGCACTTTCAGCGGACACCGGTAATCCAACGCCTTCACCGACATCTTTTATGAAAGGTGCCAGTGATAAAGCAGCAAAAAATCCATAAACAACTGTGGGTATGCCAGCAAGAATTTCAATTATTGGTTTAGCTATATCTCTTACTTTTGATGACGCATACTCTGCTAAATAAATTGCTGTTAGCAGTCCTAAAGGAACAGCGACTAACATGGCAACAGATGCAATTAAAAGCGTTCCGGTAAGCAAAGGTACAAAACCAAAAGCCTCTTTTAAAGCCTCTTGATCGAAGCCTTCTGATGCATTGATAACAAAAGCTCTATTGGGATTCCATGCCGTATTAAAGAAAAAGTCCATAAAATTTACGTACCGAAAAAAATTAATGGCCTCGAAAACAAGAGAAAAGAAGATTCCAAAAGTAATGAATATTGCAATATAAGAACTGCCCTTGATAACATATGAAATTATTTTCTCAACAATTGGCTGTGCATTTAGTTTTCCTGATATTGATTTCGTAGCCAAAAATCCTAAAAGCACAGGTAGAATAATAAATAGAGTTAAATTCGACCATCCGTAGATCTTGTCAAAATTTGCTAAATTTTTTGCTGCAATTATCTCACTCTCACTGGCCATTTTTAAAATTGATTTATCGCCTACGGTCAAATCAATTTCTGATAAATTAACAATCATAGATAGGTTGCTAATCTTATTCATAATTAAACCGAATTTTCCAGAGCTCCATGTAGCGACATCTGGAAATAACACAGGGGACATTACAAACATCTCTTGAAAGTTTGATTTAAAAATAAGTAAAAAGAACCAAATAATTATTGCTGGAAAAAAAACTAAAAGGACAACGTAATATCCATAATAATCTGGAAGAGAGGAAAGATTTTCATTTTTTTTAAATTTTAGGCTTAATGCTCTTTTTTTACCATAGAAGTAAAAAGAGTAAGAAAGTATAAAAACAAAAACAAGTGATAAATAAAGCATACTGTCCTATTCCTCTATAAACTGATTTTGTCTTAGGGGCAAGAAATCTTGCCCCTAAAAATAAGATAATTAATTAATGCTTACTTACAAAGTCCGCTTGAAAAAGCGTAACCAGCATCTTTTAATGGATGTTTTTTTTCAGCACATGCTGCAATATCAAATCCCATTGCATCTAAGCTGTCAGTAACGTTTCTTACTCTATTGATAAGGTCTGGTACCATAGGTGCAGCACCAATTTTTGTTAGGTAACCGTTATCACCAATTGCTTCATCACTTACCATCATTTGTGCAAACTCCTGAATGCCAGGTACAACCCCGATGTGATCTGCTTTTAAGTATATGAAAAGAGGTCTTGCCATTGGATACTCATAAGTTGCAATGGATTCAGCAGATGGTACTACTCCCTCAACAGTAGATGGTTGTAATTTATCTCCGTTGTCTTTTAGATAAGAATAACCAAAGTAACCAAAACGTTCTGGATCCTCAACTAGTTTTTGAACAATAAGAGTGTCATTCTCACCCATCTCGATGATTTTTCCATCTTCTCTGTAATCAGTACATCCATCGTCACTGCCAGTTACTGCTTCTAATGTACATCCAGCCTCCATTACTTTACCATCAAATGCATCTCTTGTTCCTGAGGTTGGAGGAGCTACTAATACTTCAATTTTATATGCTGGAAGGCTTGGGTTAATTTCGTTCCAAGTTTGATATGGATTTTCGACCACTTCACCATCAACAACAACTTTTGCAGCCATAGCTGTAAAGATTTCTTCTCTTGTTAGAGAAAAAGGTTCTGCTTCGTTGGAGTGAGAAAAAGTAATACCGTCATTAGCCCACATCACTTCAATTACGTTTGTTACACCGGCTTCAAGACATAATTTAGCTTCTTTAGCTTTCATTGGTCGTGACGCTCCAGTAATATCTGGAAATTCAACTCCCACACCAGCACAAAATGCTTTCATTCCACCACCAGTTCCAATTGGATTGTAAGTGGGGGTTTTAAAACCTGACTCGCCGAGTCTTTGTGCGTTTACTGTTCCATATGGGTATACTGTTGATGAGCCAACAATATTAATTTGATCTCTTGCAAAAGTTTCAGCAGAGAAAAGTACGCTTACTGCTAGAGCAAGAAAAGTTAACATAGATTTTTTCATAGTTAAGTTCCTTTATGTTGTTTAAATTGAGCTAAAAATATCCATTAGAAGTAAATCTTATGTTACAAATATGTTAAAGTTTTATTAAGCATGCTTTGGAATTGTGATTAAAAACTCTGAGCCTTTTCCAACTTCACTTTTTATGTCAATAAAACCCATGTTTTTATTCAAAATATGTTTCACAATTGAAAGGCCTAATCCAGTACCACCAACCTCTTTGGATCGAGCACTGTCCACTCTGTAAAATCTCTCGGTAAGCCTTGAGATGTGCTCTTCTGCAATGCCTATGCCATTATCCTTAAAGGAAATTTCGACATATTCAGTCATATTGCTAGTATTCATTTTTTCACGAGCTTTAATTAAAATTTTAGCACCATCTTTTGAATATTTAACAGCGTTGTTAACGATATTGACAACCACTTGAATAAATTCTTCATGAGGACATCCAACTAAAAGAGATTGGTCTAAATTAATATCAACATTTATTTTTTTCTTTAAAATTTTTGACTCCAATGAGTTTATTCCAATTTTAACGGTATTTAATAAATTACAAAATTGGTCATTCTCATTAGTTTTTTTATTCTCGATGGAACTTAAACTTAATAGATCATCAATCAAAGAGTTCATTCGATTTGACTGATCTTGAATAATTGAAATAAATTTTTTTTTATTTTTTTCATCGTCAACAGTTAAAAGTGTTTCTAAATATCCTATTATTGAAGAGAGTGGAGTTTTTAATTCGTGACTTACATTAGCTACGAAGTCAGTTCTTACCATCTCAAGATTTTTAATTGCAGATATGTCTTTAAAAGCAACGCAAAAAAAATCGTTAATTGGAAATCCTGTAACGTCGTAATATCGGTCATTTGGTATTAATCTGTTCCACTCAAAATTTTTTTTTGATTTAGTTTTAAGTGCGTTACTTAGATTTTCAGACAAAGATAAGTCTCTTAAACCTATTTTAAGGTTATCTGCATTTTCTAAATTAAATGTCTCTTTGAAAATATAATTAACGAATATAATATTATAATCGTAATCTATAATAACTATTGAGAGGTCTAAGGAGTTAAGAATGTCTTGATACTCCAAACTTTGTTTGTCACCAACTTCGATGCGTCTTTCTTTGTCTAAAAGAGTCTCTTCTAAAATATTTCGGACTTTTGTAAATAACATATTGTCAGATTTTCTTAGGTCAAAAGTTTTTTTTTCAAGATAGCTCTCAAAGAAATAATAAGAAATGAAATAAACTAAACTCTGAGAAATAATTGATATTAAAAAAATATTAATTGAAGTACTAAAAAACAAAAATAAGTTTAATGAGAGAACAGCAATAGAAAATACAAATAACATTTTATTGTTTTTCTATTTTTTTATAGACCTTTTTGGCAGCAGTGCCTCTCCCTGAGAGACTAGGGTTGGTCATAAAATATTTATGTGAGTCTATTTTTAGTTTAGAGTTTATTTTTTGATAATTTCCATCTGAGTCGAGTATCCAAGTATTTTGATTATCGTTAATGGCAGTGTACATAATTTGATATAAAATTTGTTCGTGAACAGTTTTGTTATCGATAGGAACTAATGTTTCCACGCGCCTGTCAAAATTTCTAGTCATCCAGTCAGCAGATGAAATATAAATTTTTGCTTTTTTACTGGGTAGTTTATTGCCTTTTCCGAAACAAACTACACGTGAATGCTCTAAAAATCTTCCTACAATACTTTTAACTTCTATGTTTTCTGACATTCCTTTAACACCAGGAACTAAGCAGCAGATACCTCTAATTAAACAAGTAATTTTCACTCCTGCTTTAGATGCTTCGTAAAGTTTGTTAATTATTTCTTGATCAACTAAATTATTCATCTTGATCCATATGTTAGCTGGCTTTTTAATTTTTGATAAACCTATTTCGTAGTCAATATGTTCGTATAGTTTTTGTCTTAAGTTATATGGAGAGAAAGATATTCGTTTAAAATCTTTTGCCATGTTGTAACTACTCATATAATGAAATAATTTTATAGCATCAGATGCTAGATCTTTATTACAAGTAAAAAATGATAGATCTGTATAAACCTTTGCTGTTTGAGGATGATAGTTACCAGTACCATAGTGAACGTAATGGACTAAATTTTTTTTTTCTCTTCTAGTAACTAAGGAAACTTTTGCATGAATTTTTAGATTTAAAAAACCATACACTACTTGAACTCCAGCTTTTTCCAAATTTGATGCCCACTGTAGATTTTTTTCTTCATCAAACCTTGCTTTTAACTCAACAACTGCTGTTACAGATTTACCAGCATCAGCAGCACGAATGAGTGCATCAATGATTGGCGATTGATCGCTAGTACGATACAAAGTTTGCTTAATTGCCACAACGTTTTTGTCGTTTGATGCTTGATCTAAAAAACTAACAACAACATTAAAAGACTCAAAAGGGTGGTGTACAACTAAATCCTTTTTTTTGATTGCTGCAAAACAATCACCGCCAAAATCATTTATTCGCTGTGGGAAACGAGGTTTAAATTTTTTATAATTTAAATTCTTGTTTTTTATATTTCCAAAGACTTCTGATAATTGGTCGAACCCCAGTAGATCTTCGTATTCAAAAATTTCATTTTCAGATACATTCAACTCGTTAATGATGAATGATTTAAAATTATTATTAAGACTTTTTTGAACATCTAATCTGATTACCTGTCCTCTTTTTCTTTCCCTGACAAGTTTTTTAAACTCTCTGATAAGATCGTCTGCCTCCTCCAAAACCTCTAAATCACTGTCCCTTATTACGCGAAATAGATTTGTATCAATAACATCAAAATCATGGAATACATCCCCAACATAATTGTTAATTATTGACTCTACGGGATAAAAATAAATACCCTGTTTATCAATAATTTTAAGAAAGCGTTGTTTTAAATCTGATACTCTCATAACTGAGATAAATTCTTTTTTTGATTTTTTATTTTTAATTTTAGCGATAAGACACAAACTTAAATTTGGTATAAAGGGCAAAGGGTGTGTGCTATCAACTGTAATTGGTGTCAGAATCGAAATAATTTCATTCAAATAATAATTTTTTATGTGGGACAAATGTTTTTTTAAAAACTTATCTCTTAAAATATAGATTTTATTTTTTTTTAATTCTTTTTCAATTTGACCATACGATTCATTTTGCCTTTTAATCAAACCTCTTGTTAATGAGTCAACAATTTTAATTTGATCCTCAATCTTCATTCCATCAAAACTTTTTTTATTAGGAGTGAGTTTTAACTGTTCAATTAATCCAGCCACTCTTACTGAAAAAAATTCATCTAAGTTTGATGCAGCAATACTTATAAAATTTAGTCGTTCTAAAATTGGGACGTTTTTATCATAGGATAATTCATTTACTCTCTCATTAAATTTTAGCCAGGATATTTCTCTATTAAAATACTTATTCATTCTTGTAATTATAACTTTTAAGTCTTTTTACTAATTGTAGTTCTTTAATTTCACCAGTATTTTTTTTTATCTCACTCCAGGAATTAATATATAGATTAATCTCGCAAAATGCACATGTTGGAAATTTTATTATTTTATCTTTTGCAATATAGTTAATTAAATCAATAAAAGCTGGATTATGACCTACTATCATTAAATTTTTGTTAATTTTAATTTTTTTTATCCATTTAATTAAATCGTTAAAGTTGAAAGTATATAGTTCACTTTCAAAATTAACTTTAATTGAGTCTTTAAATATTTTTTTGCAAGTCTCTTGTGTTCTTTTTGAATTCGATGAAAAAATTGAGATATCTTTAAAATTTAGTTTTTTAAAAATATGCGTTGCCATTACTTTGCAACTAAAAATCCCCCTCTCAGATAATGGTCTTTCATGATCGTCTAATTCTAAATTTTTCCAAGAGGATTTAGCGTGACGTAATAAAAATAGTTTTTTTTCAATCATCTGTTAAATATATGCAATATAATATGCTTAATAAAAAAGATTCTATTGCAGTAATAGATATAGGGTCAAATTCAGTAAGATTGTGTGTATTTAGGGGCAATATGAGAAGCCCTGATGTGCTCTATAATAAAAAATTTTTTTGTGGGTTAGGTGAATACCTTCCAAAAACAAAATTGATCAGCAAAGAGGCTGAAAAAAAATGTATCAACTCAATAATTTTTTTTAACTCAATAATTGAAGAAATAAAACCTAACCACTCTGTCGCTTTGTGTACTGCAGCAATTCGAAATGCTTCTAACAAAAAACAAATTACAAATAAGATACAAAAAGTTTTTAAGGGAAAAGTTTTAACTTTATCTGGAAGACAAGAGGCCTCCTATGCCACACTAGGCGTTCGTTCTGCAATACCTAGGGCCAATGGGACCATTATTGATATGGGAGGTGGCAGTCTTGAATTAGCACAAATAACACCACATAAAATTAAAAATATATCTTCTTTTCCTTTGGGTATATTAAACTTCACTAAAGAACATAAAGAGCATAAAAAAATTAACAAAGAAATAAATTCAAAACATAAAAATCAAAAAATCTTCTATTTAATTGGTGGAGCATTTAGGACAATTGCAAGATGTTATATTTATTTTAATAAATTGCCCTTTAATGAAATACACAACTTGAGTATCTCTCGGAAAAATTTTTATGAATTAAAATCAGAATTACAAAAAATTGGGATTGACGACCTACAAAAAATTCCGAAAATTTCTGTCGACAGAATAAAACATATTCATATTGCAATAGAAGTATTGGACAAGGTGTTAAAATTATCAAACTGCGAGCAGTTTATTTATCCAAGATACGGGATTAGAGAGGGTTTCATTTACGAAAATCTTCCCAAAAAGCAAAGGCTTTTAGATCCAACTGAAATTTCTTTAGAATTAATAGCTAAAAGTAGATGTCGTTTTTTAATATTTAATAAAAAGACTTTTGCTTGGATTAAAAATGTTTATTTAAAATTTATAAATTTAAAAATGTCCCCTAACCAACTGAGAGTAATAAAACTCTCATGCATTATTTCAGATTTGGGATGGGAGCAAACAGCCAAAATTAGAGCTTCTTATGCATTCAACCTAATATTAAATAGTCCTCTAGTAGGAATAGAACAATCAGAAAAAGTATTTATTGCATATTTAGTGTATTTAAGGCACACGAAAAATATCTTAGACCAAAGGGTTATTGAAAAAGAATTAAGTACCTATTTATCTTATTTATCAAGTGACGAAAAAAAGTTAGCTTATCAGATTGGGTGTGTATTAAATTTTTTATACTCTATAACTAAGGGTTCTTCTTTTTTATTAAAACAGCTTGATCTTAAATCTTTAACATTGGCAGAGCAAAAAAAGGTTTCGTCTATTCAAAAAGTACCAAAATCAGGCAAAACTGAACAGCTTTATAACCTAATTAGAAAATTTTAATATTAGATTAATATTTTTTTAATTAAAATTACATAATCAATAAATCTAATATTCTTTGGTATTTGGAGAATAAATAATGAAATTATTATTATCAATGCTTTTAAGCTTTGTTTTTTTCAATGTAAATGCATTGGAACTTAATAAAATCTCAGGCTATTCAACTTTTTCATGGGACGAAGGTGGATCAGAAATTTTAGCTTACGACTCTCAAAGAAACAGAATATTTGTAACAAACAATCTAACAAAATCTATAGATGTTTTAGATATTACAAGATTACCATATACAGAAAAATTAATTTCAATAAAACCAAGAGCAGGTGTTGGTGGAATAAACAGTGTTGCTGTTTCAGAACAAGCAGGTTT
>CACMWX010000026.1 GCA_902617515.1 uncultured Alphaproteobacteria bacterium
AGTTACTAGATGGATTAATGGATAAAGAGCTTCATGCTATGCAATTAAAAACGAAAGGAACAAAATAATGGAATTAGAGAGTAGTACAAAAGAGCAAATTGAAAAAATGATCGGAGATAATGAAGTTTTCCTATTTATGAAGGGTAACCCAGATTTTCCTATGTGTGGTTTCTCGTCAGTTGCAAGCGCAATTTTAAAAAAAACTGGGGTTGAGTTCGGCCACTGTAATGTACTTGAAGATAACAACATTAGAGAGGGTATAAAGACTTATTCAAATTGGCCTACTATACCTCAACTTTACATAAAAAAAGAATTTGTTGGTGGTTGTGATATTATGAAAGAAATGGCTGAGTCTGGTGAGCTTCTAGAATTACTAAACACAAAAGGTATCAAAACTGAAGTAAATTAAAAAAGGGGCATTTATATTGCCCCTCTCATCAATTATTTGAAATATAATTATTTAATTCTTTGTAATAAGAATTATTTTCCCCAACTAGTTTTTTGAGTAAAGCTAAATTATTTAGGGCATTTTCTTTTTGACCAAGATCTACATACATCTCACCTTGGTATTCGATAGCACCTAGGTGTTCTGGATCTAGTTCAAGAGCTTTCTTGTAATATTTTGCTGCATTATCAAAGTCTTCACTTTTTCGATATGCAAATCCCATCTCATTATAAACATCTGCTCTTGTAAAATCTGTTGAACTAGCAGTTGTAAGGGTCTTAAGTTTTCTTATTGCCTTATCATAATCTTTGCTCCTTATAAGCTTAATTGCTGCCTTGTAATCTTTTCCATAATTAGTTTTGGCATTATCTTCATTGCCAGTTCCAGCAGCATAAAGGCTTGAAACAAAGAGAGAAAAAACGACTATTAGTGTTTTTATTTTCATGAATACTCTTTCGAAATTTACGTATTATTAGATTAATTGAATATACTGATGGTTATTGATTATCTTGAGTAAAATTCAACAACAAGGTTAGGTTCCATTTGGACAGGGTAAGGTACATCTGTCAATTGTGGTCCCCTTACAAATTTACCGAGACATTTTGAAATCTCTAATTGTAAATACTCAGGTACATCTCTTTCATTAGAACTTAATGTTTGAATAATCATTGGAATATTCTGGCTAGTTTGTTGAAGGGATATTTCATCACCATCATTAACCTGATAAGATTTTTTATTTACAACTTTACCGTTTACCAAAACATGCCCATGATTTACTAGTTGTCTTGCAGAAAATACAGTTGGAGCAAACTTTAATCTAAATACAACGGCATCTAATCTTCGTTCTAAAAGTTCGATTAGAATTTGACTTGTATCACCTTTTTTTCTGGATGCTGCTTGATAAATCTTTAAAAATTGTTTCTCAGTAATATCGCCATAATATTTTTTAAGCTTTTGTTTAGCTGCTAATTGGACTCCAAAATCAGAGGGTTTTCTTCTTCTTGCTTGACCATGTTGGCCAGGACCGTAGGGTCTTCTATTAAAGGGACTTTTGGGCCTACCCCATAAATTTAGGCCTAGTCTTCTATCAATTTTATGTTTTGACGATAGTCTTTTTGTCATGAATTTGTGTTTTATATAGATTTAGCCTTTTAAGTCAATTTATTTTGTAATAAATTTCAAAATTCCATAGGCTGTTTTTATTTGTTTTTGGTCAATTTTTGATGTTTTTAAAAAATTTCTTAAGGATATTTCTAGATTATCTCTTTTGGATGAGATTGATGTAAATTTTCTTTTTTCTAATATTTTCATAAGAAATGATAAAAATTTTTCAATATCTTTTGAGTTTGCAGGGGAATTTTCAAAAGTTGAATTAATATTAGAAAGAGATATTTGGCTCAATTCATAAGCAATTAAAGCTACTGTATGAGATAAATTGAGCGAACTCTTATTGTATGTAGGTATAGACAATAAAAAGTTAGCATGAGATATCTCCTTATTTGATAATCCATTATTTTCTTGGCCAAACAAAATTGATATTTTTTTCGATTTTAATTTAGATATATCATTTACTTTTATCAGAGGTATGTGGATATCTCTTTTCCTAACTGTCGTTGCAATTAAGATATCACTACCTTTCATAGCTTCTGGTATTGATTGATAAATCTTTACTTTTTTAACAAGGGAGGAAAAATGCTTTGCAGATTTTATTCCCTTATCATTAGGCCAAATTTTTCTTGGACTTACTAAGGATAAGCTCTCAAAACCAAAACATCCTATTGATCTTAGGGACATACCGACATTTTCAGATAACTGAGGTTTGTTTAATATAAATTGAATTTTTTTTTTCAAGAGGACTTAATTAATTTATAAATTAAGCTCTCTCTAAGGGCGTTATAAGACGCATCAATTATATTGGTAGAGACACCTACTGTTGTCCAAATAGATCCTTTTTGATCCTTTGTCTCGATAAGAACACGAACTATTGCATCTGTTCCTTTTTCTGAGGATAAAATTCTTACCTTAAAATCAGTTAATTCTAAATCCTCTAAAGCAGGGTAAAAGCCCATTAATGATTTTCTTAAAGCTTTGTCCAAAGCATTTACAGGACCGTTTCCTACTTCTACATTCATGTATTCTTTTTTCTCAACTTCAATCCTTACAGTTGCTTCAGACTCAGTTACTAATTCTCCTTTAGCATTCCATCTTCTATCGTCAATAACTTTGAATCTTTTTAACTCAAAGTACTCTGGGATACCGAAAAGTGTTTGTCTAGCTAGTATTTCAAAACTTGCAATTGCCTGATCATAAGCGTAACCCTTGAATTCTCTCTCTTTTACTTTTTGGAGTAATAAATCTAATTTATCTGAATGATCATCTGGGTTAATACCAACAGTATTTAAAAGAGAAATGATATTAGATCGGCCAGATTGATCAGATATTACAACTTTTCTAGTATTACCTACTATTTCTGGGTCTATATGCTCATATGTTTTAGGGTCTTTGTTAATTGCAGAAACATGCAAACCACCTTTATGTGAAAAGGCATTTTCACCAACATACGCTTGTTGAGTATTTGGCATACGATTTAAAATTTCATCTAAAAGCATTGAGGTTTTCTTTAAGGCTGATAATTTTTCTTTAGGAATGCTTGTTTCAAAGTTTGTTTTCAAAATTATTGAAGGAATTAGAGATACTAAATTAGCATTTCCACATCTCTCTCCTAATCCATTAATTGTACCTTGAATTTGTCTCACTCCTGCTCGAACAGCAGCAAGTGAGTTGGCAACTGCATTTTCTGTATCATTATGCGCATGGATGCCCAGTTTTTCACCTGGTATATATTTTGTTACTTCTTGAACAATTGTCTCTACTTCATTTGGCAGAGTTCCACCATTAGTATCACACAATACTATCCACCTAGCTCCATTATTTAAAGCCTCAGTTAAACAATCTAATGCAAATTTAGGATCTGATTTGTATCCATCAAAAAAATGCTCAGCATCATACATTGCGTCTAAACCTTTTTGATTGATATGAGCGATACTTTCACCAATCATTTTTAGGTTATCAGATTTTGAAATCCCTAAAGCCTTTTCGACCTGATATGAAGATGATTTCCCAACAATGCAAATATGTTTTACATTTGTATTAATTAAAGTATTTAGACCTGGATCGTTTGAAACACTTGTATTAGGTCTTCTGGTCATTCCAAAAGCAACCAAACTAGAATTTTTAAAATTTGTTGTAGAATTAAAAAAACTATCATCAGTTGGATTTGACCCTGGCCAACCACCCTCAATATAATCTAAACCTAATTCATCTAGAGCATTAGAGAATTTGATTTTATCATCTACACTAAAATCAACACCGGTAGTTTGCTGTCCATCTCTTAATGTGGTGTCAAAAAAATAAATTTTATTTTCTAGTTTTTCTTCCATGTTGTGCCATTTTTGGTGTCTTCTAAAACAATCCCTTGTTTAAATAACTCATCTCTAATTTTATCAGCTAGTTCAAAGTCTTTATTTTTTTTAGCCTCTTGTCGGCGAGATATCATATTTTCAATAAATTCTTTATCAAGGTTTAAATCTGTTTTATTAAAACTAGGATTTAATCCTAATAAGCTTAAACCATTATTAAAATGAGCTAATAAATCATCATTATTCTTGTCTTTTTTAATATTAGCTATTATTTGCTGTAATCTCATCAGTGCTTTTGGGGTATTTAGGTCATCTAAAAGTGCATTAACAAATTCTGAGTCTAATTCTTTGCTATTAACCTCTTTAATATGTTCTCTCCACTTGTTAATGATGTTTTCACTATAACTTATAAGATCGTTTGAAAAATCAAGTGGTTGACGATAATGAGTAGTCAGTAGTGAATATTTGAGAACAGCAGGGTCGTGTTTAGATAATAAATCATTAACAATTGAGGTATTTCCTAAAGATTTTGACATTTTTTCACCCTTAAAATTTATAAATCCATTATGGAGCCAAAAGTTCGACATTTTTTTATCATGACAACATGTTGACTGAGCAATTTCATTCTCGTGATGTGGAAAAATAAGATCAATACCGCCCGCATGGATATCAATGGTTTCTCCAAGTAATTCTGAAATCATAGCTGAACACTCTATGTGCCATCCAGGTCTACCATTACCCCATGGGCTATCCCAATAAGGTTCATTTGTTTTTGACGGTTTCCAAAGGACAAAATCTTCAGGATTTTTTTTGTAATCGGCAACTTCTACTCTTGCACCAGATATTATGTCTTTTAATGAGAACTTAGAGAGAGAACCATAACCCTTAAATTTCTTTGCTTCAAATAAAACATGTCCTTCAGATACATAGGCATATTTTTTTTCAATAAGAGATGTAATCATCTCAATCATTTTTGAAATATAATCTGTGGCTTTTGGTTCATGTGTTGGAGATAATATTGATAAAGAACTTAGATTTTGTTGATATATTTTTTGAGTAGAATTAACCAACTCATCTGTTGATATTTTAAGTTCATTGGCTTTATCTATAATTTTATCGTCAATGTCTGTTATATTTCTGACGTAACGTACACTATCCTCTCCGAAAATTAGTCTTAAGACTCTAAATAAGATATCAAAAACTATAATTGGTCTGAAGTTTCCTATATGTGGATTACTGTAAAGGGTAGGCCCACAAGCATACATCTTAACTGCAGATGAGTTAATAGGTATAAGTTTTTCTTTTTTTTTGGTTAAAGTGTTAAAAAGATTAATATTCATTTAAAATTTTTTTTAAACCTTCGTGGCCAAAATAATTATATAGGTCTTTAACAGATGGGCCATTTTGATTACCTGTAAGTATATAACGTGTATTAGTAAATATTTCTTTTTTTGATAGTGATTTATCAATACTCATTAAGTAATTGACATATTCATCAAAACTAAAATTTGAAATACCATTCAAATTTTTAATCAAAAGTTTGATAAAGTCACCTGAGGGTTGAATTTTAATTTCTCTTCTATTAATAATATTCCATAAATTTCTTATATCTTCATACTTTTCAACATTTTCTTTAATAAGTTCCCACTCAGTTTCAGTTAAAGCTAACTCTTCTAGCTCAGGGAATTCATTATTTAAACCTTTTAAATTCATTGACCTTAATGAATTTTTTTGAAAAAAGTCAATTTTATGAATATCAATTTTTGGTAAGTTTTTAGAAATATCCTCTAAATTAAAATCTCTAAAATTATTCTTTAAAATGGTTTCAAAATCATAATCTGAGTTTAAACCAAGTGAATACAAATAAGATAGAATACTGTTAACTGTATATCCACTGTTTCTGAATTGCTTAAGTGAAATTGAGTCCAAATTTCTCTTACTTAGTTTTGTTCCATCCTCATTAAGCATTAATGGATTGTGACCTAATGAAGGTAAATCAGAATTTAAACATTTAAATAATTCTAAATGAATTGCTGAATTAGTTAAGTGATCTTCGCCTCTTATAATGTGAGATATTTTCATATCTATATCATCGACGACACTTGGAAAATGGTAGAGGTAGCTACCATCAGCCCTCCTTAAAACAGGATCTGATTGAGAAGCTAGATCTACTTCGGTCTCTCCTTTTACTAAATCATTCCATTTAATTTTAGTCTGTGAAAGCTTAAATCTCCAATAAGGCTGATTACCATTAATTATTTTTTTTTCAATTTCTTCTTTAGATAAATTTAATGAGGATCTATCGTAGATTGGAGGTTTTCCTGCTTTTAACTGCAACTTTTTTTTTATATCTAAATCCTCACTTGACTCAAAACATGGGTAAACAAATTTTAAAGAAATTAATTGATCGAAAAGTTCATTATATCTCTCAATTCTTTTGCTTTGATAAAAAGATTCATCATATTTTATTTTTAACCAATCAAGATCAGATGCTATGGACTTTACATATTCATCTTTGCTTCTCTCTTGGTCAGTGTCGTCATATCTAAGAATAAATTTACCATTATTTTTTTTCGAATATGCCCAATTTAAAAAGCAAGATCTCATATTTCCTAAGTGCAGGTGACCAGTTGGGCTTGGGGCAAAACGTGTAATTATCATTTAACTTTTTTTAAGAGGTATTCTCTTGAAACTTTTACTCTAGAGGAATTACCATATTTTATAATATCAGCAGTTGCATATGTTTCTGACCACTTTTCTGGTAGATAACTTCCAGTTCCTATGACATCTATTGGAGCTTTGGCTAAAGACATTGCCTTGCATTTCTCATTTGTAAATCCGCTAGATGCTATAATTTTTACTTTTTTAAAACCAAAATTATCAAGTTGTGCTCTCAAATACCACAAAGATGCAGCAGAGACTCCAGGCCCAACTAAATGTTTTAACTCTTTGTCAGATCTGTATTCTTTGATTGAACCGGGTGCGTGTTTTTCTAAGACCTCATATGATTTTGAGGTATCAAGATTCTCAATAAATCTTCCATTTGGGGTATCAAGTCTTATCATTACTTTTCCAGCTTTAGACAACTTATCGAAGTGGCTACAAACTTGAATAGAGTCAGTAATTTCCTTACCGAAATAATCAGGCAATACAACTAAATCATCTTTTGGAAATGTTTCATGAAACATTTTTACTGCCTCAAGAGTAGATCCTGCATATCCTATTAATGCATGTGGCATAGTTCCTAATGCTTTATTAGATTGAAAATAATGTGATGTTGCATCTATCGATGTTCCAATAAAGCCTTTAGCTTTCTTTCTTTTTGCTGATTTTGATCCTACTGATGCCGCATATGACATTAATTCAGACATCTCTGTACCTGCACAATGTCTTGCATCCATAGCTATAAAGGACGTTTTAGGCAAGTCTAAACACATTTGATATGCATTAGCTGCTGCTATACAAGCTGGACCAATTTTTTGTAAGAGTAAAGTTTCCAAATCGACTATATGTTTAAAAGAACCCCTAATATAAAGAATTGGTTCTCCAGCACCGAAATGGTCACCTTCTTTGAATGGACTAGAAGTTGATACTTTAATTCCTCTGTCTTTTGAAATCTGTTTAATCCAATTTATTGCTAGTTTTAATGCTATAACACCTGGTCTACGAATAAAGACAGCATAAGTAACTTTAATATCTCCATACTTATGGATAATTTTTTTTGTTTTTAAAAAATAATTATCAGTAAAATTATTAATTAAATTTGAATTTGTTTTTTTATTCATTATGAATAAGAAAACTAATTCATTTCGCCATTGGACAATAAATCAGCCAGTAGAAAAGATAGCTCTAATGATTGATTAACATTTAGTCTTGGGTCACAAAACGTATGGTATCTATCACCTAAATTTTCATCTTTAATATCATCAGGCCCACCGACACATTCAGTTACATCTAAACCTGTTAATTCAAGGTGAACACCTCCTGCGACTGAACCCTCTGATTTATGAATTTCAAAAAAAGACTGAATTTCTTTAAAAATATTCTCAGTAGCTCTAGTTTTATAGCCAGATTTACTTGTAGATGTATTTCCATGCATAGGATCACATATCCATGTAAGATTAAGACCAAGTTTATTAATTTCTTTCAATAAATCAGGGTATTTTGAATTAATTTTATCCGCTCCCATTCTGACAATAAGTGTAAGTCTTCCACCTTCATTTTCGGGATTCAGTATCTCAATATTTTTTTTTAAATCATCAATGGTTGTAGATGGACCTACTTTAAGACCTAAAGGATTTTTTATACCACTTAAATAGTGTATGTGAGCACCATTAGGATCTCTAGTTCTATCACCAACCCACAAAAAATGAGAATTTACATTGTACCACTCACCTGTAGTGCTATCTATTCTTGTAAAAGCTTGTTCATAAGGTAAAAGAAGTGCTTCATGGCTTGTGTAAAAATCTGTCTCTCTTAGTTCTCTTGTATTTTTTTCATTTACACCACAGGCATTCATAAATTTTATACTTTCTGCAATTTTTTCAGATAATTCTTTAAATTTTTTTGTTGTATCAAAGTTATCTGCAAAATCTAAATTCCATTTATTTAATTGTGTTAAACTAGCAAAACCTCCTTGAGCAAAAGCTCTTAATAAATTTAAAGTTGAAGCTGAATGGTTATAAGCTCTGATCATTCTTTTAGGGTCTGGTTCTCTAGAGGAATCGTTAAACTCAAATGAATTGATGATATCTCCTCTATAACTAGGTAGCTTTTGACCGTTTTTTTCTTCAAAGTCTGAGCTTCTTGGTTTAGCAAATTGTCCACCCATTCTCCCTAGTTTAACGACCGGTTTATTAGTGGCAAAAGTCAAAACAACAGACATTTGCAATAGTAATTTAAAATTATCTCGAATTGTATTAGGATTTAATTCCTGAAAGCTCTCAGCACAGTCACCCCCTTGTAAATAAAAGGACTCTCCTTTTTGAACTTGATAAATTTGTGATTTTAGAGACCTAGTCTCACCAGCAAATATTAAAGGAGGCATAGAGGATAATTCCTCAATTACAGAGTCTAACTTACCTTGATCAGCGTAAGCAGGCATTTGCTTTGCTTCAAAGTTCTTCCAACTATCTTTAGTCCATTTCATGAGGCAAGGATTATATTGTTAAATGTATTAAATAAAAGAAATTATTGGGTTTTAGATTTAAAAGGCCAAATTTTGGGTAGCTTTAATTTAGGTAATGATGGCTCATAACCTGTAGCATAAAAATTATCTATGCTGGATTGTTTATTATCTGAATACTTTGAATCAATATCTTCATGATTAATAATTCCGATATTATCAACGATATCTACTGTGGTAATTAGGCCATGATTGTCTGTAATGTAATAGCATTTATCTAAATTTAAATAATCATATGAGCTTTTACCGATTTGATAAGAATTTTTATCAGAAACATCAGATAGAAAAATAAAATTTTTTATGTTTTTTATTTTATATTTTTTTGAAAGTATGTATGTAT
>CACMWX010000027.1 GCA_902617515.1 uncultured Alphaproteobacteria bacterium
GAAAATAATCAATTATATGTGTTTAAGAGTTGTTTTTAGTTAAAGTGACTGGTGCCGGCTGGGGGACTCGAACTCCCGACCTGATGATTACAAATCAACTGCTCTACCAACTGAGCTAAGCCGGCATTGAGTTATTATTTATATTAAAATCCAAAATAAACAATATTTAAAAAGTATTAATTTTGTAATGATAAGCAGCAATTGCTAGAGAATTTGCTGCATTATAACTATCAATACAATCTATATTTTCTTGAGGGATACTTATTTTAAAGTCACTTTTTGTTAAAATATTTTTTCTTATCCCTTTTCCTTCACTTCCAACAATGATGACAGATTTTTTATCAAAATTAAATTCTCTGTTCATTTCCTGACCATTCATATCTAAGGAATAAGTCCAGTAGCCAGATTTTTTTAGAACCTCTATTGTTCTATTAATGTTTTTAGAGACATGAAATTTCAACACTTCAACTGCTCCAGACGAGGTTAATGACGTTACTTCGTTAATATTTGCCGAAGAATGCTCTGATAGTAATATACCATCAGCTCCCATTAACAGAGCCGTTCTTATAATGTTTCCTAGGTTATTTTGGTCTGTTATCTGATCGGCCACAATAATAAGGGATTTTTTGGTGTTTATAATAATTTGCTCTAAATTGGAGGGTTTATACTTTTCTCTTCTTATAACTATATCACTGATAAATCTATCATTTTTAATACCTAGTCTATTAAAATCGTTTTTATTAAGTAACTTTGTCTTATTATTAAGTTTATTTAGCTCTATCAACTTTGCAAAAGCTGATTGTCTTTCAATATTAATAAAAATTTCAATAATTTTATCAGGGTTATGAATTATGCAACTAGTGCAAGAATTAGCCCCTGAAATAAGCATTGTTTTAAATAACAGTAAAAATTAACGAAGTCTATTGACTTTCAAAGACAATTATCTATTAATCAACACCTGATTTTAAACACTTTGGAGGGATGGCCGAGTGGTTAAAGGCGGCAGACTGTAAATCTGTTCACGCAAGTGTACGTAGGTTCGAATCCTACTCCCTCCACCACTTTTTTTAACTTTTCTAGTTGAATTTTAAAGAAAAATTAGTAGTTTATCGGAACTCACAAGGATTTGATTTTGTGGATGTTTTGAAGTGGTTACCCGCTAAATCGCGGGTGTAGCTTAATGGTAAAGCTCCAGCCTTCCAAGCTGGCTACGAGGGTTCGATTCCCTTCACCCGCTCCAAGTACATCGAAAATTAAGTAATAGATATTAAAAAGAGGTAACAACTTAAAATGACTAAAGAAAAATTTGACAGATCGAAAGAACACGTCAACATCGGAACTATCGGTCACGTCGACCATGGTAAAACTACACTTACTGCAGCAATAACAAAAGTTTTAGCAGAAAAAGGTGGTGCAGAGTTTACTGCTTATGATGAAATTGATAAAGCACCTGAAGAAAAAGAGAGAGGTATTACAATTTCAACAGCTCACGTCGAATATTCAACTGATAAAAGACACTATGCTCACGTCGACTGCCCAGGTCACGCAGACTACGTAAAAAATATGATTACAGGTGCTGCTCAGATGGACGGAGGTATTTTAGTTGTTAACGCAGCTGATGGTCCAATGCCTCAAACACGTGAACACATTCTTTTAGCTAGACAGGTTGGTGTACCAGCACTTGTTGTTTACCTAAATAAAGTTGATCAAGTAGATGATCAAGAATTATTAGAGCTTGTAGAAGTAGAAATAAGAGAACTACTTTCAAAATACGATTTTCCTGGTGATGACATTCCAATCGTAAAAGGGTCAGCACTTGCAGCAGTAGAAGACAGAGATGAAAACATTGGTAAAAATTCAATTATTGAATTAATGTCAAAAATTGATGAGTATATTCCAGCCCCGACGAGGGAACTAGATAAACCTTTCTTAATGCCAGTTGAAGATGTTTTTTCTATTTCAGGAAGAGGTACCGTTGTTACAGGAAGAGTTGAACAGGGTGTAATTAAGCCAGGTGAAGAAATTGAAATTATTGGTTTAAAAGATACAACCAAAACAGTTTGCACTGGTGTTGAGATGTTTAGAAAACTATTAGACTCTGGTGAAGCCGGAGACAATATCGGTGCTCTACTTCGTGGAACTAAAAAGGAAGAGGTTGAAAGAGGTCAAGTTTTAGCTGCTCCTGGTAGTATTAAACCTCACAAAAAATTTAAGGCAGAGATTTATGCTTTGAGCAAAGAAGAGGGCGGAAGACACACACCTTTCTTTGCTAATTACAGACCTCAGTTCTATTTTAGAACCACTGACGTTACTGGTTCAATCAAACTACCTGAAGGTACTGAAATGGTTATGCCTGGAGATAACATTACACTTGAAGTAGAGTTACTTGCTCCTATCGCAATGAATAACAATTTACGATTTGCTATTCGTGAAGGTGGTAGAACTGTTGGCTCAGGAGTTGTTTCAGAGATTATCGAATAAAAATATTCTCTGCAGCAATACTAATATGAAGGAGTGTAGCTCAACTGGTAGAGCGCCGGTCTCCAAAACCGGAGGTTGCGGGTTCGATGCCTGCCACTCCTGCCAAATATTATAAATAAAATATGAAATTTAATCCTGCTAAATATTTAAGAGAAGTTCGACAGGAGGTATCTAAAGTTACCTGGCCCTCCAAGAGAGAAACTTTTACTTCAGCGGGAATAGTTTTGGTTGTAATTAGTATTGCTGCAATTATTTTAATGCTCTTAGACCAATTTTTTTCTTTTATTGTGAGAATAGTTTTAGGATAGTTTTATGGTTGAGAATACAGATACATCAAAGTGGTATGTTGTACACTGCCATTCTGGCTTTGAGAAAAAAGTTGCAGACTCAATTTTAGATGAGGCAAAAAAAGTAAATTTAGAGGACTCTATATCCGAGGTTTCTGTTCCTACTCAAGCAGTAGTTGAAGTAAGAAGAGGTGTAAGAGTTAATTCAGAAAAAAAATTTTTCCCAGGCTATGTTTTAATTAAGATGATTATGAATGATGACACTTGGCATTTAGTAAGAGATATACCAAAAGTTTCTAATTTTCTTGGTACAAAAGATAAGCCAATTGCTATATCAGAACGAGAAGTATCTAAATTATTACAAGATATTACAGAGGGTGTAGACAATCCTAAACCAAAGTTTGAGTATGAAGTTGGTGAACAGGTTAAGGTATCTGATGGTCCATTTGCATCATTTAGTGGTATTATAGAAGAGGTTGACAGCTCAAGACAAAAGCTTAAAGTGTCCGTCTCAATTTTTGGGAGACCGACACCTTTAGAACTAGATTATTCACAAGTGGTTAAAGGCTAATAATATGGCTAAAGAAATTTTAGGATACATAAAATTACAAATACCAGCTGGCTCAGCTAATCCTGCACCTCCTGTAGGTCCAGCTTTAGGTCAAAAAGGATTAAACATTCAAGATTTTTGTAAACAATTCAATGACAAGACAAAAGATTTGGAAAAAGGCGCGCCTATCCCAACTATAATTACCGCATACAAAGATAGATCATTTGATTTTGTTACAAAGAAACCACCCGTTACTTTTTATTTAAAGAAAGCTGCAAAAATAAAAAAAGGCTGTCAAACACCTGGTAGATCAAAACTAGGCAAAGTTACAATGAAACAGGTTGAAGAGATAGCAAAAGAAAAATTAGAGGATCTCAACGCCTATGATGTTGATCAAGCTGCAAAAATAATACTTGGATCAGCTAGGTCAATGGGGATGGAAGTTGTATAATGAATTTAACTAAAAACAAAAAAAAACAAATCGAAGGTATAGACTTTACCAAGACATATAAAATTTCTGACGCAGTTAAAATTATCAAAGAAAAAAAATATGTTAAATTTGATGAGTCTATAGATGTATCAATTAATACAGGTATTGACTCTAAGCAGTCTGATCAAAATGTTAGAGGAAGTTTCGTACCACCCCATGGATTAGGAAAAAAATTTCAAATAGCTGTCTTCGCTCAAGGAAAAGCTGCAGAAGAAGCAAAAGTAGCTGGAGCTAAACATGTAGGAGGAGAGGATTTAGTATCAACACTTGAAAAAAAAATTGATGTAGATGTAATTGTTGCTACACCAGATATGATGTCAGTTGTAAGTAAAATTGCTAAAATTTTAGGCCCAAAGGGTTTAATGCCTAACCCTAAAACAGGTACAGTTACAAATGATGTCAAAAGTACAATAGAAAACATAAATAAAGGTCTTGTTACTTATAAAAATGATAAAGCTGGAACCATTCATGCAGCTTTAGGTAAAGTTAGTTTTGATGAAAGTAAATTAACTGAAAACGTAACTTCATTTATCGATGAAATAAAAAAAATAAAACCATCAGGTTTAAAAGGAAATTTTGTAAATTCTGTTTACTTATCATCTTCCATGGGTTTTGGTTTAAGGGTTGAAATTTAATGAATAAAGCTGAGAAACAACAATATTTAGAAAATCTTGACCAAATGTTAAATGATTATTCTGCATTATTTGTTGCATCTTTTTCAGAGATGTCAGTAAAAGAGATGATCGAATTTCGAACCGAGATTAGAAATAATGATGGAGTAACTAAAGTATCAAAGAATAATATCGTCAAAATTTTTGTTAATAAACACGATGAAAAAAAAGGATTGATTGATTTTTTATCAAATCAAAAATTATTAATTTTTACAAATAATCCAGTTGGAACTGCGAAAGTTTGTAAAAAATTTGAAAAAGATTTAAAAAAGCTATCTGCAGAGGCAGCTTTTTTTGATAACCAGTTATATTCAAAAGAGGATATAGCAAAGGTTGCAACTTTACCTTCTCTTGAAGAAATAAGAGGAAAAATAGTTGGATTGATTAATGCTCCTGCATCTAAACTTGTAAGACTATTACAAAGACCTGACCAGGATATTATTTCAATACTACAAAATAAAAAAGACTAATTAGGGAGAGACAAAAAAAATGGCAGATTTAAATAAAATCGTTGATGAGCTATCAACACTAACAGTAATGGAAGCAGCAGAACTTTCAAAACTCTTAGAAGAAAAATGGGGTGTAACCGCAGCAGCACCTGTAGCAGTAGCAGCTGGTGGAGCAGCTCCTGCAGCTGATGCAGCAGAAGAAAAAGATGCTTTTGATGTAGTGCTTACAGCAGCTGGAGATCAAAAAATTAATGTTATTAAGGAAGTAAGAGCTATTACAGGTCTTGGTTTAAAGGAAGCTAAAGACATGGTTGAAGGTGCTCCAAAAACTTTAAAAGAAGGAGCTAAGAAAGAAGAGGCTGAAGCTATGAAGACACAGCTAGAAGCCGCTGGCGCAAAAGTAGAACTTAAGTAATTTGTTATAGGTTCTATATAATATGCCACTTAGCTTTACAGAAAAAAAACGAATTCGCTATTCCTTTGGTAAAATCGGTAAAACGATTGAGGTTCCAAATTTAGTAGATATTCAAAAAATTTCCTACGATAAGTTCCTTCAATTAGGAAAATCAGTAGAGAATCGTTCAAATACAGGACTGCAAGAGGTCTTTAATTCTGTCTTTCCCATAAAAGACTATGCAGGCAAATCTGAACTCCATTATATAGACTATTATCTCGATAACCCAAAATATGATGTAGATGAGTGTAGGAGAAAAGGATTAACTTTCTCTGCCTCTCTTATGGTTACATTTAGACTTATAATCTGGGATATAAATGAGGAAACTGAAGAAAAATCCCTAAGGGACATAAAAGAACAAGTTGTATACTTAGGTGATTTACCTTTGATGACAAATAACGGTACATTTGTTGTTAACGGTACTGAAAGGGTTGTTGTAAGCCAATTACATAGATCACCTGGTGTATTTTTTGACCATGATGAGGGTAAAACACATGCAAGTGGCAAGGTCCTATACAACGCAAGAATAATCCCTTACAGAGGCTCATGGTTGGATTTTGAATTTGATCACAAAGATAACCTTTTCTTTAGAATTGATCGAAAAAAGAAAATGATATCTACTACAATTTTTCAGGCGCTTCCATCAAAAGCCTCAGAAAAGTATTTAAATGAATGTATCCAAAACAAAGTAGAGCCAGATATCTACAAAGTTTCAGGAATGACTTCAGAAGAAATATTAACTTATTTTTATGAAACTTTTAATTTTAAAAAAAATAAAGATGGATGGATAGTCAGCTTAGATTTAAATAAATTTAAATATAAAAATTTGCCCTTTAATTTAGTTGATCCTAATAGTAATGAAGTAGTTGCTTACAAAGATGTAAAATTGTCTTTAAAATTAATGAAAGAAATTAAAGATAAAAAAATAAATAAATTCTTTTTTAAAGAAGAGGAATTATACGGTTTTTATTTATCCAACGATATCGTTAATTATGATAATGGGTTGGTATATGCAGAAGCTGGTACCCTATTAAGCGAAGAGTTTTTCAAGAGATTAAATGAATTATCTATTAATCAATTTTCTGTCATCAACGCTAACCAAGCTACTGGTAATTTAGGTGTCATAAACTCACTCGTTGCTGACAAAAATAATTCAAGAGAGGAAGCCCTTTTTGATATTTTCAAAATATTAAGACCTGGTGAACCACCAACTCTTGAAGCAAGTAACTTTTTATTCCAAAATATGTTTTTTAGCGATGACAGATATGATTTGTCTGAAGTAGGAAGAGTTAAATTAAATACTTACCTATCTTTAAACAAGGATAATAAAAATAGAATTTTAAGTAAATCTGATATTCTTGCAGTTGCAAAAAAACTTTTCGATATGAAAACCGAAAGTGCAGGCAAAGATGATATTGATCATTTGGGAAATAGACGTGTACGATCAGTAGGAGAATTAATTGAAAATCAATACAGAATTGGATTAGTTAGAATGGAGCGAGCTATTAGAGAAAAGATGGGAACAGTTGATATTGAGTCAATTATGCCCCAAGATCTTGTAAATTCTAAACCCATACAAACTGTTTTAAAAGAATTCACAGGAACTAGCCAATTAAGTCAGTTTATGGACCAAACTAATCCATTAAGTGAGATTACACACAAAAGAAGAATATCTGCATTGGGCCCAGGTGGTTTGACTAGGGAGAGAGCGGGATTTGAGGTAAGAGATGTTCATACAACACATTATGGAAGAATATGTCCTATTGAAACTCCTGAAGGTTCAAATATTGGACTCATAAATAGTTTATCATCTTTTGCTAGAATTAACCAATATGGTTTCATTGAAACTCCTTATAGAAAAATAGTAAAAGGGACTGTAACTGACGAAGTTCTTTACTTAAATGCCGATGAAGAAGAGAACTACACAATAGCTCAAGCAAACAGCCCTATAAATCAAAACAATAAATTTGCTGAAGAGCAAGTAAGTTGTAGGAGAAGAGGTGATTTTATTTTCTGTGATCCTTCCGAAATTGATTTTATGGATGTTAATCCTCAACAATTAGTTTCTGTTGCAGCTTCCTTAATACCTTTTTTGGAAAATGATGATGCTAACAGGGCTTTAATGGGATCAAATATGATGAGACAGGCTGTTCCTCTTGTTAAAAGTGAAGCACCTCTCGTTGGCACTGGATTTGAATCAAAAGTAGCAAGAGATAGTGGAGCTGTTGTAATTGCAAAAAATAGTGGCTATGTTCACCAAGTTGACTCATCAAGAATAGTAATAAGATCAGACTCTAAAAATATTAGTAAAGATAAAAGCGGTGTTGATATTTATAACCTTAAAAAGTTTCAAAGATCTAATCAAAGTACTGCAATTAATCAAAAACCTATCGTTAAAATAGGCGATTACGTTGAAAGAGGAGATATTATAGCTGATGGTCCTTCTACTGATTTGGGAGAGCTGGCTTTAGGAAGAAATCTTCTTGTAGGTTTTATGCCATGGAATGGATATAATTTTGAGGACTCTATAATAATGTCAGAAAGAGTTGTTCACGAAGATAGATATACCTCAATACACATAGAGGAATTTGAGGTATTATGTAGAGATACCAAACTAGGGCCTGAAGAAATTACACGAGATATGCCTAATGTTGGTGATGAGAGCATAACTAATCTTGATGAAGCAGGTATAGTCTATATTGGTTCTGAGGTAAAACCAGGAGATATCCTAGTTGGAAAGGTTTCCCCAAAAGGAGACTCACCTATTACTCCAGAAGAAAAGTTATTAA
>CACMWX010000028.1 GCA_902617515.1 uncultured Alphaproteobacteria bacterium
TGACTTTTGCTTCAGGTTATAATGAAAGTCTTGAAACAATTTTAATTCAAACTTATTGATAAGGTAATTCTGTAGATTATATTTTCCATTAAAAGTGTGATAAGTCAGATAAAAAAGTAGAAAAACGAAAACTATATTCAATAATATTTTTGAATTAAAAAACCTCATTACTATTCTCAATAAAATTTTAACATTGCCCTAATATAAGCGGACACAGACTTAAAATTTAACTGTTAATAAAATGTGAATATAATTTTGAAGTTATTAGACGGTTTATTTTGGTTTAATGATTTTAGAAATAATTTTACCACTTTTCAGTTTTTTAGAGGTCTAATATTTCTTCCAAATATTATTCCTTTTTATACTTTAGTCTGACTAAATCTTCAGGCCTTCTGGCAATTATACTTTTTATGATTTTAACCATTTTTACCAACCTTCGGTTTATTGGCGGTATTTAAAAACTTTTTAAGTTTTTTATTAGATAATGGTTTTTGATGGAATTGAATATAAGAGCGATGAATAGGTATTCCTAGTTCTCTTATTTCTTTTAACGTTAATTTTTTCATTGGCATTGTTAAACTCCTTTAGTTTAAACAACGCAACTAATGGGGAAATTTAAGTTTCACCGTTTTAGCTGCATTTATTAAGCACCCGCAATATTGTGTTAGTAAATCGGTGCTGATAGAACTTTATCATAAATAAAATTAATTAAAATCATTTGCTAACACGTGTTAGGAAATTTTAAACTTGATTAGCTATACAGGTATTATGAGCTTCATGCATTTTGTCTCCAAAATTTTCAAAACTCCAATTTTCTTCAGGGATATCAAAATACTTCGCATACTCTTTTTGTATTGTCATGGTCATTAAATTGTCTTGCAGCATATTTTCATTCATTTGGATGAAATCATTTGATAGAGGAATGTTTGTAGCGACGTAGATGCCCGCAATTTCTCCTAGGCCAAATGGTGACGTAAAGCCAACGCTCGCAAGTATATCTTGACCACCAAAATTCAAGTAAATTTGTGGATCTTCAAAGATTTCCTCTAAAGGTGATGGGTTGTCTTGCATTGTGTAAATGAAGAAAAAAACATTAAATTTGCAGCCGTTGTCTTTATCAAAATTAAAGTGAATATTGTTTCCATGTTGAATTTCGCCATTTTTTTTTAAAGTAATGAAATTTTCATCTTGATCTATTTGCCATGGATCGGCTAAAAGCAAAGTTGGTGTCAGCCAAATGGAGAGAATTAAAATGTATTTAAATATCATCTTTAAATACTACATCAGTCCCAAAGTATTCCTAGTAAGACTTGAAGGTCTTGCTGGTGACATTTAGGACAGCACAGATCTGGAATAGTTTCATTGTCACTATCCTCTGGCATATACTCTCTTGCCTTTTGACATGACCTACAATAAGACTCTGTTTGAAATATTAGATCTCCTTGTTGGTTGTACAATGTAAGGTGACATTTATTTTCTAGTGATTTGCAGTTTCTACACTGATAAAGAGAGTAACCTCGTGAATAGTGGGTGTGAATTTGTTTACGGTGCTTTAGGAGTTGTACTGTTTTTTTATCATTACCTCTAAGTGCATGGAGTATGTCATCAATGTTTCCAAATAAAAAGCCAACTCCCATTGTGATCTCTTCAGATTTGTACTCACATTTTTGACATTCAATAAAATAGCTATGACCCATAAGAGGTATTATAAGTTTTTTTGAAAACTCCCCAAATAGTTTTGGTGCAGCCGGATCAGGAGTCGAACCTGCATCTTCCCTTCCCGCAAGAAATCTCAGAGTGGGACGCTTTTCCATTTAAGCTAAGGCCGCATATGTAAATTTTAGTTTCATCGAAAATATTATTTTCCATATTTAGGAACTACCGGGGGCTCAGGCTCCTCTGGCAATGTACATTGCTCTTTGTTAGCAGGTAATTCATCAAAAGGGCGTGTTACCCAGATGTGTGAAAAAATAATATCTCCGTTTTCATTTTGAAAACATTTCTTACCAAAATGAAGTTGGCTGTGATTTTGTTCATCTGCAACATACAAGAATAAAACTGCTGCTAAAAAATGTAAAAAAGTCATGTTTTTAGTCCTTTCTGAGATTTGTTTAGGCTAGCTGAAATGGGATCAGGTATTTTTTTGCAATGCCTATGCGCTCTATCCATCGCCTCCTCCACTTGAGGCATGGCCCACTGAATTGTAGGCAAGTCTATAAATGTTCTTAAAGCTACTGGTTCCTCGAATGGGACATCAGTGACTGTTAAGCGAGAGCGTTTATGAAAAGTATAATATTCTTTAATCGTTTCATGATTGTATGAACCCATCCCAATTAAAATCATGTGTCCATTCTTATATGGATATATTTCATGCACCATTCCGGTGGTTGTATGGCCGTTTTCCTGGAGCTCAATTTCTTTATCTAATAATTTTGTGAGATCAGGGTGAACTGATAAGGTGAATAACTCAAAAAATTGAAGAACACGATCACAATTATTTTTTGTCATAACAAAAATAATATTTTCTGAGTCTTCAACATCACCACTACGCTCGATTGCAATCATTTCCTCCTCCAATAATTGAATATTCCAACCGTGAAATTTTTCTAAAGTCATCGCTGAGCTTGAGGAGACAATAAATAGAGAGGTAATTATTAGTATTAAGTATTTTCCTCTTTGCACCACGGCTAATTTACAGGAGGATGGGATTAGCCGTAGCACAGAAAGGAACCATGAAAAAACCACCTCAATTTTTCCTCTCTCTTTTTTTTGTTTGTCATTTATTAACCTGGTAGGAAATGACTTAGAGAAGGAGTAACTAGAAAACAGAAAGGAAGAGAGAGGTCTTTGCACTGAAGACAAAGATATTAATTTTTAAAAATAAAGATTGGGGAGATATTAAAATTTTTTGGACAATAATATAAGTTTTGAAATATATCTAATTATAAACGTTTAAGGCAAATAAAGTAGTTACAACTGGATAGGTTAAACACAGAATAACGAAGAGATTTTTGTCATAATTTTGATGAGTTGTAATCTCTTTTGATCGTGAGTAAAAAAAGTAATTTATGATGGTAATAAACGTTGAAAACCCTGTAAATAAGTATGAAGCCAATATCATTGTGTCCAGAACGGTGAAATCATTTATTTTTGGCACATCATCTCCGAATGTAAATTGAAATACCACTAAAGTAAGTAAAGATCCGAGACTGACAGCTAATTTAGATTCTAGCTCACGTGAAGGTATCAAGAAAACCATAAATGATAAATAAACCAAAAATATCACAGGTAAGATAATCTTTAGGATATAGTAAAAAGATTTACGATTAAGATCAAAACTGTATTCCAGTTTTTGCAGTACTCCTTGTCCATAAATTTGAGTATCACAACAGTTCAAAGTGTGATCATTAATTTGCCACTCATACAAAATTTCATTACCGTCTCTCATAATTATTTCTGGGTCGTATAATGAAGACGTGCTTAAATCAATGTCTTGGAAGATAAAATCAGCTGATGTGGAAATATAATCAAAAGGAAATTTTTTAAAATCTGAGGAATTCGTAACTTGATAATTAATTTGTTGTTTGAGAACAAAATTAAAAGGATCAGATTTATCGTTTGTGATAAGTAAACTTTTAAAGGTTATATCATTTATAAAAGATCCTGTTTGAGTAGTTTCAAATGTAGGATACCAAATTTTTTGTAAAATATTTTCAAGCTCTGCTGACTTTCTAAAAATGCATTTAATAGGTGATTTATCAAGTTCTGTTAAATTGAAAAAATTATGAATTAAGTCTTCATTTTGCCACTGCAAATTCACCTCTAAATTTAAATTTGATTTACTACTTTGTTGAATGACCTCAAAATCATTTAATATTATATCTGCCTCAACTATAGGGTGACCTAGATAAGGAATTCTTTTAAGGTCAACCATCTCCACTTCCCCATCTAAATGTTGAACAGTTAGTGAGAGATCTCTCATTGCTGATGTCTCTAGTAGGTTGGATAAATACAAGTAGGCATCAGCATCATCGGAAGCAACAGGTTTTTGATCAACAGCTAAGATGCGGTCTCCCGACTCGAGAGGAGTATTAAAAGCATAAGAGCCAAAGCGTTTTTTGTTGATAATAGGTTGATTTTGCTCAAGAACTACACCGCTGTCGTTATAAGCTAGCCTAATGTTAGACGTTTCTCTGAAGTCTTTTTTTAGGAGTCGTTCACAAATTTCTGCTCCCCAGCTAACACTGGAAAAGAAAACCCAAAATCCTAAAAGTATCCCCCTTAAAAACAAATTAGAGTGATTTTAACACACTCTTAATTTTACTCAACTGATCATCTAATTTTTGAATGTCTTGGTAAATTTTCTCTTTTTCATGTGGGACTATTTTTGATCCCCCTGAACTTTTCTCATCCATAGACTCACGTACAGCATCCATTAAATCTCCCAATCTTCCCCCTATCGCTAATATCTCTGATTGTACTTCACTTTCGCTGGCAGGTTTTTCAGGTTGGGCGGTTGCTAGATAATCTTTCAAAAAATTGCTAAAAGGAGTTTTTTGGTAAATTTTATGCATAGAATGCTCTAAACGTATGACAGTTCTAAATTGTATATTCCTATCAGTATCGTCAGGATCAGCACATTTGTATATATAAGACTTGGACTTCCCAGTGATATCTTGAATGTCTTGATCACTTAAATTTTTAAGAACCTCTTTTAGGGTATGTTCAATGGTGATAATTTCTTTTGTTTTAGACATACCCCACTATAGCAATTTATGTTAAACGGGTAATCAATAATCTATGTCCAAAAGTAAAAAAGCTTTGGACTATTTGTAGAAATAATAATTCCTCATTATTGTTATCATGAAGTCTAATTATATTACTCCTACTTTAGGTAGAAAGTTATCCTCTAATAAAAAAAATGAACCACAATCCCTAAGAGATATTGAAGAGTATTTGCGTTGTTTAGCACAAATCAGACAAGAAAATAATATTTCCATTGAGGATGTAATGCAGCATTTGAATTATTCTCGTAGCACTCTTGATGCTCTTGAGAATGGTAATCTAGAATTTATTCAGTATCCCCTGAATTACTTTTTTACAAGGCAATATGCCTCTTATCTTAAAGTACCCTTTCCTAAGCAATTTTTAATGAGCCATTTTAAACCAGGAGAAAAGAAGTAATGAGAGCATTATTATTGTTATTTATCAGTGTTTTTTTAACTAATTGTTCTCTAAAAGCAGAAAGCAGTCCTATGCATCATGAATTTGATAATTGGATACATATGGAGGCTAAAGAAGAGAACCTAGACTTAGTCTTTAGTTTGGAAAACCAAGATCAAATGATTATTTTTATTGTCGATCCGAACTTAAGTTGTGATGCTCGTTTAGTTTACACCAATCGAGAATTTGAGCCCAAAGATTTTGACGTCATGAGTGGTGAGACGTTTGATTGGAAGCTCTCAGGTCAATCTTATGAGGGCAAAGATGCTAGCCGATTGAATGCCGATGGATACGTTCGGTGGGAGTTAATGAGTTTTTATAAACATCACTTCTCCAAGCTTGAAGAGCTGTTGTCCAAAAGAGGACAAATTTCATTTTCTATCAATGATCCTCTCAACAGGTTTGAAAAACAAGAGATAGAAATGAAAGCTAACGGGCTCAGTTCTGCTCTTAACAGTGCTTTGGATACGTGCCAAGGATGGACATGATTAAAAAATTATTATTTGTGGTCATGTTCCTAACCTTTTCTTTACAAATTAAAGCAGAAATTAATCATTCAACGATTTTTGTGCTAGGTAGTTTAGATAAAGAAACAAAGCAATTATTTAAAGAAACAATTTATAACCAAATACACAATTACGCTCAAACAATTAGTATAGAAACACAGTCGAACATATATGTGTTTCCCTATCAAAATCAAAATCAATGGCAGGTTGTGAGTTTGCATGTACAAGGAAATGAAAACCATTCATATCTTCTCGATCTCTCTTTAGAGGGTCACCCTCTTCGGTCTTTAGATGAAATCCGCCAACTCGTTGGTCTAGATGGTTCTCTGAAATACATCGGTTGGAGTAGCTATGATGAGCTCCCACCAGAAAAGGTTTTTATTGCTTCAAAAATTATCGCTCAAGATTATCTGTATTTGTATTTTTAAAAAAAGTTCTATGAGTGTTCTAGTCTTTATTTCTTTAATGTCTTATCAAAGCGGTTTCATCCCTTTAGTGGTAATAGTAGGTGTCTTATTGTATGTGTTTATAGTCTTATTTTTTTTCTTAACCTACGACCATCAAAGGTCGTCAACTCCATCGATTGCAGAAACCACCATTAACGACTCAATATAGCGCTTTTTGCTACAATCGTAGCAAATCGTAATCATTTCATCGTTTATTTTATTGATATATTTCTTTGAGACCTCTTTGAATTCACCACATTCAGTACACTTATTATAAGGAATTTCATTATTTTCAAATAACTCCTCTTTACCATTCCACCAACCCATAACTATTACTATCATAAATAAAATATACTTTGGAAATACATGCTCTAAAAAGTATTAAAGTTGTTTATAACTTGATTTCAATTGGATTATTAAGTTATTGCAAATTGTAAGTTGAAATAATACATTTTAGGCTCACTTGAAAGATCGCTCAAAGGAGGATGAAGTGGCAGATATAAAAATTGATAACATAAATAAGTTTTATGGTGACGTCCAAGTTATCGAAAATGTTTCTTTAGAAATTAAAAGTCAATCCTTTACAGTATTAGTAGGTCCCTCTGGTTGTGGAAAATCTACAATGCTGAGAATGATTGCAGGTTTAGAGGATATAAACTCAGGTACAATTTCAATTGATGGTACAGTAGTAAATGACTTACCGCCAAAAGAAAGAAATATCGCAATGGTATTTCAATCTTATGCCTTGTACCCTCACATGACTGTATTTGATAACATGGCATTTGGATTAAAATTAGAGAAGAGATCTAAAGAAGAAATAGATGAACGTGTTCAAGAAGCAGCAAAAATATTGCAAATTGAAGAATACTTATCTCGTAAACCGAAGCAATTATCTGGTGGTCAAAGACAAAGGGTTGCTATAGGAAGAGCTATTACAAGAAAGCCTCAAGTATTTTTATTTGATGAGCCATTATCAAACCTGGATGCTGCTCTCAGAGTTCAAATGCGTGTTGAGTTAGCTAAGCTACATGACAGGCTAAATGCGACCATGATATATGTAACGCATGATCAAACTGAAGCAATGACGATGGCTGATGACATTGTTGTTCTTAATAATGGTGTTATTTCACAAAAGGGATCACCATTAGAGCTTTACAATGATCCAGATAATTTGTTTGTAGGAGGCTTCATTGGATCTCCTAAGATGAATTTTATTTCTTCAAAAATACTCAGTGCAAGTAATAGCAATACAGAACTTGACTTGTTAGGTTCATCCAAAATAAATGTACCAAAAAGTTTATCTAGCGCAACAGAGGGTGACTCAGTTATGTTAGGAATTCGACCTGAACATCTAACAGTCAATGAAGATAGTGATGGCAGTTGGGAGAGTAAGGTGTTTGTTGTAGAAAAACTTGGATCTGGAACTTTTCTTTACCTTGAAAAAGAAGGAGAACCTTTAGTTGTTCAAACAGAGGGAGACTCCAACATTAAAGTTGGGGATACTGTCAAAGTTGGCTTTTCTTCATCTCGTTGCCATATCTTTAATAGCTCTGGACAAGCTTTTAAATAATTTAAATGTATTACTAATTGATAAAGGGGATTGATGTTTTTAGACAAATTTAAATTAGAGGATAAAATTGCTCTCATCACTGGAGGTACAAGAGGTATAGGTCTTTCGATCGCTCATGCACTTGGTGAGGCTGGCGCTAAATTAGTTTTAGTCAATAGAACAGACCCAGTTGGAGGAGTCCAAGAACTAAAA
>CACMWX010000029.1 GCA_902617515.1 uncultured Alphaproteobacteria bacterium
TTGATAAAGGAGAAATAGTTTCAATCAGAGGAAGAGAAAAGAAAGATGTTCAAGTTTACTCTGCTAAAAAAGGAGATCTAATCAATGGAAAACCATTGATTATATTAATCAATGAGGGTTCTGCTTCGGCATCTGAAATTGTTGCTGGTGCATTACAAGATCATGATAGAGCAGTAATTATGGGTATAAAGTCATTTGGAAAAGGTTCTGTGCAAACCATTATACCTATTGACAGCGGTGCAATCAGACTCACCATCGCAAAGTATTACACACCAAGTGGGGATTCAATACAAGCAGTTGGTATTGAGCCGGATGTTGTTGTGCCAAGAGCCGAACTAAATGTGATTGATAATAACTTTACGTTTAGAGAGTCAGATTATCGAGAAGCTTTAGATAATGAGACAAATGAAGAAAGTGAGGAGGAAGAGTCAACTGATGATATTCTTGAGAGAGATTATCAGCTATCTCGTGCCATTGATGCAGTCAAAACCATAGCTGTATTAAATTAATGAAAATAAACCCCAAAGATTATCGACCAAATGTCGGTATGATGATTATTAATCAAAATAAAGAAATATTTGTTGGAAAAAGAATAGACCACCCTTCAGAATTTTGGCAAATGCCACAAGGTGGTATTGATCCAAAAGAAAAATCTGAAGTGGCAGCTCTAAGAGAAATGGAGGAAGAGGTTGGTATAAAAAAAAATAAAGTTAAATTAATCTCACAGAGCAAAGACTGGTATTACTATTCTTTACCTAAAGACTTATCAAAAACTCTTTGGAAAGGTAAATACAAAGGTCAGCGTCAAAAATGGTTCTTGTATGAATTTAAAGGTAGTGAGAAAGATATAAATATTGAAACATCTCACCCTGAATTTTCTGATTATAAATGGGTTAAACCAGATTTTTTGGTTCCCAACATAGTGCCTTTTAAAAAAGCAATTTACGAAAAATTATTAAAAGAATTTAAAGACTATTTATAAGGCGGATTATTTACCACTTGTTCAAACGTACCCAGAGCAGTTTCATTACCCTCTAGTTCTTGATATGTTTTAGATTGTTGGTAGTTAGAGCTATTAACATCAGACAATGGCTCTATTTGATCAACTAAGACCTCACAAACCTTTTCTTTTAGCATAACCAAACCACCTGACACAAAGAAACTCTCATCGACTTTGTTTGAAGACATAATTGCCATTTGACCAGGTCGCAAAGAACTGATGAACGGAGAATGATTAGGCATTGCAGCAAAATCACCCTCTGCTCCTGGCAAAACTGCCATTTCAACTTCTTTTTCAAAAATCACTTTTTGAGGGGATACGACCTTCAAATTAATCATAACTACTTCGTTGCTTCCTCAGCCATTTTTTTTGCTTTTTCTAGTGCTTCTTCAATTGTTCCAACCAAATAAAAAGCCGCTTCAGGGATGTGATCGTAGTCACCTTTAACCAATCCATCAAAACCTTTGATAGTATCCTCTAAAGAAACAAACTTACCTGGCGAACCTGTAAACACCTCTGCAACATGGAAAGGTTGACTTAAGAAACGTTGAATTTTTCTAGCTCTTGATACAACGAGCTTATCTTCTTCAGATAATTCATCCATGCCTAAGATTGCAATAATATCTTGTAAACTTTTATAGGTTTGAAGAGTTTTTTGAACATCTCTTGCAACTTGATAATGCTTCTCACCCAAAGTTCTTGGTTCTAAAATTCTAGAAGTGGAGTCTAAAGGATCCACCGCAGGATAAATACCAAGTTCTGCAATTGATCTGTTTAACACAGTAGTTGCGTCTAAGTGAGAAAATGATGTTGCAGGTGCAGGGTCAGTTAAATCATCAGCAGGAACATAAATCGCTTGTACAGATGTTATTGATCCTTTGTTAGTAGTCGTAATTCGTTCCTGAAGTGCACCCATATCTGTAGCCAAAGTAGGTTGATATCCCACAGCTGATGGAATACGTCCTAGTAAAGCAGAAACCTCTGATCCAGCTTGTGTAAATCGGAAGATGTTGTCTACAAAGAATAAAACATCTTGATTTTCTTCATCTCTAAAATATTCAGCTTGTGTTAAACCAGATAAAGCAACTCTTGCTCTAGCTCCTGGAGGTTCATTCATTTGACCATAAACTAGAGACACTTTAGAGGTATCACCCTCAAGGTTGATAACACCTGACTCAATCATTTCATGATAAAGATCGTTCCCTTCACGAGTTCTTTCTCCCACTCCAGCAAAAACAGAGTATCCACCATGAGCTTTAGCTACGTTATTAATTAATTCCATAATTAAAACAGTTTTTCCAACACCGGCACCGCCGAAAAGACCAATTTTTCCACCCTTTGAGTAAGGTGCTAAAAGATCGATAACTTTAATACCCGTAACAAGAACTTCGGTTTCGGTTGATTGATCAACAAAATCAGGAGCTGCTCTGTGAATAGGAAGAGATTTTTTTGATTCAATTGGACCTCGCTCGTCAATGGGCTCACCGATAATGTTCATAATTCGACCTAATGTTTCTGGTCCGACTGGCACAGAAATAGGATCACCATTGTCTTGAACCTCTTGGCCCCTTTGAAGACCTTCCGTTGCGTCCATAGCAATAGTTCGAACAGTATTTTCACCGAGATGCTGCGCTACTTCTAAAATCAAATCTTGATCACCTACTTTTGTAGATAATGCATTTAAAATTGGGGGTAATTCTCCTTCAAAGGCGACGTCAACTACAGCCCCTAATACCTGTGTAACTTTTCCTGCCTTATTACTTGCCATTTGTTGCTCCTTTCCTAAACAGCTTCTGCTCCAGAAATAATTTCAATAAGTTCTTTTGTGATGAATGCTTGTCTTGTTCGGTTGTAAGTTAGTGTTAACCGATCAATCATGTCTCCCGCGTTTCTTGTAGCGTTGTCCATGGAAGTCATTCTTGCTGCATGCTCAGACGCAGAGCTTTCAAGAACACTTCTATAAATTTGTGTTAAAAAATTTCTTGGAACCAAGTACTCTAAAAGTTCATTTTTATCAGGTTCAAATTCAAAAACAGCAATATTGGCTTCACTCTCATCTTCACTAGTTTCTTCATTGCTTAGAGGTATCAACGATTGATACGTGGGCTCTTGCGAAATCGCAGAAACAAACTTATTAAATAAAATAGAAACTTCATCTATCTCATTATTTTCAAATAGTTCCATAATTTTATTTTTTATTTCATCTGAAACCTGAAGTTGTCTATCATTAGAATTTAAATCTTCGAAACTAGCTACAATATCTAAGTCTGTTTTTTTATAAAAACTAGATGCTTTTTTGCCAACAGTCATTATTTTGACAGACTTACCTTGTCCTTGTTGATCACTAATCCATTTTTTTGCGTTTCTAAAAAGATTAGAGTTGAAACCTCCACATAGACCACGGTCAGAAGAGTTGATTATTAAAAGACTAATTTTTGAATTTTCTCTACCAGTTAAGATTTCTGGTAAGTCAGCGCTATTTTTAGTATTTCCAGCCAAAGATGAAAGGATAAAACTTAAGCTATCTGCGTAGACCCTAGATGACTCAGCTAATTCTTGAGCTCGGCGTAACTTACTCGCAGCTACCATCTTCATCGCAGATGTAATTTTTCGAGTGGATTTAACACTGGAAATTCTATTCTTTAATTCTTTTAAATTTGGCATTAATTATAATTAGCTGTGAATTTTTCTAAATAATCCTCGATTTTTTTATCAGACTCATCGCTGAAATTACCTGTATTATTAATTTCGTCAAAAATATCTGAATGATCGGCACGAAGTCCCTCAAGAAACTTAACTTGAAAATCTGTAATTTTGGATATTTCAATTTTATCCAAGAAACCCCTAACACCTGAGTACAAGCTTAAAACTTGATCAGCCACAGACATCGGAACGTATTGATCTTGTTTTAATAGTTCTGTTAACCTCTCACCTCTTGCAAGTAACTGTTTGGTAGAGGCATCAAGGTCTGATGCAAATTGAGAGAAAGCAGCCATTTCACGATATTGGGCTAACTCTAATTTGATTTTACCAGCAACCTTTTTCATAGCTTTAGTTTGTGCTGCGGAACCCACACGACTCACAGATAAACCGACATTAATTGCTGGTCTAATACCTGAGAAAAACAATTCTGTCTCTAAGAAAATTTGACCATCTGTAATTGAAATCACATTAGTTGGGATAAAAGCAGATACATCACCAGCTTGAGTTTCAATTACGGGAAGTGCTGTTAAACTACCTCCACCATTCTCATCGTTCATTTTAGCTGCTCTTTCTAGAAGACGAGAGTGAAGATAAAAAACATCACCAGGAAACGCTTCACGCCCTGGCGGTCTTCTAAGCAATAAAGACATTTGTCTATACGCAACAGCTTGTTTTGATAAGTCATCATAAACGATTAGACCGTGCATTCCATTATCACGGAAAAACTCACCCATAGAGCAACCTGCATAAGGAGCTAAAAATTGGAGTGGTGCTGGATCAGAAGCTGAAGCTGCAACCACGATGGTGTATTCCATAGCTCCATTTTCCTCTAAGGTTTTAACAACCTGAGCAACTGTTGATCTCTTTTGCCCAATAGCTACATAGATACAATATAATTTTTTTGATTCATCATCAGACTGGTTAATTTCCTTTTGGTTAATTATGGTGTCAATAGCAACAGCTGTTTTGCCAGTTTGTCTATCACCAATAATCAATTCACGCTGTCCTCGACCAACAGGGACTAGTGAGTCAAGGGCTTTAAGCCCTGTCTGCATTGGTTCGCTTACACTTTGTCTAGGAATAATACCAGGTGCTTTAACTTCTATTCTACTAGACTCACTACTTTGGATAGGACCTTTGCCATCAATAGGATTTCCGAGAGCATCGACAACTCTTCCTAACAAGCCTTTACCAACAGGTACCTCAACAATCTTTTGTGTTCTTTTAACTGTATCGCCTTCTTTAATACCTCTATCATCACCAAAAATAACAATACCAACATTGTCCTCTTCAAGGTTAAGTGCCATTCCTTGGACACCACCAGTAAATTCTACCATTTCACCTGCTTGGACATTGTCCAAACCATAAACTTGAGCAACTCCGTCACCAACTTTTAGGACAGTTCCTACTTCTGAAATATCTGCTTGGCTTTCAAAGTTATTAATCTGATCTCTGATGATAGAAGAGATCTCCGATGCTTTTATTGACATTAAATGTCTCCTTTCACATTGTTGGTAAATTTAGAAACTTGATTAAGAATACTTAGGTCGATCATCTTTGATCCAATCACTACAGTCATTCCTCCTAGTAAAGAATTGTTTACGTGGAACTCTAAATTAATTTTGGAACCATATTGGTTGTGTAACAAATCCTGGATACTATTTTTTATTTCATCATTAATAGCATGAGATGTTGTTACTTTAGCTTTTTGATATCCCCTTTTTTCAAAAAGAACATCCTGAAAATCAGACAAAACATTTTCAAATAGATTAAGTCTTTTATTTTTTTTAAGTGTATTGACAAGACCAGATAAAATTTTTTCAGATGGCAATCCTTGGATTATTTTTAATAAAATACTTGATTTCAATTCATTTTTGGTCAGAGGTGATTTTAAAAGTGAGGATAACTCTTCGCTGTCGGCCATAGTCTCAGATAAACTTTGTGCATCTTTAAGCAAGGCATCTAATTCTTCGTTTTTGACTGAGTCAAACAAGGCAGTAGAATACCTTTTAGATGCGATTTTATTGGTCATTTTGTATAGTTAACCTCAATTTTTTATCACATCACTAGGCCAACCGGCATCATACAAATGACGCATCAAGCGATTGATAGTGGATCAATGTCAATATTTAGAAAACGCCTGTATTTTGGGGCTATTTTTGACATTAAGATATCTAATTTTTTTCTCAAAGCCTTATATGTCCTCTCTTTAAAATAAAAATTCTCATGAAAGTGCTTCATTTTATATGGAATCAATGATGGGACAGGCCCTAAAATATCAAGTCTACTCTTTTTCGATATATCAAGAATTTCTTGGCAAGCCTCTCTTATAGTTGAGACATTAGGGTGGATTAATTGAATTTGAACTATTTTATAAAACGGAGGTAAATTGTTCTCTTCTCTTCTTTGAAGTTCTAATTTTATAAATTGATCTCTACTTTGATTCTTAAGTGAATTGTATATCGAATGCTTAGGATTGTAAGTTTGAATTAAGACCTTACCCCTGTTGCCCTCTCTACCTGATCTCCCTGCTACTTGTTGCAAAAGCTGGTATGTTTTTTCCATAGCTCTGAAATCAGGACTATACAAACTTGAGTCTGCATCAATAATATTTACTAATTTTAAATTTGGAAAATGAAAAGACTTCCCTATTATTTGTGAGCCAATCAATATACTAGTATTTAAATTAAATATATTTTCAATGATTTCTTTTTTATTTTTTTTTGATTTTAATGTGTCACTCGAAAATAATTGATTTGAGTATCCTGGAAAAAGGCGTGTAACTTCCTCTTGAAGTCTTTCTAACCCTATACCAATCGATATAAATTTTTCAGATGAACACATCTTACATATTTGGCTAGGCTCAAAATAATTAGAGCAATGATGACAAATGAGTCTATCAATTTTTTTATGATAAACTAAATTTACTGCACAATTTTGACACTGTATTGGTGTATGACAACTTACACATATTTTGGATGGAGCATATCCGCGTCTATTAAGAAAAAATAAAACTTGTCCTTTTTGTTTTAGGATCTTATTTGTTTCATCAAATACTTGTTTTGATATCCAAGCCCTTGAGCTAGGTTTTGATTGATTCATGTCAACAATTTCAACTAATGGTAATTGAGTTTTATGAAATTGATTGGAAAGATGATGAATATGAAATTTTCTCTGATTAGAATTATGAAGGCTCTCTAATGATGGGGATGCACTTATCAATAGACATAAAGCTTTTGAACATTTTGCTTTATATATGGCCATATCTCTTGCTTGATATTTTGGGCCATCTTCTTGTTTATAAGATGAGTCGTGCTCTTCATCGCATATAATTAATTTTAAATTCTTGAAAGGAAGTAAAACTGATGACCTTGCTCCAACTAAAACACATGGTTCACCCGACAAAAGAGATCTGATTATTCTAGCTTTTTGAATTTTTGATTGTTTAGAGTGCCAAATAAAAGGTCTACAGCCAAAATATTTAAAAAATCTTTTAGACCATTCTTCAGTTAAAGCTATCTCTGGTAAAAGTATTAAAGATTGATTTCCTCTGAATAAATTTGACTCAACAGCTTTTAAATATAAC
>CACMWX010000030.1 GCA_902617515.1 uncultured Alphaproteobacteria bacterium
ACTCTCATCAAACTTAAAAGTATGAGTGATCATTGGTTTTACATCAATTTTTCCACTACCCAATAATCTAATAGAGGGCTCATATTGATGTGAATATCTATGAACGGTTTGATACTCTAATCCTTTGGCAAATAAGATAGCCCAATTCATTGGCACAGGTTCTGCGTTATTACCTATGAGTACGACATGAGCCCCTGGTGAGCAACATGAAAAAATTGACTCATATGCTTTGACCGCACCACTACATTCAAAAAAGCGATCAACACCCCACCCATTTGTATCATCCATGACTCTTTCAGATAAACTCTCTTTTGTTAAGTCCACAGGAATTAAATCAGGGTAATGTTCACACATTTTTAATTTTTCTGCCAAAACATCAGCAATATAAACTTTGGAACAACCTCCCGCTAATGCAGCTAAGCCAGTAACTAACCCAATAGGGCCACAACCCATGACTAACCCTATTTGACCTGGTTTTATCTTTGCTTTGGTGACCCCTTGCATACCAACAGCTAAAGGCTCAACCATAGCACCCTCTGCATAAGAGAGATTATCAGGAATTTTGAAAACCATATCACCAGGAAATACAACTTCTGGTGCTAAACACCCATGAATAGGAGGCGTAGCCCAAAATTTAACTTTTTGATCATAATTATAAAGTCCTAATTTATATTCCTTTGATTTTTTACTGACCACTTGGGGTTCGATGCAAACCCTATCACCAACTTTCAATATTTTTTCATTTTCTCCTACAGCAATAATTGTACCAGATCCTTCATGGCCCAAAACCATTGGGGCGTTGACATGCCATTGACCGATTTTACCATGCTCATAATAATGAATATCTGAACCACAGATACCCACTGTATGCATTTTTATTTTAACATCATCAGGACCTACCTCTGTTGGCAAATCAATATCACGCAATTTTAATTCTAATTGCTTTTCTAATACTAGAGCTTTCATATTACTTTATCCTTTCCAAATAACAAAAATTATCCACAATATACCTATTCCTATTGCAAAATTTAATGACACGAAGCTTTCCAGAAATCTCATCCAAAATAACTGTAATGCAACGTAACTTATTACTCCAATAAACAACCTATCAAACCAATTTGTATTTATGGGAATAAAACCTCTTTTTTTCATATTAACCCTTCACTGCTCCAAATGTTAATCCTGCTACTATATGTTTTTGAACTGCAAATAAAAATAATAATGCGGGTAACATCGACACCAAAGCTACTGCAGCCATAGTTCCCCAGTTTGTTCCAGTGGTAGTAACAAATTCTGATAATCCGGTAGGAATAGTTCTCGCATAAACACTTGTTAGAGTTGATGCTAATAAATATTCATTCCAAGCAAATAGGAAACTAAGTAAAGATGTTACAGCTATGCCTGGAGCTGCTAATGGTATTATTAGCTTTCTAAATATAGTAAATAGATTAGCACCATCAACAATCATTGCTTCATCTAACTCTCTTGGTATCCCATCAATTATTCCTTTTAAAAGCCATATAGCAAAGGGCAAATTAAAAACACAGTACAACAAAATTAGTCCAATTTTTGTGTCAAATAAAGTAAAGTCGCCAAATTTAAACACAGTCGAAAACAGTAAAAATAGTGGCAATAAAAAAGCTGCAGGAGGTGCCATTCTGTTGGTCATAGTCCAAAAAAATATACTTTCTGATCCAGGCAACTTAAATCTAGAGAGTGCATAAGTAGCCATTAATGCTAGCACTGTCACTAAAGCTGCATTTGAGGTTGCAACGATAATTGAATTGAAAAGATAATCAGAATAAATTCCATCAATAAATGGTTTTGTAAAATTTTTCCAGTGAACTTTCTCAAAAAATGTTGGACTTAAATCTGGTTTGCCAAATAGTTCAACCGGAGTTCTTGTTGAGACTAAAATCATCCAGTAAATAGGAAATAACGTGATAATTGTAAGTAAACTCCATAAAAAAGTAGTTCCTATTTTAGTAAAAGTTTTTTTAGTCTTCATTTTTCCCCCTTGCAACCATCACACTGTACAAGACCCAACAAATAACAATTGTGATATATAAATATAAAATCGACATTGCCGAACCTAGTCCATAATATCTTTTTTCAAATACTTCTTTCCAAATATGAATTCCAGTGAATCGTGTAGCGTATCCTGGGCCTCCACCTGTTAACATCCAAACCTCATCAACAATTTTTAAGGAGTCCATTAATCTTATAAAAATAACAACAATTAAAACAGGAACCATCATAGGAATAGTTATGTAAGTAAAAATTTGAAAATTATTTGCACCATCTATTTTAGCAGACTCATAGGGATCTTGAGGAAGTGCACTTAACCCTGCGAGTAATGTCAAAGTTACAAATGGTGTCCAATGCCACACATCCATTATTACAATCATCCAAAAAGCTTGTTCAGCATTTAATCCATAATTTAGGGTATAACCAAAATAATCTTTTAAAATATGAGGCAGTGGCCCTAATCCTTGTACTGTAAATAATTTGAAAATTGATCCCACTACAATAGGAGCAATAACTAAGGGAAGGGTATGCACACTTCTAAAAAATGATTTTAAAGGAAATGAGCTTAATAAAGAGAGTGCAAGTAAAAAACCAAGAGTTAGTTCTATTGATAATGTTACAACTGAAAATTTAATTGAACGCCATATAGACTCTAAAAAAATTTCATCAAAAATAAGTCTTCTATAATTTGAAGCAAATCCATCGAATTGAAGAGAGGGGTCAACTGCGAGAGGGTTCCATTGAAAAAAACCAACATACAAAACGTAAAAGAAAGGAACCAAGCCTGCTAACACTAAAATTATTATTGTTGGAGATAAAAGTAGCCAGCCAGTTTTATTTTTAGACAGCATTTAGAGTGGAACGGGAGGTTTTACACCTCCCGTTTTGAAGTATTATTAGTTTTGGTAACCGAGGTCAGCCATTACTGTGTCTAATGCTTGACACGCACCATCAAGAGCTTCTTCAGGAGTCATTTCACCTGCTAAAGCACTGTAAATGAATGGGTCAATAGCACCTCTTCCCGCACCATGGAATGGGAACGGAGGAGCACCAGCGTATAAAAAGCCAGTATCTCTCATAAGAGTAAAGTAACCGTCTGCTTGCTCGTCAACAGCCATAACTTTAGGGTCAGCATATGTATCTTTGTGTGTAATACGTCCGCCCGCGATTGCCCAATCAGCTTGGTGCTCGTTCATTGCAACAAATTGCAACCAAAGCATAGTTGCCTCTTTGTTCTTAGATGAGTGAGGAATACCATAAGCACCTCCATCATAGTAACCAATGTAACCATTACCAGCTGCAGCTTGTGTCATAACACCAGGCGCTGTAGGAGGTAGCATTACACCAACGTTACCGACAACTGCAGATTTTTCAGCATCTGTAGCAATCCATGCAGCATTTTCACCATATACCCATCCTTGCGCAGCTCTTCCTGCAGCAAAAGATGATCCAACTTCACTCCAAGTACTTTGAAGAGCTTCAGGTGGAGCAAATGGTAATAATTGTGTCCAGAAGTTAAGAGCAGCTTTTGCTCTACCACCGTTTAACTGTCCACCATTTTCAACACATGATTGATATGTATCCATATTAACACCCCAGTTATAAAGACCAAAAGAAGGTGCAATAGACTCTAGGAACTCATAAGTTGATGCTGGGTGACCGGTGTGTCCTTGAACAGTTGTTCCCCAACATTCCATTCCTTGCTCTGCACAGAAGTGAGTAAAGAACTCAGCATTGTCTCTGTACTGATCAAAAGAAGTTGCTGGAGAAAGACCATACCCGTACTGAGCTCTAAATGCTGCTTTTGCATCGGCTCTTTCAAAAAGATCTTTTCTGTATAAGTATACCTTAATGAATGCTTCCATTGGTACACCAAAAACATCACCAGTATCATCTTTGAAATAATCGATGAATGTTGTGAAGTCATCTAGGCTGACACCAGGTGCTTGAAGACTTGGATTACTAGCTAGACCCTCTGTGATGTTAACCAAGAAGTCTCTGTTTAGGTAGTCATATACAATGTCTTGCTCGATATAAACAAAGTCGTAGATACCTGAGTTAGCTTCCATATCTTTAATCGCTTTATCATACATCTGATCCCATGATGTATTCTCTAATTGTACTTTGATGCCAGTGAGCTTTTCAAATTCCTTTGCTAAAACTTCACCTGCAAACTGTCCTGGAGGTGTATTTTCAGCTACACCCTGTAGAACTGTCCCTTTGTATGGAGCACCGGCTTCCTTAAACCAATCAGCATGACCGCCAGCCATTGCTGAAAAGGAGAAGATGGATGCCACCAAGGCAAATAGTAGTTTTTTCATTATTTTCCTCCTATAAAGAAATGCTTAACTTTGAAATAAATTTCAATGAGTTAAACATATTTCATTTTAAATAAATATTGAATAAAAGGAAACTTGTATTTTATTTTATTTCAGAGTTGTTTTGCTGTTTCTTCATCTGTAATTAATCCAGTAAATAAGCCACTTTTTAAGACTGATTTTATTTGTGAGATTTTTTGCCTGCCGCCAGCAACTAATACAGTTGTTGATTTCTTGAAAGACTCAATATCTGCACTAGTTATTTTCTGCGTCTCTTTAATAGAAATATATTTCCCATTTTTGTCAAAAAAATTACCTGCTACCTCTCCAACAGCTCCAGCCTTCTTAATTTTTTCTATTGACTCTTTGCTAAAAATTTTAGACTTAACTATCTGCGAGGTGTCAAACAATCCACCCACACCTACTATTTTTATTTTAGTATTATTTGCTCTATTCATTATTTCTTTTATAAATTTAATTTTTTCTAAAATCTTTTTTTGATCAATCGACTCAACCATCAATGGAATACCAACATTATAACATTCACCATTGGTTTTATGAGCTATTTGATTAATACCTGTTTCAGTTTGTATTGAATTGTGAGAAGTTAGAGATCCATTAACTGTTATGAAATCAATTCTTTTATTTATCTTTGGCAGCCATTTAGCTATTTTGTTTAGAGTATTGCCTGTTCCTATTCCAAATTCATTTATATTTTTTTCATTAATTTGATTCATTATAAATCTAGCACCAGCAGCACCTATCATTTCATTTGGATCTTTATTTACATCTTCAATTGGAATAACTTCACTAATTTTTAAGTGATATTTTTCTCTTAAAATATTTTCATATTTTGAAGTTTCATCAAAGCCGCCTTCAACAAAAGTCTTTACGAAGCCTTTTTTTTCTGCAAAAGCAATTAACCTATGCACTCGCATCTTGCTAAGACCTACTTTCTTTGCTATCTGATTTTGATTTAGTTTTCCTACATAATAAAGCCATGCGCATTTTTTAGAAATAAGTGCTTCATCAAGTACTTTTGTATCATCACTTTTCATTTAGGTAATCAAACACATATATTTGATTAATTCA
>CACMWX010000031.1 GCA_902617515.1 uncultured Alphaproteobacteria bacterium
TAATTTATTTGAAATATAGTTTTCTATTGATACAAGTTGAAGTAATGGTTCAGATAAAATAACAGAAAGAGAACCTGCAAATCCAAAAATTATAAAAATTTTTAATAAATGTAACTTAGAATTTGCGCCAAAAAAATTAATTAAATTATTTAACAATTTATGCTTTCGTGTTTTTCTTTAAAATTTCAACAGCTGGTTGATCAAGAAAATTAATTTTTTCAAATTTAGACCTTAAATATATGTCAAAAATTAAGAAGAAGATAAGATAACAATAACTAGTAAAATTATCTTTAATTGAAAACTGTGTAACTAAAAAGTTTTTTTGCATTAGGGTTTTTATGGCACCCTCCTCTAATGTACTCATTAAATTATAACCTTTAATCAAACTGGCATTGGAAATGATTGTTTTATTTCTATTTTCAATTTTAAAAAAATAAAAATGTTTATCATGCGGGCCATCAATGTAGAGTTGAAATTGACTATGCTGATCAATAGAGCCATAAGAGGATATATAATTTTTTGCTCTTTTATTTTTACCTAAACTTTCTGCAAAAATTTGCCTATACCACTCATTAATAGCATTTACCTTATCGTGATAACTAAGACCTACAAGGATGTTTAAGTTAAATTTTTTTTCATGAGCAATAGAGTAGTTAATATACTTTGATAGTTTACTATGATTTTTTTCAAATATTTTTTTTGCTTTATTAAATGACTTCATGATTGAAGGTAATGAATGTCCTATCGATAAAAGTGGGAGAAGTGATGTTATTGAAAATATACTAAATCTTCCACCTATATTTGGGTCATGATCAAAACATAAAATATTATTTTTTAGAGCAAATTTTCTCATGTAATTATTTTTATTTTCAGTAATAAAAATAAATTTTTTTATAAGCGTTGAAATTTTTTTTTGTTTGAAAATTTTTATGACTAAATTTAGAAAATATTTAGTCTCAATAGTGTTACCTGATTTCGAAATGAATATAAATTTATCATTTTTATTAATATTTAAATCTAATAGCGTGTTTTCGATCTTAACCAATGAGGGGTTATCATAAATAAAAATATTTTTATCAAGGCTATAGGGATCTAAGAATTGACAAAGTAATTTTGTACTTAATGAAGACCCTCCCATTCCAAATACATGAGTTCTAAATTTTTTATTTTTGAATATACTTAGATCATAACTATTAAAGTAATTTTTTTGTAATATTGGATTAAACATATCTAATGAAAAGAATTCCTTAATTGAATACCTGATATTAGTTTGTTTAATAAATCTTAAGTTTTTAGAATTATTTTTTATTTTCATGAAATAATTGACTCAATAATAAAAATTCTTGTAATTATTTTTTTTTACCCTTAAAAAGCCTCTGAAAAAAATTTCCTTCTTCATCTTCAGTATCGTTTTCCTCTATTATAATCTCGACTCCATTGTCAATTTGTTCAATAATATTTGGATTTGCTTCATTGGCATTTGTTTGGTTAAGTATTGACTCTATTACTGGATTATTCGAGATTTCAGAATTCGTTGTGTTTTCATCTGCACTATTTGGCAGGGGTAAATCATTTGTTGGAGGTATAATAAGCTCTTTATTATATCCGACACCAACTTCGTTTCTTATTTCTCTTTGGCAAGATACCAAAAGTACTAATAAGACTAAAAATATACTTTTCATAATTTTTTATTCAAAAACAAGATATTCATCATCAAAATAACAAAGCCAACAGTAATACAGCTATCAGCAATATTAAATGCTGGCCAGTGATATTTTCCTATGTATATGTCAATAAAGTCAATAACAAAACCTCTAAATATTCGGTCTATAAAATTGCCCAATGCACCAGACAAAATCAAAGTCAAAGTAAATTGAAAAACTTTATCTTGTGTTTTTATGAGTAAATATAAAAAATATGAAATTATTAGCAATATTACTATTGAAACTACTATTTGATTAAGAGATGGATCATTCAATAGTCCAAATGCAAAACCGTAATTTACAACAAATGTTAAATTTATAATTGGTAATAAAGACACTGACTCATAAAGATCAAAGAAATTGATAACTAAAGCCTTAGTGATTTGGTCCAAAGTAACTAGGAATAAAAATAAAAAAAATAAATTTAAGTTAAACTTATTTTTGAAAAGTTTTCCAAACATCATCACATCGATTGCATAAGTTATTCTTACTAGATGATACTTCTTGCAATACAGCCCAGCATCGCTCGCATTTTTTTCCATCAGCTAGTTTTATCTCAACATATATTTCCTCATCTTCAATACTGATTGATTCCTTTGACCTATTTGAAATATCGTGTGTTTCAACATTGCTGACAATGCACATCTCAGCCAAATCTAAATCTGCAATTATTTTTTGTGTATCTTTGGATAAAAATAAAATTACTTTAGCTTGAAGGCTTGAGCCAATTAATTTTTCATTTCTTTTTAGCTCTAAGGCGGAGGTAACACTTTTTCTTACTCTTTTTAGTTCTTCAAAAACTTTTTCAAGCGAAATATCCTTATAAGTAAATTCACTATCTTTAACATTTTGTAATAAAATACTTTCTTCGTTACTATAGCTCCTAGACTTCCATGCTTCTTCACATGTAAATGAAACTATAGGTGAAAGCCATTTTGTTAAAAACTCAAATATTATATGTAAACATGTTGAAGTTGATCTTCTTTTTTTACTTTTTATATCATCACAATATAAGGAGTCTTTTCTAATATCAAAATAAAATGCTGATAGCTCAAGAGCGCAGAAATTTAGTAAAGCAGTGTAAATCGCATGGTAATCATGTTTTGAAACTAATTCTTTGAGTCTTTCATTAAGGCTTGAAATTCGTGTTAAGAGATACCTTTCTAATTCAGGCATTTCTTCTGGGTCAACTAAATTTTGTTTATTAAAGTTATTAAGATTTCCTAAAAGAAATCTTAGTGTGTTCCTTATTTTTCTGTAGGAATCTATTTGGTAGTTGATAATCTGATTATCAATTTTTAAATCCTCAGAATAATCTGATGCAACAACCCAAATACGCAATATATCTGCGCCGTATTTATTGATTATTTCATCTGGGGAAATAACGTTTCCGACTGACTTAGACATTTTTCTACCTTTACCATCCACAACAAAGCCATGTGATAAAATACTTTCAAAAGGTGCCTTGTCTCTTGTTCCGCACGACTCAAGTAATGAGGAATGAAACCAACCTCTATGTTGGTCTGAGCCCTCTAAATACATCGATGCTGGCCAGTGAAGATCTTCTCTAGCCTCTAATACATAAGAATGAGTTGAGCCACTATCAAACCAAACTTCAACGACATCTTTTACTTGTTCAAAATCATTTGGGTCATATTCAGGTGATAAAAATCTTGAGGGTTCGGAATTAAACCAGGCATCGCCTCCCTCTAATTCATAAATCTTTGCAATTTTTTCAATAATATTTTGATCGCGTAGAGGTTCACCAGTTTTTTTATTGACAAATATTGGTAAAGGCACCCCCCAAACTCTTTGTCTCGACACGCACCAATCCGGACGGTCCTGTATCATACTTCTTAATCTTTTTTGTCCTTGTTTTGGGAAAAAATCAGTTTCATCAATAGCTTTAAGTGCTTTTGTTCTTAAATCGTTTGTGTCCATTGAGATAAACCATTGTGATGTATTTTTATATACCAAGGGGGCTTTAGATCTCCAAGAATGAGGATAGCTATGAACTAAAATACCTTGTGATATAAGGTTATTGTTTTTTTTTATTTCATTACAAACATTTTGATCAACTTTAAAAATATGTTGGCCATTAAATACAGGAATATGATCATAATATATTCCACTTTCATTTATTGTCATGGGTAATTCTAAATCATGTTGTTTACCCAAAATAAAATCATCCATTCCATGTACCGGACAAATATGAACTATGCCCGTACCTTGTTCAGTAGTTACAAAATCACCATGAAGAATAGGAACTTCAAAATTATATCCAGAGTCGTATAAAGTGTGTTTACAAAAAGTATTTGTTAATTCATGACCTTTGATGGAAAAATTAACTTTATATTGTTCAATTTTATTTTCTTTAATAAATGACTCAACCAAATCGCTAGCTATAATAACGTTTTTGTCTCCATCATTTATTTTTAAATTTAAAGATTTGTATTCAATATCGTTATGAACTGCCAGAGCTCTATTCCCTGGTATTGTCCAAGGAGTAGTTGTCCAAATAACAATAGAGTGCTCTTTTAATTTATCGTTATCAGTTTTTGAAATTGGAAAACAAGCATATATTGTAGTTGATTTATGATCATGATATTCAACTTCTGCATCTGCAAGTGCTGTTTTTTCTATAACTGACCATAAAACTGGTCTGTGTCCTTTATATATACCACCATTTTTGAGAAACTTTCCTAATTCTCTTACTATTTGTGCCTCTGCATGAAAATGCATAGTTGTGTATGGGTTATCCCAATCGCCAATTACTCCCAATCTTTGGAATTCTTTTTTTTGAATAGATATCCACTTATTAGCAAAATCTCTACACTGTTTTCTGAATTCAATTACAGGTACATCGTCTTTATTTTTCTTTTTAGCTCTGTATTCCTCCTCTATTTTCCACTCAATAGGTAGTCCGTGACAATCCCATCCTGGAACATAAATAGAGTTTTTATTTAGAAGTTGTTGATATTTTACAATTATATCTTTTAAAATTTTATTAAGGGCATGACCCATATGAAGATGACCATTTGCATAAGGAGGTCCGTCGTGAAGAATAAATTTTTCTTTAGAATTTGATTGTTCTCTTAATTTTTTATATATGTCATTTTTAAGCCATTCATCTAGAATTCCTTGCTCTTTTTTAGGCAAGTCAGCTTTCATAGAAAATCCAGTCTTTGGAAGAGTAATAGAGTCTTTAATTTCCATAATTTAATATTTTTTTTGCTTCAGCGATATCTAAATTGATTTGATTTAATAATTCTTTTATACCATTAAATTTTTTCTCTTGTCTAATCTGTTTATAAAAAAATAATTCAATATTTTTATCGTAAATATTATTGTCAAAATCAAACAAATAAGCCTCAACAATTGGCTTTTTT
>CACMWX010000032.1 GCA_902617515.1 uncultured Alphaproteobacteria bacterium
CAAAGGGATATGCTTATCGAAAGTCTTCACTTAATTCAAGATCAGTATAAATGTCTAAAACCAAGACACTTAACAGCATTGTCCGAATTAACAAATTTACCTTTAACTGAAATTTACGAAACAGCATCATTTTATGCTCACTTTGATATTTATAAAGAGGATGATATCAGCCCACCTGAAACAACAATTAGAGTTTGTGATGGTATTACATGTGAGATGAACGGATGCAAAACTTTAGAAAAAAATTTAAGCGATAGTGTATCTTCTAATGTTAGAGTAGTAAGAGCGCCTTGTATGGGAAGGTGTCATCAAGCACCAGTCGTTGAAGTAGGAAAAAAACATTTTGTAAACGCAGATGTAAGTGTAGTTCAAAAAGCCTTAAAGGAGCAAGATACAAAACCAGTTATACCAAATTACATTAGCTATGACGATTATGTAAAAAATGGTGGATATAAAATTCTAAAAGATTGTATTGAAAATAAAAAAGACCCAATGAAGCTCATAGAAGAAATGGAACAATCAGGTTTGAGAGGTCTTGGTGGTGCGGGATTTCCAACTGGCAGAAAATGGAGATTTGTTAGAGCAGAAAATAAACCCAGATTAATGGCAATTAATGGTGATGAGGGTGAACCAGGAACATTTAAAGATCATCATTATCTTACAAGAGATCCACATAGATTTCTTGAGGGAATGTTAATTGCTGCATGGGTAGTTGAGGCAACAGATGTATATATATACATGCGAGATGAGTACCCTGATGTAATAAAGTTTTTAAAGAAAGAAATTAAAATTTTAGAAGAAAAAAATTTTAATATTAAAACAAGAATTCATTTTAGAAGAGGTGCTGGTGCTTACATTTGTGGTGAAGAGTCATCAATGTTAGAAAGTTTGGAGGGTAAAAGAGGCTTACCTAGACATAAACCTCCATTTCCATCTCAAGTGGGACTGTTCGGTAGACCAACACTAATTCACAATGTCGAAACAGTTTTTTGGGTAAGAGAGATTTTGGAAAAAGGTGCTGTATGGTTCAGTAGTCATGGTCTCAATGGTAGGAAAGGTCTAAGAACGTTCTCTGTGTCGGGAAGAGTAAAAAACCCTGGTGTAAAGCTCGCTCCAGCAGGGATCACAATAAAACAACTTATTGACGAATATTGTGGTGGTATACAAGAGGGTCATACATTTAAAGCATACTTGCCTGGAGGAGCCTCTGGAGGAATACTTCCTGCAAAATTAGATAATATTCCCCTTGATTTTGACACGCTACAAGAGCATGGATGTTTTATAGGTTCAGCTGCTGTAGTTGTTTTATCTGACAAAGACAACATGAAAGATATTGCCAAAAATTTAATGTTCTTTTTCCATGATGAAAGTTGTGGTCAATGTACTCCTTGCAGAAATGGAACTGAAAAAGCTCTTAAACTTATGAACCAATCATCTTGGGATGTAGACCTTTTAAAAGAATTATCATCAGCAATGATGGACGCTTCTATATGTGGTTTAGGACAAGCTGCTCCAAATCCAATGCTTTCTGTTATTAAACACTTCCCAGAGGAGGTAACCAACTAATGTCAGACAATATTAAATTTAAAATTGATGGCAACGAATATGTAGCTAATAATGACGAGTCGATTTGGGACGTCGCAAAAAAAAATAACATAGATATCCCTCATCTCTGTTACTCACCTGAGCCAGGTTACCGTGCAGATGGAAATTGTAGAGCCTGTATGGTTGAGATTAAAGGGGAGAGAACTCTTGCAGCATCGTGTATTCGTAAACCTACTGAAGGCATGGAAGTTACAGTTAACTCCACTAGAGCAGAAAAATCACGATCTATGGTTTTTGAACTTCTTGTGTCTGATCAACCAGAAAAAAATAATTCTCCTGACCCTGAGTCAAAGTTTTGGAATTGGTCTGAGAAATTAGGTGTTAGTGATAGTCGTTTTCCTAGTAAAGACAAAATAGATTTAGATAGATCTCATAAAGCGATGAGTGTTAATTTAGATGCATGTATAAATTGTAATTTATGTGTTAGAGCTTGCCGTGAAGTACAAGTAAACGACGTTATCGGAATGGCCTATAGAGGGTCAACAGCGAAGGTAATATTTGATTTAGATGACCCAATGGGTAACAGTACTTGTGTTGCTTGTGGAGAATGTGTTCAAGCTTGTCCAACAGGAGCATTAATGGAGTCCTCATTAGTTGATAATGAGGGGAAAAGAGACTCTTATTCAGATAAAGTAGTAGAGAGTGTTTGTCCTTATTGTGGTGTAGGATGTCAAACTGAAGTACACGTAAAAGACGATAAAATATTGTACGTTGATGGTAAAAACGGACCTGCCAATGAAAATAGATTATGTGTAAAAGGTAGATTTGGTTTTGACTATATCAATCACGAAGGAAGACTCACTAAACCATTAGTGAGAAAAGCTGGTGTTAAAAAAGACCCAAATCTTGAAATTAAAGATGCTGATATCTATGATTATTTTGAAGAGACTACTTGGGAAGACGCAATCGAAAGAGCTTCATCCGGTCTTTTAGATTTAAAAGAAGATCACGGACCAAAAAGTTTGGCTGGTTTTGGTTCAGCAAAGTGCTCTAATGAGGAAGCTTACTTATTTCAAAAATTGGTTAGAGTTGGTTTTGGATCAAATAATGTAGATCACTGTACTAGACTTTGTCACGCATCTTCTGTTGCAGCGCTGATGGAATGTGTAAACTCTGGGGCTGTGTCAGCTCCTTTTATGTCTGCATCTGATGCTGACTGTGTCATTGTTATAGGTGCAAGGCCTACTGAAAATCATCCGGTTGCAGCAACCTATCTAAAACGTGCAGCAAAAAGAGGATCCAAGTTAGTTGTTATGGATCCAAGAAAACAAGGCTTAACAAAACATGCCACATATAACTTGCAATTTAAAGCAGGCACTGATGTTGCAATGCTCAACGCGCTTTTATTTACCATTGTTGAAGAAAAACTTTATGATGAACAGTATATTCAAGGACAAACTGAGGGTTTTGAAAAATTACAAGAGGAAATAAAAGATTTTTCTCCAGAAAAAATGGAGGCCATTTGTGGGATCAAAGCTCAAGAGTTACGAGAAGTTGCTAGACTTTATGCTAAATCTGAGAGATCCATTATCTTTTGGGGTATGGGAGTATCTCAACATGTACATGGAACAGATAATGCTAGATGTTTAATAGCTCTAGCTTTAACTACAGGGCAAATTGGAAGAGAGGGCACAGGGTTACATCCTTTAAGAGGACAAAATAATGTCCAAGGTGCATCCGATGCTGGATTAATTCCAATGGTCTTTCCTGATTACCAGTCAGTTGAAGACGGAAGCATTCACCAGAAATATGAAAATTTTTGGAAGACAGGTCTTGATGATAAAAAAGGTTTAACCGTTGTAGAAGTTATCAACAAAATTTTAGAAGATGAGATCAAAGGTATGTATATTATGGGTGAAAATCCTGCAATGTCTGATCCTGATCAAAATCATGCAAGAGCTGCATTAGCTAAATTAGATCATTTAGTTGTTCAAGATATTTTCATGACTGAAACTGCCTGGCATGCAGATGTAATCTTACCTTCATCAGCCCATGCTGAAAAAACTGGGACTTATACAAATACTAACAGACAAGTCCAATTAGGTCGCCAAGCAGTACCTCCTCCTGGTTCAGCCAGACAGGATTGGTGGATTACTCAAGCTATAGCTCAAGGTATGGGTTTAGATTGGAGTTATCTACATCCAAGAGATATTTTTAATGAAATGGCCCAAGTAATGCCTTCACTAAAAAATATTACTTATGAAAGACTAGAAAATGAAAATTCTGTTACATATCCTTGTGACGATCCAAACAAACCTGGAAATGAGATTATATTCAATGAAAACTTTCCAACTGCAAATGGAAGGGGAAAAATAGTGCCTGCTAAACTAATCCCCCCTGCAGAACTACCAGATGACGACTTCCCGATGATATTAACAACAGGAAGATTATTAGAACATTGGCATACTGGGTCTATGACAAGAAGAGCAAATGTTTTGGATCATATAGAACCTGAAGCTATAGTCAGTATGAATAGATGGGATATGAAAAGGATGACAATTAATCCAGGAGATCAAGTTTTAGTTAAGACAAAAAGAGGATCGCTAGCTATTAAGGTCAGAAGTGACAGAGAAATTCCTGAAGGTATGGTTTTCATGCCATTTTGTTTTGCTGAGGCTGCTGCAAACGTACTTACAAACCCGCAGTTAGATCCGATTGGTAAAATTCCTGAGTTCAAGTTTAGCGCAGCAAGTGTTGAAAAAATTCAACCCTCTGTCAACTAATTCAAAAAATACTTATTATGTTTTTGATAGGTATATCTTTTATATGAACAATTAAACCTATAAGAAATATTATTAGAAAATTAATTGTCATTATAAAACGAAATAAATTAAAATTTGATTTATGTAGATCATTTTCAAGAACCAATAATGATTTGTTCTGTTGCATTGATGATTGATTATTTATTTGATGAAAAACACTTAAGTCCCCATCAAGTTTCTGAGACATCGGTTTATGAACTTCTTTGATATGAGATTTATTATTCAGGAATGTATCAATAGTATTAATTTTTTTTTCTAAAGACTCAATTTTTAATTTCAGTTCATCAAAATCAGATTTATTTTTCAAAT
>CACMWX010000033.1 GCA_902617515.1 uncultured Alphaproteobacteria bacterium
TAAATTCTCACCGTTTATATTAATTAATTTGTTCTCAACATCTTTAATCGAATTTGAAAAATAATTTACAGAATTTTTGAATCTCAATAATAGTTGTTCTACTGATAAATATTTTTGTTCGATAGATTTATTTAGTTTTACTTGTAAATCCTGAATTTGATTTAATAAATAATTTTTATCGGGGACTGCAATTTCAGCTGCTGCAGTAGGTGTTGGTGCTCGCAAATCTGAGACATAATCTAACAAGGTATAGTCAGTATCATGACCAATAGCTGAAATATTAGGAATTTGTAATTTAAAAACTCTTTTTATCAAATCCGGTTCGTTAAAAGGCATTAACTCTTCCAAAGAACCTCCACCTCTAGCAAATATAATTAAATCTGGCTTTAAAATGTCTTCTAAGTCATGACTCTCAATAAGATCTAAAAAATCTATAATTTCATTATGAGCATTTTTACCTTGAACAGAAATAGGGAAAACCTTTATTTGAGTAACTGGAAATCTCTCAGAAATTCTATGAATTATATCATGAATTACTGAACCAGAGGATGACGTTAATACACCAATAGATTTTGGATACTTAGGTAATTTTTTTTTCTTATCATCATCAAACAACCCCAGTAAAGATAATTCTTTTTTCCTGTCTTCAATAAGCTTTAGTATTGATCCTTTGCCACTATACTCAACCTGATCAATAATAAGTTGGTAAACCGATCTCCCAAATTTAGAATAAGATGTTATCCTACCATAAAAACTATATTCAGTTCCCTCTTCAATTTGAACTTGCAAATTTTCATAGCTTCCTTTCCAGCATATGCAAGATATGACCTCATCATTTTCTTTAATTGAAAAATATACGTGTCCAGAACTAGCTATAGTTATTGATCCTGTCTCTCCAACTAACTTTAAATAAGAGTAGTTTTCCTCCAATAAATCTTTTATTGACTTATTCAGTTGTGATACTGTGTACTCAGGAATATTATTCACAAAATAAATATACTTTATTATATTATATAAATGAATGTCATAGTTGTAGGATCTGGTGCCCGAGAACATGCTTTGTGTAGAATTCTTCACAAGTCCTATCTTTGTGAAAAAGTATTTTGTTTACCTGGAAATTATGGAATTAGTCAAATTGCGGAGTGTAAAGATATCTCAACAAAAGAGGATATTGTTGAGGAATGTATTAAAATTAATCCAGACCTAGTTGTTGTAGGTCCGGAAAACTATTTATCAGAAAATCTTGCGGGAGAACTTAGAAATAAGGGTTTAAATGTTTTTGGGCCTGACTCTGAGGGTGCAAAACTTGAATCATCCAAGGAGTTTATGAAAGAATTTTGTCAATCTCACAATATCCCAACTGCAAAGTCTCAAACTTTTGTTGATTTTGATGAAGCAAAAAACTATCTCGAAAGTTTTAATGGGCCCATAGTTGTAAAATATGATGGATTAGCTGCTGGTAAGGGAGTATTTGTATGCACAAATACAAATGAAGCAATAGAAGCTTGTGAAAGGATTTTTATAAAAAAAGAATTTAATCAAGAAAACAATAAAGTTGTTATTGAAGAATTCATTGAGGGAAAAGAATTGAGTTTTTTTACAATTACTGATGGTAATGAATATTTAAATATTGGTTCCGCCCAAGACTATAAAAGAGTTGGAAATAATGATACTGGACCAAATACTGGAGGAATGGGTACTATCAGCCCTGCCCCTATTTTAGATAATAATCTAGATATGATAATTCAAGATCAAATAGTAAAAAAGACTATAGAGGGTTTAATGCATGACAACATAGCATTTCAAGGTGTTATATTTTTTGGGATAATCGTCAATGAACACAATCAACCATATTTACTAGAATACAATACTAGATTTGGAGATCCTGAAATTCAAAGTATATCTCTTAGGATAAAGTCTGATTTTTTATCTTTACTTCATTCAACTGCAACAAAAAATTTAAAATATGCAAATATTGAATTGTTTGAAAATAAAAAATCAATTTGTTTAATTTTAGCAACGAAAGGATATCCAGGGGATTACCCTAAAAATACTGAAATCAAAAATTTGAGTGAATTAAAAAATAATGATGAATTTTATATTTTTCATGCGGCAACTAAATTAATTAACAACAAAGTCTTTTCTAATGGAGGTAGAGTTCTATCAATCGTTGTACGTGGAGATAATTATCTTGAATGTAGAAATAAAGTATATGAAATAGCAGATATTATCGACTGGCCTGAAAAATACTACAGATCTGATATTGGTGCTAATATTTAATTCTCTTATTCTTAAAAAATTTTTTTATTAAATTTTCTTCATTATTTTTAATTAATTTATAATTTACCTTCGATATAGTTTTTCTACTGGGATTTTCATTTTTAAATAAATAATAAACCTCGGATAACCTTGAGGATTTTATTACCTCTTTGCACATATGACATGGTTCTAAATAAGATATCATTATGAGACCATCTAATCTCTTCTGATTTAATTTTTTACATGCTTTTCTTATACATAAAATCTCTGCATGTGCTGTTGGATCATTTGATGCAATTTCTTGATTGAAAGATCTAGCAATAATTCTCTCATCGATCGGGTCGACTATTACCGATGCGATAGGAATCTCACCTTTTTCCATAGCTAATTTACTTTGACTAAGTACAATACGTATAAAATTTGTTAGGTTGTTCATTGTGAATAGATCCCCAGTCATAGGTATTACAACTGATTATAAGGAAAAAGAAAACACATATTCTAAATATCCTTGGTTTGCTTTAAGACGCCATTATTCAGACTGTTTACATAAGTTTGGATGTACACCAGTAGTACTACCTATAACAGAAACTATAGAAAATATTGATTTTTTAGATGGCTTACTCATCTCGGGAGGGGACTTTGATATTGATCCAAAATATTATGGTGAAAATATAAAGTCAGATAAAATTCAAACCATTAAATATAGGACTAAATTTGAATTTAAAATATTAGAAAAATATTTTCCCCTTAATAGACCTATTTTGGGAATATGTGGTGGTTGCCAACTTCTAAATGTATTTTTTGGTGGTAGTTTAATCCAAGATATTGAGTCATTTATTGAACACGAACAACCTAATCCAAGAGATGAGACTAGTCATGAGATAGTTTTGAGTAATACATCTAATCTAAAAATATTCAAAAATAGTCAAAAAATTTTTGTGAATAGTGCTCATCATCAGGGTATTAAAAAAATTGGTCAAAATTTAATAGTAGATGCTTATGCGCCTGATAATATAATTGAAGCTTTTCATCATAATCAACATCCATTATGTATGGGCGTTCAATGGCATCCTGAATTTTTAATAACAGATTTTGATAAAAGTATTATAAAGCTGTTTACAGATCATGCAAAAAATAACGTTTAGTAAAAAGTTATCAATTCAATTTAAAATTTCTAGAAACCAAGCAGAAAATTTAATAAAAAATAAAAAAGTTACTTTGAATGGTAATATTGAAACAAGACCATTTATATCAGTAACTGATAAAGATATTTTTGAAATTGAAAAACTTAAAACAAATAAACTTAATATAATACTATTTCATAAACCACGAGGTTGTATCACTTCCAAAAAAGATGAAAAAGATAGAAAAATTGTTTATGACTTTCTTCCTAAGAAATATCACCAGTATCACTATATTGGTAGATTAGATTACAATTCTGAGGGTTTATTACTATTTACAAAAGAGACCTCTTTTAAAAGATATATGGAACTTCCTAAATCAAATATTAAAAGATCTTATCTTGTTAGTGTAATGGGTACCTTTGATCAAAATAAGCTTAAATCAATGAATAAAAAAATTTATGGAAAAGAAATTTATAAAAAACCTAATGTAAAATTAGTACACTCTAATACAAACAAACATGTACTGAGATTTAATCTTACTGAGGGAAAAAATAGAGAAATCAGAAATATTTGTGCATTATTCAATTTAAAGGTAGAAAAGCTTAAAAGGATCTCTTACGGACGTTTCCTATTAAAGTCTATAACCTATGGTGAATACAAAGAAGTGGAGGTTAATGAGAGTTATCAGCGGTAAATATAAGGGGAGAAAGATACAAGTTGAGTCTAAAAGCGATTACAGACCAACCTTAACAAGAGTTAGAGAGGATATATTTAATTTATTATTACATAATAATGATCTGAATATAGACCTTAATGAGGTTATTTTATGTGATTTGTTTGCAGGAACAGGTTCAATTGGTATAGAGGCGTTATCTAGGGGTGTTAAAAAAGTAATATTTAACGATATCGAAAAAAATCATACTAATAAAATTGAAAAGTTTCTAAAAGAAATTAATGAAATAAATTATGAAATAACTAATTTTGATCCTTATAAACAAAAAATAGATATTTTAAATAAATGCCATGTAATTTATATCGATCCTCCTTATGATCATGGTTTTGAATTAATTCAAAAAAAAATATTGATGAATATTCAATCAAATATCTTAGTCATATTGGAAAGTTCAAATTTAA
>CACMWX010000034.1 GCA_902617515.1 uncultured Alphaproteobacteria bacterium
AAAGAAACATACTTTTCTTCATATTTTTGGAGCAATAGATAATCTTCTTTATCTCCATCTTTCATATGTTTAAATTTTACATTTTTCTCAGTCATAAATTTGTCTCACTTATATGATATTTTTCATGTAAATGTCTCAATTTTCCATCGGTCGAGTCAAACTCTAGATAACAACCTTGTAAATGTCTAGCACCCTCACTCGAGTCATAAGAGGTTCTTCCATGGAGAAGTCTGTGATTATCAAACATCATTACATCTCCTGGTGATAGCTTAAATTTAATCTCAAAGTCAGATGAAGTGTATAAATCTCCTAATAATTTTCTTGCTTTGTAAAAACTCTCTAATTTTTCACTTTCTAAAGGTGGCACGTAATCAACTCTAGTACTATACCTGACTTGTTTATAGTCGCCATCCTTGTCTAATTCAATTAACTCTCCCCAATTTTCTAAAATTATATCTTTATCTTGAAATCGGTAACGTAAATTTGTTTTGGTTAAAGACTCAAATGCTTCTGGTTCATTTAATTTAATATATTCTGCAACTGAAAAACCATCAACAAGAGTAGAAAAACCACCACTTACTTCATTTTTTAAACAATGCAAAAACTGTATCCCAGGTGCTTCTGGTTTTCTGTAAGGGTTATCAGTATGAGGCGGTAATGCAATAGGTTTATAGGCTAAGTCATTTGGATTTGGTTTAGACATTACATCAAAATATTCTCCAAAATTTGTGACCTTAACTGGGCCTATTGAATTTACAAATTTTAATAAATACTTACTTTCAGTTGGTACATTTTTAATAATAACAAATCCATATTTATAAAAATCCATAAGAAGATTATACATAGACTCTTTTTCAACCATATCTTCTTCAAAAATAGCCTGTGGTATAACTTCTAGTTGAGAATTCCATAAAATTCTTTTTGGTAAGGGTCCTCTTTTATTTTTTTCTCCATCCATTTCAATCAAAAGATCATCTAAATGATATTGACCTTGTGCCCCATCATTAAATTCAACATCAAGTTTATGATCTGATAATTTGCAACTTATAATTTTCAATTTTAAGTCAATAGAGGATGGCTCATATAATCTTTGATTAGTATCTAAATCAAAATACTTTTCACCCGGTAGTCTTTCTCTTAGCCAAATGGGATGCAAATTAAATGTCTTATTTTGATGAATTATCTTAATAGTATTATTTTCAAAATGAAAATCCATAATCCAAACTCCAAGTATTTATAATTAAATATTTTGCTAAATTTAATTAATTGTCAATTAAGAAATTAACACTTGATTTTAAAAATTGCCTCAATTTCTACCGTAAAACCTAGAGGTAAAGAATTAACTCCTACTGCAGCTCGAGCATGAACACCAGTCTCACCAAAAATATCTTTCATCATATTTGAGCAACCATTGATTACTAAAGGTTGCTGTGTGAAGCTCTCAATACAATTAACAAAACCTGTCAGTTTTATTAATTGATCAACTTTATTAATTGATCCTATTTCATTCTTTAAAGCAGATAAGATAGCTAATCCACAGAGCATAGAGTGATTTTGAGCTGTCTCTAAATCAACATCAGCCCCAACTTTTCCTTTTGCAAAAGACCCATCCTCAAGTAATGGGCCTTGACCAGATATATATGCAATATTATCAACAATAACGCAGGGTTTATAACTCCCTGCAGGTTTTGCAGGTTTTGGTATTAAAAGACCTAATTCAGCTATCTTGGCTTCGAAATCCATCAATTAAAAAATTACTCTTTTTCATCAATTTTACTAATCATTTGTTCAGTAGCAGTTTGCATTCCTATTGCGGAAGCGGTGCGAGGCACAATCATTGATGGTGTATTTTCATCATAAATTTCACTAGTTCTTCCAATCCTAATTCTTTGATAGGTAAATAGTGCGATAAAAACATAAACTATTGCACAATAATAAAATAATCCATAAGCATCAAAATAAGACATAAATCCTGAGACGATAATTGGCCCTAAAACTAACCCTAATGCATTAACTAATGTCAGAGTTGAGCTAGCAGAAACAACCTCGTCCTTTTCTAAAAAATCATTCAGATGAGAAATAACGACTGCATAATAAGGAAGAGATACAGCTGAATGTATTCCAACAAATAATAAAAGAATATTAAATGAAATAGATCCAAAAATAATTACACAAATAGAAGAAACCAAAGCAATGATATTCAATATCAGTAAAATTATTCTTCTATCAAATGTATCCGATAATTTACCAACCGGATATTGAAATAAAGCTCCAATGAATGTATTTACAAAAACAAGAATAGATATTTGAAAAATACTTAAGCCTAATTTAGCTCCAAAGACTGCAATTAATCCAAATGACGCTCCATAAATCATACCAATGCCAAAAGAGCCGATAAAAGACATTGGAGAATTTTTATATAGATCTTTTAAAGATATGAACTTAGGTGTAGAAAACTCTGGTGCCGATTTTTTAGTAAGTAAAATTGGAACCAAAGCAATAGAAATTAATAAAGATGTTAGAATATATAAGTGTGCCTCAGTGGTTTCTTTTATATTAATTAACAAACCACCCCCACTAGTTGAGAAGTATAATATCACCATGTAAAACCCGATAAGCTTCCCTCTAGTTTGATTATCAGCACGATCATTTAGCCAACTTTCACAAACGATATATATTGCTGCCAATGAAAACCCTGTAAGTAATCTTAAAAAAAACCAAAAATACGGGTGAACATAAATCCAATGAAATAAAATTGTAATGGAAGCAATGGATGCGAATGCTGCAAATACTCTAATATGCCCGACATTTTTGATAATTTTGGGACAAATATATGAGCTTGCTAAATAACCTATAAAATAACCTGTAAAGACATAGCCAATTTCAAAATCTGAAAAATTAAATAATACGGCATTAATATTTAACAAGGTTCCTTGCAAAGAATGTGCAAGCATAATGAATCCAAAACCTGTAAATAGAGCCCAAGAACTATAAACGATATTTAACACCCGAGACTATTTAAACTTTTAGTTTAAAAAAGCAATTATTATTTATTGAAGGGGAGGTTCGTCATTACAGACTCAACCTCTTCGCCATCAACAAGAAGTGTCTGTTTTTTTTCTAAACTTTGATATTGGGTTTGAACCATCGCTATTCCAAGACAACAGCCAAAATCTGGACTAAAGCATGCAGCTCTTAGCTCACCTATAATGTCAGCACCTATTTTTAAAGGTAACGCTTTTGTAATTTCAATTTTATCGAGTTTGAGTTTTAAACCAACTAAAGATCTTTTAACTCCCTCTTTGTGCTGTTTTTCTAACTCAGCTTTTCCTAAATAATCTATTTTGGGATTGAAAGAAACAAAAGAACCCAAACCACATTCTAATGGGGTATCATTCATATTCATATCATTTCCAAATGATAATAGCCCACCCTCTATCCTTTCAATTAAATTTGGACAACCTGGTCTTACATTCAAATCTTCACCTTTAGACATAAGGGTATCATAAAGATTTAGGCCGATTTCATCATGATCTACATAGATTTCAAATCCTCCTTGTTTGGACCAACCTGATCTTGCAATTAAAAATTTATGATTTTGAAAATCAAATCTTTTGAAATTGAAAAATTTTAATTTATCTATGTCTTTAAACACTCTTGACATAAGCTCAAATGATTTTGGTCCCTGAACAGCAAGAATGTTAACATTGGGTTCAGTAATTTCGACATCAAGGTTCATACCAATTGCAATTCCTTTTGCATAAAGAAGCACATCTGTATCTGCTATTGACAGCCACCATGTTTTTTCACCAACTTTCATTATCAGTGGATCATTAATAATTTTACCATTGTTATCAATAATTGGAGCGTAATAGCAAAGATAATCTTTTGCCTCAGATAAATCTCTACACGTAATTAATTGTGTAAGTTTAGCTGCATCAGGTCCATGAATTTGAACTTGTCTCTCGCCAGAAACATCCCAAAGTTGAACATTATTTTTTAGGTGTCTACTATCTTCCTCAATACCTTTAAAAGATGCAGGTAAAAGCATGTGATTATAAACTGTGTATGATTGTACACCATATTCCTCAATTCTTTTGGTGTAAGGTGTAGAGCGAAGTCTCGCACTTTTAGCAATTAAGTGGGTCATAAAATTCAGTGTAGTTAA
>CACMWX010000035.1 GCA_902617515.1 uncultured Alphaproteobacteria bacterium
AACAATGTCCAAAAAGCAATTAACTCCTCATTATGGTGTTCATATGATCCTCTTTGCATTGAGAACGATCAACAAGGCACTGATGGAACAAATATAGCTGCATGTTATAGCTGTAGTTTGCTTCCCGAAACTTCCTGTGAAGAAGGAAATAGACTTTTAAATAGATCTTTGATTTCAGGGAAAATAGATAATCGAGAATTATCCTTCTTTAAAGATTTTATCGATTAATTTTTTTTTGAATATAAACTTTCAATAAGATTTTTTGATAAATTTTCTACAACATTAACTGAAACAGCATTTCCAAATTGTTTATAGGATTGAGCATTTGAGACTGTAAGTTTAAATGATTTAGGAAAACCTTGTAAATTTGCACATTCTCTGGGAGTCAATTTCCTAGGGTTCTTTTTGGTTTTAATTAAAATTTCGCTACCATCTTTGTTGTATCTCGCTGATAGAGTCCTTGTATAAGGATCATGTTTATCAAAAAGGCTATACCCAAAACCCTTACCATTTTTTTTGTTTCTTTCTTTACGCTTCACATGACTTTCCCATAGTCTGTCACTTATTTGAAAACCTTTATCAACTCTTTTTTCTAGTATTTGACCTACATTAGTTTTTTTTTTATTTCCAATTGGGAAAATAAACTCTTTTTTATAGAGATCTTTTCTTATTCCTACGATAAAAATTCTTGCCCTATTTTGTGGTAGTCCAAAATCTTTAGAATTTAATACTTTTGGATCAGGCACAAAATATTTCTTACGTAAAACTTTAAGCATTATTTCTAAGGTTCTCCCTTTATCATGTTCTTTAAGACCTCTGACATTTTCTAAGATAAAAGCATCAGGTTTTTTATTAGATAGTATTTTAGCAATATAATAAAAGAGTGTACCTCTGGTATCCTCTAACCCTTTTTTATGTCCAGCTCTTGAGAAGGGCTGGCAAGGGAAACCAGCCAACAAAAGATTATGTTTAGGTATAATTTTTTTGATCTTATTTACATTGTTTAATTCACTAATATCACCAATAAAAGGAGTAGATGGAAAATTATTTAAATAGGTCTCTTTGGCATACTTGTCTATGTCACTTGCCATGACACAATCATGTTTGATATTTAAACGTTTTAACGCTTGTTCTAATCCAATTCTCATTCCACCTATGCCAGCAAATAAGTCAAAAGATTTCAATTTCATTTTTTTGATATATACATATTTGGCAACAACCATGAGTAAATTAATATAAAATAATATTGAAACAATTAATTATATTAAAAATCATTGATTTTATTGCTTTATTTTAAGATGAAATTAATTGGAGATTAGCTTCGATTAATCTTAACACAGTTGTTGATTTTGCTATGATCTCGAACTTAGTTATGAATGCTTTTGAGAAGATTGTTGTAATTGGTGCTGGTACGATGGGCTCAGGTATTGCCGCCCATTTGGCTAATTCCAACCGCCAGGTAGTTCTGCTGGATCTCAAAGGCAAAGACAAACCCAACCAAATTTCTGAAAATGCGATTGATATCATCAAAAAGTCAGACCCACCTCTTTTAGTGGAAAGGTCTCGAATTGATCATATCAAACCAGGTAACCTCGAAGATGATTTTGATGAAATCAAAGATGCTGATTGGGTTATCGAAGCTGTTGTTGAGCGTATTGATATCAAACATAAACTTTACTCCCAAATTGATAAAGTTCGTAGCCCCAACTCTATTATTTCATCTAATACTTCGACAATTCCTCTTTCAATTTTGACACAAGAGATGTCCGATAGCATGAAAGCAGATTTTTGTATCACTCACTTTTTTAATCCTGTCCGATTTATGAGATTATTAGAGATCGTTGAAACACCAACGATGAATAAAGATAAGATGAGTGGACTTCGAGATTTTTGTAAAAATGAGTTAGGTAAAGGAATTGTCAATTGTAACGATACCCCTGGTTTTATTGGTAATCGAATTGGTGTTTACGCGATGCAAGTGGCAATGTATGAGGCTTTAGAACGAGGTCTTCCAGTAGAAATCGCAGATGCCTTATTTGGCCGACCATTAGGAATTCCTAAAACAGGCGTTTTTGGACTCTATGATCTCATTGGCATTGATTTGATGAAAGATGTGCTTGCAAGCTTTAAAAAAGAATTACAAGAAAATGATCCTTTTATGGATGTGGTAAAACCTCATCCTTTAGTCGAGCAGTTACTTGATAAAGGTTATAATGGAAATAAGGGCCCTGGTGGTTTTTATCAAACAACGATTGTTGAAGGCGATGAACATGTTAAAGCCATGAATACTACAGACATGAGTTATTATGATTTTGATAAAGTAGATTTAGAAATCGCAAGAAGAGTTGAGAAAGAGGGTATCAAAGCACTTCTTGATGATGATAGTGAGTATGGTCGATATGCTTTTGCAGTTCTAGCAAAAATTATTAATTATAGCGCTTTTTGTATTCCCGAAGTTTCATCAAAAGTGACAGACATAGATGATGCTCTTCGTATGGGATTTAACTGGAATGAGGGGCCATTTGAATTATTAAATGAATACGGGCTCACCAAATTTGTTCAACGACTTCAAGATGAAAAACAAGAAGTACCAGAATTACTTACAACTATGATTAGACTAAAACAAGAACCTTATGACTCTACTTCTTCACGCGCCTATAATCATGAAGCAGGTATGAAGTTTATCTCTAGAGGAGCGGGAGTTCGCAGATTAGGTGACCACAAAAAATATGCAAATCCATTATCTCGAAATTTTGCTGCAACTATTTGGCAATTTAATGATGAACCTCGAGAACAGAAGATACTGTGTTGTGAATTTCACACTAAGGCAAATGCTTTAAACGCAGATGCAATGAAAATTCTAGAGGAGTCAGTTAACCGTCTTGAACAAGATAATTATCAAGGACTAGTTGTTTATAATGAGGCTATGAATTTTTCTGCAGGAGCTGATTTAAATACCATGATTGGTTTAGCTGACGTAAAAGATTGGAAAGGTATCGATAAATACCTATCTGATTTTCAATCTGCATGTATGAAAATGAAATATGCATCGAAACCAACTGTTAGTGCTGTTGCTGGATTAGCTATTGGTGGTGGTTTTGAAGTAGCGTGTCAAACTTCTAAGATGGTTGCACACATGAATAGTACTTTAGGTTTAGTAGAAACAGGTGTCGGCCTTGTTCCAGGTGGCGGTGGGTGTAAAGAATTATTATGGAGATGGGTACAAGACAAAAGATATATAAATGACCATGATCAAGCAGCTCTTCAAGTATTTGATATTATAGGATATGGCTTAATGGCTCATTCCCCATTGCAAGCTAAAAAGCATAAATTTTTTCTAGATGATGATATTTTTATTTTAAATAGAGATAATCTTCTTGTGGAAGCCTTTAATCAAGTATCATTATTAAAGAATGGATATTCAGCTCCTGAAAAGCCAAACTTCACACTAAGCGGACCTGAGGTAAAAGAGAAAATGCACCAAGTTTTATTGGATTTAGAGCAAAAAAAGATCATTTTTGGCTATGATGTTGATATTGGTCTTCATTTAGCAACCGTGCTTAGCGGTGGTGATACAACTAAATCAAAAGAATTATCTGAAGCTGATCTTTATAATTTAGAGCGACAGTCTTTGATAAATTTAATACAATCCAATAAGACGAGGGATAGGATCCATGCAATGTTGTCTACAGGGAGAAGGCTAAAAAACTAATGAATAATTTTGAACAAGGAATGCATAAAAATGATGCAAACTTTGTTCCTTTAACCCCCATAAGTTTCCTTGATCGAATAAAAGACGTATACCCCGACTATGAAGCCATAGTATATAAAGAAAGAAAGTACTCTTGGAGACAAGTTTACGATCGATGCACTCGATTTGCCAGTGCTTTAACAAAAGTTGGAATTGGCAAAGGTGATGTTGTTTCTATTATGGCAGCAAACACTCCTGAATTATTTGAATCGCATTATTCTGTTCCTATGACAGGAGGTGTTGTTAACACAATTAATACTCGTTTAGACACCAGAACAGTTGCTTACATACTAGATCATAGTGACTGTAAAGTTTTTATAGTGGATCGACAATTTCACAATGTAGCAATTGACGCTATTGCTCAAGTTAACCGAGA
>CACMWX010000036.1 GCA_902617515.1 uncultured Alphaproteobacteria bacterium
ACCATAACAGGGTCTAAAACAACTTTAGATATTTTATAGTTGTCAATAAATTTTGAAATTTCTTGAATAATTTTTTTATCACTTAACATACCAATCTTTATTGAGTCTGGTTTAATATCACTACACGTCGTATTAAGTTGTTCTCTTATGAACTTTGGGGTTGTATTAAAAATACTTTTGACCTCTTGAGTATTTTGTGCAGTTAAAGCAGTAATTACAGACATCGCATAACATTTAAAGAATGTTATAGTTTTAATGTCAGCTTGGATACCTGCCCCTCCTGATGAGTCAGATCCTGCAATTGTTAATACAGTTTTATATCTTTTCATAACTTGAAATAATTTTACTTACATCCATACAATTCTTTTTAATATTACCTTTTAATAAAGATGATATCATAGCAACACCATGGATTTTTAGTTTAAGTATACTATTTACATCACTAATATTGATTCCTCCTATTGCTATTAAAGGAATTTTTGTAGCTTTAGCACAAATTTTAAGCCCGCTTAAACCAAAATAATTTTTCATTTCTTTTTTTGTATTAGACGAGAAGGCTGAAACACCTATGTAGTCAACTCCCTTTAATTTTTTTACCTTTATAAATTCATTTTTATTACTTGCTGAAACTCCTATTATAGATTTTCTTCCCAATATTTTTCTAGCTTGATTATAGGGTAAATCATCCATACCAACATGCGCACCATGAGCATTTATAGATTTTGCAATATCCACACGATCATTGACAATTAGAGTTTTTTTAAATTTAACACAATCTTTTTTTAAATCTTTTCCTAAGTTGTATAAATCAATTGTTTTTAAATTTTTAAACCTTAATTGAATACAATCGACCTTACTCTCAAATATTATGTTCAAATAATTATCCAACTTACTTAATGGTGTAAGTTTATCGTCAGTAACAAAACAAAATTTAAACACTAGTAATCTTTAAATTATCTAAAATTTCTTTTTCTGTAATATTATTTAATTTGTTCAAGAAATTTACTTGAAAATCTCCTGGCCCCTCTGATTTTGATGCTGCGAGTTCTCCTGCGATTGAAAAAATAGCCGCTGAGCTTATCGCAGATTTATATAAACTTTCACCTACAGCAGCAAATGCTCCTACTATGCACGATAAAGAGCAACCAATAGCTGTAACCTTCGTCATTACACTCGATCCATTTGAAATTTTAGTGACATTATCTTCATATATAATAAAGTCATCACTACCGCTTATAAATACAACACAATTATTCTCGTTAGATAAAATTTTTCCAGACTCAATAGCTGCATGACTTTCAATTGATGAGTCAACTCCCTTTGAAGATATTTTATTTTGATCTACTAGTGATTGAATTTCAGATGCGTTTCCTCTAATAATTAAGTTTTTAGAGCTTTTAATAATGTCAAGAGAAGTTTGTGTTCTTAACTTACTCGCACCTGAACCCACTGGGTCTAATATGATTGGTTTTTCTTGTTCAACATAATATTTAGAAGCCTCTAAAAAGCTAGGCCTCCAATTGTCGTCTAACGTTCCAATATTATTAACAAGACAAGACGATATAGCAGCTATTTCTTTAAGTTCATTTGTTGCATGAGACATCAAAGGAGATGCTCCGATAGAGAGAAGAATATTAGCGTTTATGTTCATTGCCACGTAATTTGTAATACAATGTACAAGCGCTCCTTTATCTCTTAAATTTTTTAAATCATTATAAATATGCTCCATTATATACCTTTCTTTTTCATCAAAAGTGTCAATATTGTTGAAAATAGAATTGGCACTAAAAATGATGAGAATAATTTATAGTTATTAATAAATGTGAAATTAATATTTAAAAAATCGCTCAATATATTTTTACTATAAGAGGGGTCAGGAAATATTAATACTCCCAGTAGTAAGCTCAAAAAAGAAATTATGTATATTTGTTTAGTAGTGATATTAAAACCAAATAATCCCAACAGAAAAGGTAAAACTAAACAACAACAAATTAAATCGGCAATTAAGAACACGTATAAGACATTGTAGCCTTGTGAAGATAGTATGAAAACTGCCACCAAGAAAACAATGATAAAGTATAAATTTGAAGAGGATTTTAAAGAGTAACTTGTGCTCAGGGAGACAATCTGAGAATTTATCGCATTTATTAATGTATCAATACTACTCAATACAAGGGAAGTAGCTAATATTACAAAAATGTATTTTATAAATGAAGTCTCGAGTAAACCGAAAAGTTTCACAAATGTTAAATCAGGATCGTCCATTGCGTAAAGCGAGATTGAAACTAGTCCAGAGTATCCAATGAAATAAACAATTATAAATATAATTAAAGCAGATATAACTAAACTAATACTAAGTGTTTTATTATCTTTAGCAGCATAAATTCTTTGCCAATTACCATGGTGAAAAAGATTTGTAAATGTAACTGCTATTAAAAAAGTCAAACCTGTTATCCATAGGAATTGATTATTAAAATCAAATAAATGTGCATTTTCGATCATAAATGAAGAGTTATTTGAAAAGTCTTGGAATGGAATTTTAAAAACTAAAAACAAACAAATTCCTATAATGAATATGAATTGAATTAAATCGGTGAATATTGTTGCCGACAAACCTCCAATTAGAACGTACGATAAAGCAATTAATATAATTATCATTGAAGAAATCCAATAAGGTGTATCATTTAAAAAATTAAAGAACTTTGAGATAGCTGTAATTTCAGCTATTAAAAAAACTGTCATATAAACTAACGAAACTATAATAACAAAGTGGGATAAGTTCTTGCCAAACCAATTTTCGATACAATCGTGAAAGCCTGTTGAGTTTGGAAAAACCTTTCTTACATATTTTCCTATAAAGATGAATAAAATTAAAGGCATCGCAGCTCCAAGTGCATAACCAATCACATTACCCATTCCACCCCAAGTAGCTGCTGCGGCAGGAGAAAATATTATCCAAAAACCCAATGCAGAAGATACAAAAGAAGATATTGAAAAAAATAAGTTATATTTATTTTTAATGACGAATTTATCATCTGATAATTCATTTTTTTTCAAAAAAAAGAATGACGCAGTAAAAATTAATCCAAAAAAAATTAAAAAAAGAATTTCCATCTAATTTGTTCTTGTTTTAAAAGTATTTAAGGGAAACTTCCTACGCCAGAATTACCTGGATCAGGTTCGAGGGTTAAGTATTACCTTTCTCAGCCTTTCAGCACCCCTTAAACCTCAATATTATCAAACTAACTAAAATAAATCAAATATCTTTACTAAAAACAAATTTAATATTAAAAACATCACATGAAAATAATTGAAAACTTCTCTGACTCTAAAGGAATATCTAGTAATTCAGAAGACTTCATAAAATTATATAAACCTAGTACGGGTGAGGAATATGCGCATGTTCCAAAAACAACAAGAGATGAGTTTGAAAAAATTATTAATAAAATGAAATTAGCACAACCTTTATGGGCTAATACACCTATTACGAAAAGAAGTGAAATTTTATTTAAATTTAAAAATTTAATTGAAAAAAATTTTGATTTAATAGCAAAAATAATATCTGAAGAGCATGGCAAGGTTTTTTCTGATGCTAAAGGATCTTTACAAAGAGGTCTTGAAGTAGTTGACTTTGCATGCGGTATTCCTCATTTATTGAAAGGAAATCACTCAATTAACGTAGGAACAAACGTAGATTTGTTTGATATTAAGCAGCCTTTGGGAATTTGTGCTGGTATTACACCATTTAATTTCCCAGCTATGGTTCCAATGTGGATGTTTCCATTATCTATAGCATGTGGAAATGCCTTTATGTTAAAACCCTCTGAGAAAGTTCCTCAATGCTCTTTAAAACTTGCAGAATTAATGAGTGAAGCTGGTCTACCTGATAACGTCCTCACGGTCGTAAATGGCGATAAAAATATTGTAGATCTAATACTTCAGTGTGAAGATATTTCTTCGGTAAGTTTTGTTGGCTCAACACCTGTTGCTAA
>CACMWX010000037.1 GCA_902617515.1 uncultured Alphaproteobacteria bacterium
TTTAAGTAGATATTGGTATATTGTATACCAGTTTTTTTGGGAAAGGATCCAAAGTTAGATGTCAGATATTGAGATAGCAAGAGCTGCAAAAAAAATTCATATAAGAGATGTTGCTGCAAAAGTAAATATTCCTGAGGAAAATCTTATTCCTTATGGCCATGATGCAGCTAAAATAAATTTTGATTTTATTGAAAAAAGCCAATCTAATCCTGATGGAAAATTAATTTTAGTTACTGCAATTAATCCAACACCCGCAGGCGAAGGGAAAACGACTACATCCGTCGGATTAAATGATGGTCTTAATAAAATTGGAAAGAAATCAATTGTTTGTCTCAGAGAACCTAGCCTTGGTCCATGTTTTGGTATGAAGGGTGGTGCTGCAGGTGGTGGATATGCTCAAGTTGTACCAATGGAAGAAATTAATCTTCACTTTACTGGTGACTTCCATGCTATTACAGCTGCCCACAACTTACTATCTTCGTTGATTGATAATCATATTTATTGGGGAAATGATTTACAAATTGATCAAAGAAGAATTACATGGGGTCGAGTAGTCGATTTAGGTGATAGGTCATTAAGAAAAGTTAATGTCAATCTTGGAGGTGTATCAAATGGATTTCCAAGGGAAGATAAGTTCGATATCACTGTTGCGAGTGAAATAATGGCGATTTTTTGTTTAGCAAATGACATTAATGATTTACAAAAGAGAATTGGTGATATCATAATTGCATATAAAAGAGATAAATCCCCTATTTATGCAAGAGATGTAAAAGCTGATGGGCCAATGACGGTATTATTAAAAAATGCCTTAATGCCTAACTTAGTTCAAACTCTGGAAAATAATCCAGCAATTATACACGGAGGTCCTTTCGCTAATATTGCACACGGATGTAATACAGTTATTGCAACTAAAGCTGGCTTAAAACTTGCTGATTATGTAGTTACAGAAGCTGGATTTGGTGCAGATTTAGGTGCTGAGAAATTTTTAGATATTAAATGCCGTAAGGCAGGGCTAACACCCAGTGTAGTCGTTATCGTAGCAACTGTTAGAGCATTGAAATCACATGGAGGTGTAGAAAAAGCAGATCTAAATAATGAAAATGTTGCTGCAGTCGAAAAAGGTTTTGAGAATTTACAACGCCATATTGAAAATATTCAATCTTTTGGACTTCAACCAATTGTAGCTATTAATAGCTTCACACTTGATACAGAAGCTGAGGGTAAAGTTATCTCTCATGGTTGTGAAAAATTAGGAGTAAAAGCAATTCTATGTTCGCATTGGGCAAATGGTGGTGATGGTACTTTAGAGTTGGCTGAGGAAGTGGTAAAAATTAGTGACTCAAGTGATCCATCAAAATTTAAGTTTATGTATGAGGACAATATATCGTTAGAAGAGAAAATTCGTTCTGTGGCCAAGAAAATATATAGAGCCGATGATATTGTTATAGATAAATCTGTAAGCGATCAATTGAAAGGTTTTGAAGAAAATGGTTATGGGAAACTTCCTATTTGTATTGCTAAAACACAATATAGTTTTTCAACTAACCCCTCTTTAAGAGGCGCTCCAACTGGCTTTACCGTCCCAGTTAGAGAAGTAAGGCTGTCAGCAGGAGCAGGCTTTATAGTAGTTATAACAGGTCAAATTATGACAATGCCAGGTTTGCCTAAAGTCCCAAGTGCCAACTCTATAATGTTAGATGAAAAAGGATTAATTCAAGGTTTATTTTAATTTATCAATTTAATTTTCTATAAGTCATTTATGGGGTATATTAGTCTCATGTACTCTAAAACAACTAATGGTGTAACAGTAACAGTTACTCCCTATTTTTTAGATGATCAGTCATCCCCACAAGAAAGCCATTTTGTTTGGGCATACCAAGTTAATATAACAAATTCAGGAAGTTCATCTATAAAACTAAATCATAGAAATTGGCTAATCATTGATGCGAATGGTAAAGTGATTAATGTACAAGGTGAAGGAGTAGTGGGAGAATTTCCAACTATTAAACCAGGTGAGACATTTGAATATACAAGTGGTACTCCCTTAAAGACCAATAATGGTATTATGCAAGGCTTTTATTTAGTTTCTCAAGATAGTGGTGAAAATCTAAAGATAGACATTCCTGCCTTCTCATTAGACAGTCCTTACAATAAAAAAAACGTTAATTAATCAACGTAAGAATGCTAAATTTTAAACCTATTGCACTGGTAAGTGGAACAGTTATTTGTGCAGTTGGTTTTTTTTTATTTATACCCTTAATATTTGAAGTGATATACGAGACTGAGTCATGGCAATCATACGCAGTTCCAATACTACTTTATTTAATTGTTGGAGGGTCACTTGTAATTACAAATAGGAATGTTGACTTAAAGATATCACTAAAAGAAGCATTTATAATAACTGTTATGTCATGGATTTTACTGACTTTTTTATGTGCGATACCTTTTTTATATACTGAGGTAAATTTAGGAATAGTAGATGCATTATTTGAGTCTATGAGCGGAATAACAACGACTGGTGCAACCATTTTAAATAATATTGACTCCCTTCCGAAGGGAATTTTAATATGGAGGTCTTTTCTACAATGGTTAGGTGGTATAGGAATAGTCGTAATAGCTTTGATTATATTACCTTTTCTTAGAGTTGGTGGAATGCAACTTTTTCATTTAGAGGGAGATGACCCATACGATAAATCCTTGCCTAAGATATCATCAGTTATAAAAAAAATTTTCATTATTTATTTAACATTAACGATTGTACTAATATTTTTATACTACATTTTTGGCATGAATTTCTTTGATGCAATAACCCATAGTTTTACAACAATTTCTACTGGGGGGTTCTCATCACACAATGACTCTTTTGCTTATTTTGATAGTGATAAAATTCTATTAATAGCAATAGTTTTTATGATATTAGGAAGCCTACCTTTTTTGGTGCTTATACAAACTTCAAAAAAGAATTTATTTCCTGTATTTAAAGATCATCAAATAAGAGTTTTTTTTCTAGTATTGATTATTGCCATTACTATTATATTTTTCTTAGCTAACACATATGTTGATGGAAATTACTTCAGTAAATTTATAGTAGTTTCATTTAATACAATATCGATTATATCTGGAACAGGGTATACAAGTGAAAATTTTGAATATTGGGGAAATTATGCCTCAGTATTATTTTTAATATTAATGTTTATTGGTGGTTGTGCTGGCTCAACTACTGGTGGGTTAAAAGTGTTCAGATTTCAAATACTTTTTAGTTATATAAATAAACATTTAAAGAAAATGTTAAAACCTCACTCTATTAGCTCAAGTAGATTTAATGGAAAAATAATAAGTGAAACAACTTATGAGTCAGTTATGAGCTTTTTCTTTTTATATATTTTGACTTTTTTTTTATCAGCCTTATTACTCTCTTTCAGTGGCCTTGATTTTTTGACCTGTATATCAGCTTCAGCATCTGCTATTTCAAATGTAGGACCTGGTTTAGGTAGTATAATTGGGCCAAACGGAAATTATGCAATATTAGATAATTATTCCAAATTAGTATTAATTATTACAATGTTTTTAGGCAGACTTGAGCTGTTAACTATTTTGGTTCTACTAATTCCATCTTTTTGGAAAGATTAATTACAAACTTATAATTTTTTGGTTAATATTTTTTAAACATTTTAAAATTATATTTTTATTTAAATTTTCAATATCGCTTATAGAGAAACTTCCTTTTATATCACCAAATTCTATTGAATTAACTGTATAAGTTTTAATTTTATTAAGAATTTTGTTTCTTTCAGTAAATTCAATATTTAGTTTTATTTCAAATCTATAAAAATTTTCTTCTCTAATTTTTTTGATTTCAATAGAACTAACATTAACATTTAGATCTCCCTCTAGGCCATCGGTTTTAATATTTTTGTTAAACCAGTTTGTAATTAATTTCTTTGTATAATCGACA
>CACMWX010000038.1 GCA_902617515.1 uncultured Alphaproteobacteria bacterium
GAAAAAGATGGAATTTTTATAAAAGGTAGTAGGTTCATGCAAATTTCTTCTATATGCAACAAAAGAATAGCTAAAAAGCTAATATCTCATGTTTATTATGTTCAATTTCATGATAAATACTCGAGGAATACTATTGCTTTGGGTGATAGTAGAAATGATATTGACATGTTAAATTCTTGTAAATACTCCTGCCTAATTAAAAATTCTTCCGGTTTATATCCAAAATTGCGCTCTAATAAAAAAAATATTTTTAAATCATCAAAGTTAGCACCTGACGGTTGGAGTCAAGTTCTGTATAAGTTAAATAAAACATTAGATAATAAGATTTTTTAACCATGCCTGACTTTCATCAAAATGGCGTAATAGCTACTCTTCATAATTTTAATTCGAAACCCATAGAGGAGATAGAAAAAGAACTTTTAGATTTTTCAAAAGTCTCACCCATGACTTTAATTCTTCCTTCTTTGTATTCAGAATTAGAAAAGCCAGCATTAACCTATATTGTGAATACTTTAAAAAAAGTTAAATATATTAAAAATATTGTTATTGGTTTAGATCAAGCCAACAAACAAGAATTTTTAAAAGCTAAAAAATTTTTTTCAGTGCTGCCTCAAAAAAAATATATTCTTTGGAACGATGGACCTAAATTAAAAAAAATAGATCAACATTTATCTAAAATGGATCTTGCTCCTGCTGAAAAGGGGAAAGGAAGAAATATTTGGTACTGTATGGGATTTGTAATTTCTCTTAAAGAGTCGGGATCTGTTGCAATGCACGATTGTGATATAGTCACCTATGATAAAAATTTAGTAGCAAAACTATTTTACCCCGTTGCAAATCCAAAATTTTCATTTGATTTTTGTAAGGGCTTTTATCCTAGGGTTGCTCAAAAATCTATGAATGGAAGAGTGACAAGGTTATTAGTTACGCCTTTAGTTAAATCCTTACAGAAAATGGTTGGATTTAATGAATATTTAAATTTCTTAGATATATTTAAATATCCTCTGGCTGGTGAATTTTCATTTAAATATAATTTATTGAATGACATAAGAATTCCACATGATTGGGGCCTTGAAATAGGAATACTCTCTGAAATGTACAGGAACTTTGCAAATAATAAAATTTGTCAAGTTGATATAGCAGATACCTATGAACATAAACACCAAGAGGTTTCTAAAAATAATCGTCAAAAGGGTTTATCTAAAATGACTATAGATATTTCTAAAGCTTTATTTAGAAAATTAGCTACACAAGGTCATGTATTTTCTAATGAGAAGTTTAGAACACTTAAAGCAACATATTATAGATTAGCCCTTGATATGGTTCAGATTTATAAAACAGATGCTGAGATGAATGGATTAAACTTTGATGTCCACAAAGAAGAGGAAATGGTTGAGCTCTTTGCACAAAATATTATTGAAGCAGGAAAAATATTTCTAGACTCACCAAGTGAAAATCCAAATATACCAACGTGGAGAAGAGTTGATAGTGCTGACCCATCTATTTTAAAATCTTTTAATGATGCCGTCATGGAAGATAACACCTAAAGTGCAAGAAGAATTAAAAAATAATCTAAACATACATTTTCAAATAATTTACAAGGATATATTAGATCAAAATGAAATTTTAAAACTAATTAATAGAGTTCTTGATTTATTTCAAAATAAAGACCTAGGTATTTCTGAACCTAATTGGTCTCAAAAAGATGTTTTCTTAATTACTTATGGTGACTCAATATATGAAGAAAAAAATAATCAATTAAAAACTCTAAGTAAGTTCTTAGATAAGTATTGTAAAAAACAATTCAACAATTTGCACATTCTGCCTTTTTTTCCTTACAGTTCAGATGATGGATTTTCTATAACTGATTATGAAGAAGTAAGGTCTGATTTAGGAGATTGGAAAGATATTAAATCGCTATCAAAAAATTTTAGGATAATGAGTGATATTGTTATTAATCATGCATCTATTGAAAGTAAATATTTTAAATCTTTTATTGAGAATAAAGCTGATACACAAAATTTTTTTATAAAACTTAAAAACAAACAAGGTTATGACCAAGTTGTTCGTCCTAGAAGCTCAGATCTTTTTAGAGAATTTGAAATAAACAAAGAAATTTATTATTTATGGTGTACTTTCAGCCACGATCAAGTTGACTTTAATTTTAAAAATCCTGAGGTTTTATTTTTTTTCATTAAGTTAATTCATTTATATCTTAAAAATGGTGTTAGAGTGTTTAGATTAGATGCCATTGCTTTCCTTTGGAAAGAACACGACACCAACTGTTTAAATTTACCGCAGACTCATGAAGTTGTAAAATTAATGAGAACACTTCTGAATGCATTCAGTAAAAATACTTTACTTATAACTGAAACAAACTTACCCAATTTAGAAAATCTTAGTTATTTTGGAGAAAACGATGAAGCAAATGCTGTATACAACTTTGCTCTACCACCATTGCTATTATGGACCTTAGTGATGGGAGATAGCACGGCTCTTCGTAAATGGTCAATGGGTATGCCTCCTGCAAAAGATCATACATCTTATTTCAATTTCATAGCCTCTCATGATGGTATTGGTCTGAGACCTACAGAGGGAATTTTAACAGAAAAAGAGAGAAATAACTTAGTCGATATCATGACCGATTTTGGAGCAAAAACTACAAAAAGAAAAAAAACAGATAACACCGAGACTGTTTATGAAATAAATATCTCACTTATAGATGCTATGAAAGGAACATTTCAAGGAAGTGATCATTTGCAAATTGAAAGATTTATTTGTTGCCATGCAATAATGCTAGGACTCGAGGGAATACCAGCATTTTACATACATAGTATTTTGGGCTCAACAAATGACTATGAAAAGCTAGAGCAAACAAAAAGTAATCGATCTATAAATAGAAGATCTTGGAAGTATGATGAAATTGATGGATTACTTGCAAATACTGATACTTTTAATTCAAAAATATATAATCAACTATCAAAATTAATTGAAATTAGAAAAAACCAATCTGCATTTCATCCAAATGCTACACAATTTACATTTAATTTAGGCAAGAACTTTTTTGGTTTTTGGAGACAGAGTCACGATAAAAGACAGTCGATATTTTGTGTAAGTAATGTAACTAATGTGTTCCAATATTTAGATTTGTCAGAATTAAATTTAATAGCATCAAATGAATGGTGGGATTTAATTTCTAATGAGATAATTATTGATATTAAATCAACTATTACTCTAAAGGCCTATCAAACCATGTGGATTACAAATTATTAATTAGAGATTATGTATTTTATACATAAACCTCTAAACTGAGACTTTTTTTCTATTACTTTCATTAAAAAATCTATGTTATATTTTCATATGACCGATCCAAAAACATATAAATTTAACACTAAAACTTTACATAGTGGGCATCAGCCAGATAAAAATTTTGGCTCCCGTGCCGTTCCAATATATCAAACAACATCATATTTATTCCAAGATGCAGATCACGCGGCTGCTTTATTTAATTTAGAGGAGGGCGGACATATCTATAGTAGAATATCCAACCCAACTATATCTGTTCTTGAAGAAAGAGTTGCAGCTTTAGAGGGTGGCTCTGCTGCTTTAGCTACTGCCTCTGGTATGAGCGCAATGATGCTAGCTCTT
>CACMWX010000039.1 GCA_902617515.1 uncultured Alphaproteobacteria bacterium
GGTGGCTCAATCAGACAGCCAGCAAGCTTATGTGGAATAGTTGGTTTAAAGCCCACGTTTGGCTCATGTTCAAGATGGGGAATTGTAGCTTTTGCCTCTAGTTTAGATCAAGCAGGACCTTTGACAAACTGTGTAGAGGATGCGGCTTATGTTTTAAATTCAATAAACAAACATGATTTTAATGACTCTACTAGCTCAAATCATCAAAGAGAGGATTATTTAGTTGATATCAACAACAGCTTTGAAAAAAAAATTAAAATTGGAATTCCCTCTGATTATCTTGAAGATGTCAGTGACGACATTTTAAATCAAATTGATAATACGAAAAAAGCACTCTCCAAACATGGCATAGAATTTGTTGATGTAAAATTTAAGACTACTGAATACGCACTTTCAACTTATTATATTTTAGCACCAGCTGAAGCTTCGTCAAATTTAGCAAGATATGATGGAATACGCTACGGAGTTAGAGAAGACGGTGAAAGTCTTGATGATATTTATCTAAATTCCAGAACAAAGGGATTTGGTGATGAAGTGACCAGAAGAATACTTATAGGCGCTTATGTATTGTCAGCTGGTTATTACGATGCTTACTACAGACAAGCTCAAAAAGTTAGAAGATTGATTAAAAATGATTTTCAAAGAATTTTAAAAGAAGTTGACTTTATATTAACACCCACAACACCAAATGAGGCTTTTAAAATTGGTGATAAACTTGATCCTATATCTATGTATAAAAATGATATTTATACTGTTCCCACAAGTCTTGCTGGTCTTCCTGGCATATCTATTCCATCTGGTTTAAGTAAAAATGGTCTACCTTTGGGAGTTCAATTTATTGGAAATTATTTTGAAGAAAAATCACTTTTACAGTTAGCAGCGCTTGCAGAAAAGGAATTAAGTTTCAATGAGTAATAATTGGGAAATGGTCATAGGTCTTGAAGTACACGCCCAACTTAAAACTTCATCTAAATTATTTTCCTCCTCACCAAATCAATTTGGATCTGAGCCAAATGAGAATGTAAATTTTATTGACTCAGGAATGCCTGGAATGCTTCCAGTTATGAACTTTGGTTGTATTGAAATGGCAATAAAAACAGGATACGCATTAAATTTTAAGATTAACAAGCATTCTGTGTTCGAAAGAAAAAATTACTTCTATCCTGATTTACCTCAAGGTTACCAAATTAGTCAATTTGAATTCCCCATTCTTAGCGAGGGTTACATAAATATTGAAAGTGGTGATAATCAAAAAAAAATTAGAATTGAGAGAGCCCATTTAGAACAAGATGCTGGCAAGAGTATTCATGATATTGATCCAAAATATAGCTTTATTGATCTTAATAGAGTAGGTACACCGTTATTAGAAATAGTTTCTTATCCTGATTTATCATCTGCAGATGAGGTAATAAACTACATATCTTCTTTAAGACAATTACTTATGTACATAGATGTGTGTGATGGAAATATGCAGGAAGGTTCTTTAAGAGCTGATGTAAATTTATCTGTTCGCAAAAAGGGCCAAGAACTTGGCACTAGATGTGAAATAAAAAATTTAAATTCATTTAAATTCATAAAACAAGCTATTGAATATGAATTTCAAAGACAAATTAATATAATTGATGGTGGTGGAGAAATTGAACAGAATACCATGCTGTTTGATACAAGCACCGGGGAAACAAGAGCAATGAGAAGTAAGGAATTCTCACATGATTATCGTTATTTTCCTGATCCCGATTTATTACCTGTAAATTTAAGCCAAGAGCAAATAGATAAAATAAAACCCTTAGTAGGAGAGCTTCCCCAAGATAAGTTAAATAAATACTTAGATAATTATAGTTTAGATAAAGACATAGCTAAAATCATAATTGCTGAAAAACAAAACGCAAATTTATTTGAAAAAATGATTTCTGAGTCAACTGTAAAACCAAAATTTATAGCAGCCTGGCTAGTTGGAGATATATTTGCATTTGTCAAAGAAAATAATTTAGAAGTAAATAGTCTAAATGATAAAACAAAAGATATTACTGATCTTTTGAGATTAATTTCTGATGATGTAATTTCAAATAAAGCTGGTAAAGAAATTTTACCGAAAGTTTTAAATAGTGAAGGTAAGCCATCTGAACTTGTTATGGAATTAGGACTTGAACAAGTTTCTGACTCTGGAGAATTGGAAAAAATAATTGATGAAGCTTTAGTTGGAGAAGAGGAGAACATTTTAAAATTTCAAGGTGGTTCTGATAGAGTTTTAGGATATTTTGTCGGTAAATGTCTAAAAGCTACAAAAGGTAAAGGTAATCCTAAATTAATAAATAAAATCCTTCTCGAAAGACTTAAAAAGTAACCGCATATACTTTTTTTATTAATATTAAGAATAAGAATGACAATTCTTTTTATTCGACTATATTTCGGCTATAAATAAGCCTGTGGAGAGGTGGGTGAGTGGCTGAAACCAGCGGTTTGCTAAACCGCCGTACGACGCAAGTTGTACCGAGGGTTCGAATCCCTCTCTCTCCGCCATAAAAAAAACATATATATTTGATATAAAAATAGTAAAAAATAATAATGCTCACAGGATCTATACCAGCAATAATAACTCCCTTTTCAAACGGTGATGTTGACTATGACAGTTTTGAAAAAATATTAAATTGGCAAATTAAGAGTGGAATATCTGGGGTAACAGTTTGCGGAACCACAGGAGAGTCACCAACTTTATCACATGATGAGCATATGAAGTTAGTTGAGTTTGCAATAAAAGTTGCTTCAAAAAAAATACCTGTTATTGCCGGCACAGGATCTAATTCCACTAAAGAGGCAATTGAATTTACCAAACACGCCTATAAAGCAGGAGCAAAGTACGGATTAGTTGTTACACCATATTATAATAAACCTAATCAATTAGGTTTGATTAACCATTTCAAAAAAATTGCAAAAGTTTCACCTTTAAAACAACTAATTTACAATATACCAGGAAGATCAATTGTAGACTTGTCTTTTGATAGCTTTAAGGAACTAAATAAAGTATCAAACATTGTCGGTATTAAAGACGCTTCCAATGATATGTCAAGACCTTTGGTTATGAGAACTTTTATGAAAAAAGATTTTAATTATTTGTCTGGTGAAGATGGAACCATTGCTGGTTTTTTAGCTCAAGGCGGTCATGGCTGTATATCAGTTACAGCTAATGTAGCCCCTAAACTTACATCAATGCTCCACTATCATTGGAAAAAAAAGAATT
>CACMWX010000040.1 GCA_902617515.1 uncultured Alphaproteobacteria bacterium
AATAAGTACTGCCCATAACAGCAAAATCTAAAAGATTTTCTGAGTTACACTCTGCATTTGCACCTAAATCTAAAAAACATACCGGATGTTTCTCTGACGGAAAAAATGAGGCAATTGCAGGTCTTGTTATATTTTCAATGGTCCTAAGATATACAGTAGAGTAAGCCACCATAGCGCCAGTATTTCCTGCAGAAATAGTTATTTGATTTTTATTTTCTTTTAAATTTAAAATAGCATGTGACATAGAACTATTTCGATTATCCTTTTTTAAAGCGTCACTTGGTTTCATATCTGGAGAAATAAAATTTTCAGATTGAGTCCATATAGAGTTATTAAATAGCTTCGAAAATGAAGATTTAAACTTCTCATAAATATTTATATCGGAATGTAAATTGAATTTTATAGAGGAATTTTTGGTTTGAGCTATTAATGCCCCCTCTAAAACTGATTGTGGGGCAAAGTCTCCTCCATGAAGGTCAAGATTAATTATATACTTACTCATAAATGTTTATTATTGCTTTAAGGAAACTTATACCTTATTTGTTTTTATTGTGAATATTTTTAAAATACCTCTTATTCTGATGGCCTTATTAGGCTCAATAATTTTATCTTCTTGTTCTAAAGATGTGTATTTTTCTGGTATTTCAGAAAATAGTCTTGATGAAATTAAGGAAAATTATCAAATAATTAATTACTCAAAAGAAGATGTGATAACAATTATTGGACCTCCTTTAATAAAAGAAGACTCAGATAATTTGTGGATTTATAGAACGGACAAAAAAACAGGAATTGCTGCTTTTAAACAAATAGTCTACAGTAAGACCTTAAAATTTAAATTTGAAGATAGTATTTTAAGGTCCGTTGAAGAAATTATCTTAAACTAGATAATATTTAAATGCACAACTATCGATAGCAAGAGGATTGATACTATATTCGTAATTTTTATCATTGGGTTAACAGCAGGACCAGCCGTATCTTTATAAGGATCGCCTACAGTATCTCCAGTAACAGACGCCTTATGAGTTTCACTACCCTTTCCTCCTAGATTGCCATCTTCAATATATTTTTTTGCATTATCCCATGCACCACCACCAGCAGTCATCGATATAGCTACAAAAAAACCAGTGATTATAACTCCTATTAGAAGGGCTCCAAGTGCTTGAAAGGCAGTATTGACACTGCCTGTAAGAGAATAAACTCCAAAGAAAATAATAACTGGCGAGAGTACGGGCAATAGAGATGGGATAATCATCTCTTTAATGGCTGCTTTTGTAAGTATATCAACACACTTGCCGTAGTCAGGTTTTTCTTTTCCAGACATTATCCCTTTTTTTTCTTTAAACTGTTGTCTAACCTCTAAAACAACTGAACCTGCTGCTCTTCCTACTGCAGTCATACTTAGAGCACTAAACAAAAAAGGTAATAATCCACCTAGTAGTAATCCAATTATTACGTACGGTTCTGATAAATCAAAAGATACATTAAAAGCATTGTTTCCAGTTTCTTGGTTAAAGAATTTTAGGTCTTCGGTGTAAGCAGCAAATAAAACTAATGCGCCCAATCCAGCAGACCCAATAGCGTAACCTTTTGTAACGGCTTTTGTAGTATTCCCAACAGCATCTAAAGCATCTGTTCTTTCTCTGACCCTTTTATTTAAACCTGACATTTCAGCAATACCACCTGCGTTATCCGTTACAGGTCCATATGCGTCTAAAGCAACCACCATTCCAGCAAGAGCCAACATTGATGTAACTGCGATTGCTATACCAAAAAGTCCAGCAGTTGAAAAAGTTAGACCTATTCCTGCGCATATAATTAAGACAGGTATAGCTGTTGATTCCATTCCCATAGCTAGGCCCTGAATAATATTAGTTGCATGACCAGTTTGTGAAGCTTCTGCAACACTTTTTACAGGTCTATACTCAGTGCTAGTGTAATATTCTGTAATAAAAACAAGTGCTAAAGTAATCACTAACCCGTAAACTGCACAAAGAAATAAATCCATTCCGTTATACCACTTATTACCTAATTGGAAAAATTGATCAAAGCCAATAGAATATTGAGTGATAAGAGCAAATAAAATTACAGAAATAAATAATGTCATGAAAAACCCTTTGTATAATGCTCCCATAATTGAGGATTTTGGAGTGGATATTGATACAAACTGTGATCCAATAATAGATGCTAAAATACTAGAGCCTGCGATTAATAGAGGGTAAATAGTTAGCTCACTAACTGTTCCTTGAAAAATAATAGCTAGAACCATAGTAGCAACAATTGAAACAACATAAGTTTCAAATAAATCTGCTGCCATACCTGCGCAGTCTCCAACGTTATCACCTACGTTATCTGCAATGACAGCTGGATTTCTTGGGTCGTCTTCTGGAATATTTTTTTCAACTTTTCCAACTAGATCAGCTCCGACGTCTGCTCCTTTTGTAAAAATTCCACCACCCAACCTCGCAAATATGGAAATTAATGAAGATCCAAAACCAAGAGCAACTAAAGGCTCTATAAGTTCTCTTCCTGTTCTTTCAAATCCAAAAAATAGTATCATAAAATATCCTGCAATACCTGCTAAAGCCAGACCGACAACCAACAATCCTGTAACTGCACCAGCATTGAAAGCAACGTAAAGACCTTTTTTTAATGAAGAACTTGCTGCTTGAGCTGTAATAACATTTGCTCTTACAGAAACATTCATGCCGATATATCCAGCGAGACCTGACAAAACTGCACCAATCAAAAAGCCAACAGGTACATCATAAATGTGTTTAAATGGAATTAAAAAAAATGCAAAAAATATTACAACACCCACAATTGCTATGGTTGTGTATTGACGATTTAGATAAGCTTTAGCACCTTCTTGAATGGCACTAGCAATTGTTGTCATTCTCTTTGTGCCTTTAGGTAAACTTAGAATTTTATTAGTTGTGAATATTCCGAAAGCAATCGCTGCTATTGCAGCGAATATTACTATTTGTAAGTACTGTATTTGAGACATGGTAAGTTGTTAATCTATTTTAATTTTATTTTCAAGGTGCTTTTTTAGAGGCATCATCTA
>CACMWX010000041.1 GCA_902617515.1 uncultured Alphaproteobacteria bacterium
GAAATAGTGTCATTTATAGTTGAGGTGCCTCCTGGTGGTGTAACTCCAAACCATGTTCATTCTTACCCTGTTTATATTTACATTATGGAAGGAGAGATGACATATACTTGGGAAGACGGAACAGTTACTATTTACAAACCTGGTAAAGCATATATAGAGGATAGTAAAAGTGCTCATTACGGAAAAAATTTAGGTGAAATAACACTCAAAGCGCTGATAGTGGGCATTGGTGCAGAGGGTATAAAATTTACAACCTCTCCTTAAAACTAAATTTTTAGCTATATTTTCATTACGGGCTTATTACGGGCAACATAGATAAAATGTTGTTAAAGCTCAAAGAATAGTATTGATAATAAATGAATTAAAGAGACGTAGGATATCCGTAGTCAAGTGTGATATCCGTTTCACCACAGAACCAATAGCTTGATCTATATACTCTTTTTATTAATAATAAAATTTAATACAATGTTCTTAGGGACTCAATACGGGCAAAACTATGAAGACATTCTTAACTTTATTTATATTTTTGCCAAGTTTAGTGCTTGCCTCAAGTTTTAGTGAAATTAAAAAAGCTTTAAAACAAGATGGTTTTGGAGAAATAATCCCTGAAGAACTTCATCCATTAATCTCTCCAAATGCAAAAAATCCTATATCAGTTAGCGGCAATTCAATTATTGGAGATAAATCCTTAAAGTTTGAAGTTAATAATGGAGAGTGCGGAGAAGAACCTAAATCAAGTGACTGTGATACAGATAGAGAGAGGTCTGAAATATATTACAGCCACGAAAAGTGGAAAAAAGAGAAGTGGTATAAGTTTAATATTTTTCTTCCAAAAGATTACAATTCTATTGCCCCTGCAAAAATGTCGTTAATCCAATGGAAAAGACATAACCCATCTAAAGTTTTAGTCATGTTTCAACACACTCATGCAGGATTAACTTTTAACAGGAATAAAGACTCTTTTGAGGACTCCCACATAATTTTAAAAAGCAATGATGTACTTTTAGGCCAATGGACAGAAATAATTTTTAACACAAATTGGCATCCAGATGAGGATAAAGGTTTCATGAAGGTATGGATTGATGGGATTTTAAAAATAGATTTTAAAGGAACTAGTAATACATCTAAGGGTGAGGAGCTAAATCTTAGATATGGACTGTACGCCTCTGCCATATCACGTTATAAAAAAGCATTTAATACTGAAATAATTCCACAGCGTATCGTTTATTTTGATGGTGTAAATGCAGAGTCAAAATGTGAAAAGTTACTAGATAAACCTAAATGTAATAATTTAACTTCTCAAACAATCGAAAAATACGAATTATTTATGTATGATAAAAATGATATAAAATTTCACAATCATTCTGTTGTTAAATTACCTATAAACTTTTTGAAATAAATGAAACAAACCTTTTTTAAAATACGAGAAAGCAAGTTATTTCAATACTCAGTTTTATTTATCATTATATTTAATGCATTTACTATCGGTTTAAATACTTACAATTTAGGAGAGTTCTCAAGAGAGCTCATTAAATATCTCGATTATTTGATAACTATTTTTTTTGTAATAGAAATTTCAATTCGTTTTATTGGTGAACCTAGAAAATATTTTTGACACTTTTATTGTTTTGGTATCATTGATACCAATACCTAATAACTCCAGTTTTCTTCTTTTGAGATTATTGAGAGTGTTTAGAGTTTTAAGAGTTATATCTATTATTCCTGAGTTAAAATTAATCATTGAGTCATTGATTGGATCGTTAAAAAGAGTGTTTTATGTAAGTTTGCTACTTTTCATAATTCTCTATATTTATGCAACTATTGGAGCAATAGTCTTTTCAAATAGCATACCCGAGAGATGGTCTGATGTGGGGGTTTCAATGATTACTTTATTTCAAGTTTTAACATTATCATCTTGGGAACAGGTAATGTTGCCTCTTCAAGATATTTATTGGTGGGCATGGATTTATTTTTTTAGTTTTATAATTGTCTGTGCTATTACAATGTTAAATCTTCTGATAGCAATTTTGGTTGATGTAGTTGTAAATCAGAACGAAAAAAAAGATGATATGATAAAAACCAGAAATAATGCTGAAAAGTTAAATGAACAATTTTCTGAGGAGATTAGTTTAGATAAACTAAAAAAAGATCAATAATGTCTGCTGAAATCATAATGCCTATTATCTATTTTATATGTCTACTGATTTTAGTGGGACCTCGTTTTTTGGATACAAACTCATCCCTTAAACAGTTTTTGAGTAATTTAAGTATATGGGCATTAATAGTAATTGTAATTACGCTGTCATATCAGGCCTATAATTATTTTACTTAAATTTTTCTTGTTTGACCGTGAGTCATATAAGAAAATTCATCTTTATTTAACTTAAACTGTTTAGTTAAATCTTTAAGTAATTTTATAGGTTCATCCATCGGTTCATCTGTTAATTGAAATGTTCCCCAATGCATAGCTATAGATTTTTTAGATTTAACATCTTTGTGAATTTGAATTGCTTCTTCAACATTACAATGTGAGTCTTTCATAAACCACCTTGGAGCATATGCCCCTATGGGTATTGTTGATAAGTCAAACGATCCAAATTTTTTTTGAATATTCTTAAAATCTTTTGAATATCCAGTGTCGCCTACAAAAAAATACTTAAAATTATTTGATTTAACAACCCAACCACACCAAAGTGTTTTATTAGTATCGTTAAATGTTCTTTTACTCCAATGTTGCACTGGGACAGAATGTATTTCTAAGTTTTTGAACTGAGTCATTTGCC
>CACMWX010000042.1 GCA_902617515.1 uncultured Alphaproteobacteria bacterium
CCTCCCGCTTCATTTGTCATACATTTTTCCCTCGCTTCTTTTTGATTTGTTAATGTGCCATCTAAATGCTTCCATTCACCGCTAGGATAAATAAGGATAATATTATTTGAGCAACCATTAAAAGCCTTACCTTTTCCAATTTTACTATTTAAGCTAAAATAATGATCAGCATCAGGTATTAAGATGTATTCGACATCATTTATTTTATTTATAACCTCAAAATATGATTTACATGCTATAGGGTAATAATGACTTGTGCTTCCTTTAATTATTAAAGTTGAAAAATTAGATAAAGCTGGTGCAAATTTAACATTACATCCTGGTTCAGCAGCTACCACTGCTCTAAATATACCCTGATTTGAGTACCTGCCTCCTTGTAAATTTAAAACTTGTTCAGCGCCATAACTAAAACCAGTATAAAAAATTTTCGTTTTATCAATTTTTTCACTATCTGATAAAATTTTACCAAGCTTTAAAGCAATATTTACTGCTTGAGGAAATTTTAATTTATCTCCTGGTTTTATACCCCTGTCAAAAAAAGCATCTATTACTGCAACAGCATAACCACGATCTAAACCTGCTTCGACTATTCTTTTACCCCATTCATCAGTTGTTCCACCCCATGCTTCAAATTCTAAACCATCTCGTGCACTGCCATGTTGGTGAATTATTAATGGAAATTTAGTATTATTAAGTAACTTAGGAAAGTGTATTTGTGCTAGTACATAATCTTTATTTGGAAACTTTTTGTCAGGCACATTAAATTTTAAAACTAAAATAGTTTCGTCCTCAAAAGTTTTTATTTCATAAGTATTATCGGCATAGATAACACCACAAATAAGAAAAGAAAGTGTGAATAAAAATATTTTTTTCATATAAATTTATTTAAGTAATTTATTTATAAAATTAAAATAGATATACTAACATAAAATCTAATATAATTATTTTAAAATTGTTAACTGTAAAAAAGTTATATAAATATAATGTTTAACTATGCCGCCGTAGCTCAGTGGTAGAGCACACCCTTGGTAAGGGTGGGGTCGGAAGTTCAATTCTTCTCGGCGGCACCATGTTTAATAAATATGGTCAAATTAGGATATTAAAAAATGAAACAAGATAAAGTAATACTTATAACTGGTGCAACTTCAGGTGTCGGTAAGGCTCTGGCAGAGCATTACTATAAAAAAAATTATAAATTAGTACTTGTTGGTGGCTCAAAAGAAAAAGTAGATAAGCAGTCAAAAAAATACCGGAAAAATACATTGTTTCTTTGTGCTGATTTAACAAAACCTAAAGATATAAAAAAAGTTGTTGCCGACTCAATAGCTAAATTTAAAAAAATAGATATTTTAATCGCTAATGCTGGATTATATGAACCAGACAAAATAATCTCTGGTAATCCTGAAAGATGGGATCGTGTAATTAGTGTTAATGTCACAAGTGTATTTAGATTAATTCATTTAGTTCTGCCTTATATGAAAAAAAATAAATTTGGGGATATTGCAATTACAAGTTCAATTTCTGGTCACCAGGCAATACATTGGGAACCAATTTATAGTGCCTCTAAACACGCCATACAGTCATTTGCGCACGGTCTAAGAACTCAAGTTTCTAAATACAACATTAGGGTAATCTCAATAGCACCAGGTATGATAATGACCGAGTTGTGGGACTTAGATTTAGTGAAAGATAAGAAATACATTAACAAAATGATAAAAAAAGGAAGTGCCTTAGATGTAAAAGAAGTTGTATCTTGTTTCGATTTTGCATTATCTAGAGCTAGAGGATCTAATGTTAGGGATCTAGTGATACTACCAACTAACCAAGATCTTTAGAGACATTAAATAACGTAATTAGCCTTAATTATTTTGCAAAAATAAAGTGTGGTACAAACAGAAAAGGACCTCCGTTGTCTCGACTCCGCTTTGGTTTCCCTCTTCGTAGCCTCTACTACTTTGGTCCTTTTCTTTGTTTTGGGAAGTTTCCTACCCTCTACATTTTTAAATATAAAATACTTTATTTTTTATCGCAATATCAAAAACTAAGAAAATAAATTTTTCTGTTTATAATTTGTGAGTAAGTTTTTTTCTCATTTAAAATTTGATAGTTCATTAATTACATTTTGAACATGATTTTTTACTCTGACATTACTCCAAGTTTTTAGAATTTTTCCTTTTTCGTTTATTAATACCGTAGTTCTAATTATCCCATAATATTCTTTTCCTAAAAATTTTTTTAATCCCCAGGCATTATATTTTTTTAGAACAATAGTTTTTTCATCAGACAATAATTCAAATTTTAATTTATTTTTTTCTTTAAATTTTTTATGACTTTCAATTGTATCTTTAGATATGCCCACAACAATTGAATTATTTTTATTAAAAATATTTATTGAATTGTTAAAATCATTTGCTTCTATAGAGCAGCCT
>CACMWX010000043.1 GCA_902617515.1 uncultured Alphaproteobacteria bacterium
ATGTTCAAAATCTTTTTGATGAAGTATTAGACGAATTTGATTTATATATTCACCAATTAGAAAAAGAAATAATCACTATACATTAGTGAAAATAAAAATTTAAAATTTCACTAAAAATTTTTCATTACATAACTAAATATATTAAATAAGGAGAAAATAATGAAAACTAAAAAAATAAACACACATTTAAATGAAAAAAGCCTTGCTAGTTATTTAGACATACCATATCACACGTTAAGGTATTGGAGGAAGACAGGACAAGGTCCTAAATTTAAGAGACTATTCAATGGCAAAGTCAGATATCTTATGGCTGACATTGACAAATTCTGTGAGAAACAATTGAAGGAGGGAGTATAAATGACTTATAATGTATCTATGAAAAAACCTGCTGATAATTTCTTCTTGTCTTACTGGAGAGGAGAATTAGGTCTAGGGGCATCTTTCTGGGGGATTTTTGTTTTCCTAAGTATTTTAGTCACTGGTTTACTTGGAATGTCTATGGACTATATACCAGAGCAAATATCATTTTCTTTGATGACTGCCTTTATGATTTACACATGTATTGGTCTGTATCAATCAAATATTAAGCATGAATCACATGGATTTATCACCTTTATATTGCATCTATGTGTTCTTAGTAGGCTAATTAAAGCTGTCATATTTTTGTTCGCAACTATTTCAAGCTTTTAAGTCATGAAAAAAATATTTGCCCTAATAATTTTTATGATCTCTTTAAATTTCTATTCTTATGCGAAAGAATATAAAGCATTCTTGTGTAATTATTACGTGTCTTCAACCTTGGCAGGCGATAACTGCCAAGGAAGCAATAGTTGGTATAAAATTTATTTTCCAGATCTTTATAAGACAAAGGATATTTGTAATTCTCAAAGTGAAGTAATATTCAACAATAGATTAATATTAGAAATATTCCCAGATTATCAATCTTCTGGGGATGAGATTAAGTCTTGGGTGTCAGGATGCGATAATTCTTGGCTATTTTAAAATACAAATAGTATATTTAAAGACTTATAAATCAAATGACCTGTTTTTGTGAGCAATTTTTATAAATATATTTCGATATTAATCACATCGTTCATTTTGCTGGTTCCAGTAAATCTAAAATCAAATGACTTATGTAATATTTTATTAGATCCAGATACAATTATTTCAGAAACCTCTTTAAAAAAAGGTTTTGTTCTTTCAACTGAGGTTGCTATCAAAAAATGGAAAATCTTTGAACAATCATCAAAATCAAATATAGGCTACAATCAAATTCTTTACTATCCTAATGAAACATTTGAGTCTTATATTAATGACCGCTACCCAAACCTTTCATCTGAGTCATGTGAATTTACAAACGATGATCAAATTAAGAAAATTTTTGAAAGAATTCATGTTTATCTACCTGATTTAAGATCAAATAAAGATATTAAGACAAAATATAATTATTTATATGTATATAAAGTATCAAATGATCAAAATTACGATGGAAGCTATTGGTTGTTTGAATATCAACAAGAAAAAGAAATAGAAATAGTTAATGAAAATTATTACAAAAAATTTCCTTTTGATGAAATACAAGTTTTTTTAAACTTTGAATATCCTTCTCTTGGTACAGATGATTTAATTGATAATTATGATCAGTTATTTGCTGACATCTATGGAGAAAATCCAATATCTCAGCTTGAGTGGAATAAGAAAGTAATATCCGAGCTTTCTGGATTACATGAATTTAATTTGAGTTCACATGATATTTACGAGGAACCTTTTACATTTTTAAATGGTGATCAGTATGCAAACATTACCTATGAATTTAGTTTTAAGAGAAATTTTAATTACTATGTATTAAAGATTATGATACCCGTAATTTTCTTAGTTTTCTTATCCTTTAGTGTTTTTTGGATTAGAAATAATGAGATAGAAGCGAAGTTGAATGTTTCCATAGTATGCTTGTTAGCTTTGATTGCCTACAACTTTGCTGTTAATGCGGATATTCCAAAGTTAAATAGCTTAACTATTCTCGACTCTTTCATTCTAATTTCATATTTATTTTCTGGCTTAGCTACTTTTGTGACAATTTATTCATATTATGATTATAGAAGAGACAAACTATCAGGAGAGTTTAATCCAATTGATCTAAAATTAAGAGTATTAGCACCACTTTCTTATATTTTATCAAGTTCTGTTATTGGTGTACTAATATATATAAGTAAATAAATGATATCCATATTACAAAATAATACGCCTGGCTTTTTTTATTTATCACTCAATATAATACCTGCAATATTATTAATAAGTTTATTTTTACTTAGAGAAAAAAACAAAGAACCAATTACGATGGTTCTTTCAACATTTGCACTAACTTACATAATAATTATTCCTTTAGATCTTTTGATTGCTATTG
>CACMWX010000044.1 GCA_902617515.1 uncultured Alphaproteobacteria bacterium
ACTCAAAGATCAATAGAAAACTTTCAAATAGGTATTGGAAAATTTCATTTTCAAAATATTTTTATAGAGGCCCTTGCCTTACAAAAAAAATCAAGTGCTTTTGCAAATGGGGAATTAAAATTATTACCGGAAAACCATACAAAAATTATTGGTAAAGTTTGTGATTTAATTATAACTGGAAAATTAAATGATCACTTTCCTCTTGTTGTATGGCAAACAGGGTCAGGGACTCAAATCAATATGAACCTTAATGAGGTTATTGCAAATAGAAGTAATCAGTTATTAGGGAGAAAACTTCCAACAAACAGCCCACTTCATCCTAATGACCATATTAATAAATCTCAATCATCAAACGATAGCATACCTACTGCTATGCATATAGCTACTGTACTATCGATTAAGAAAAATTTATTTCCTGAGATATCTTTTTTCAAAAAAACTTTAAAAAAGAAAATTACTGATTTAAAAGGAATTATTAAAATTGGTAGAACTCATACTCAAGATGCAACACCAATAAAATTTTCTAGTGAATTTTTGGCTTTTCATGATCAAATTTCTTATGCAGAAAATGTTATTAAAAAAAGTTTAAATAAGCTCTACGAACTAGCACAAGGTGGAACAGCAGTTGGATCTGGTATAAATGCTCCAAAAAATTTTTCTAAAAAATTTATTAAATATCTAAAAAAGGAAACAGGGCTTCCATTTAAATCTGCGCCAAATAAATACGAATCTCTTGCTTCTCACGATGCATTCATTGAAGTTATGTCTGGTGTTGAAATTTTAACTAGTGCTTTATTTAAAATGGCTAATGATATTAGAGTATTAGCTTCTGGACCAAGAAGTGGTATTTCTGAGATAATTCTTCCTGCTAATGAACCTGGCTCATCAATAATGCCAGGAAAAATAAACCCGACACAGTGTGAAGCATTATCTATGGTATGCGCGCATGTTATTGGATTGAGAAATTCTATAACTTTTGCTTGTACACAAGGTCATTTCCAATTGAATGTTTATAATCCACTGATAATACACAATACACTTGATGCAATTAGTTTAATAAGTGAGGCCATGTCCTCCTTTAATAAAAACTGTTTAAAAGGATTAAAAGTCAACAATAAAAGAGTGAATGAGCTTTTGAACCGATCATTAATGCTAGTGACCCCTTTGACTAAGGTTATTGGTTATGACCTTGCATCAAAAGTAGCTTTAAATGCATATAAAAAAAATATCTCTTTAAAACAGTCATGTATGGAATTAACTGATTTATCGGAAGAAGATTTTAACAAATATACCAATCCAAAGAAAATGGTTTAGTTAAATTTATGTATCTTGTAATTATCTTTTGATTTAAATAATTCTTTAATTAGGTTAATAGTAATAAAATGACCTGTCTTAAAACCATTATACTTTCCAATTATAGGAAAACCTGATAAATAAAGATCGCCTACTACATCCAAGACTTTGTGGCGCATTAATTCATTTTCATATCTTAATCCATCTTTATTGAGTGGTTTTTTATCTTTAATTACAATTGCATTATCAAGTGAGCCACCTTTAATCAAATTTTGCGACTTTAGGTATTCTATCTCTTGAAAGAAACCAAAAGTTCTCGCTTTTGATATAGAGTCAATGTAATTACCATTTAGATTTCTTATCTCAATATCTTGGTCTTCATACTTTCCATCAAAGCTGGATTCTAAATTTATATTTAAACCCTCGTCTTCAGAGGAATTTGGGGATAGTTCTGCAAATCCATAATCACAAGAGAACTTCACTGGTTTAATAATTTCCAAAATTTTTTGTTCAGAATCTTGCTCTGTTAATCCATTTTTCATTATTTTATCAACAAATACAGAGGAGCTTCCGTCCAGAATTGGTACCTCAACATTATCAATTAAAATTTCACAATTATTAATATGGAGCCCTGAAAGTGCGCTTAACAAATGTTCAACGGTTTTAACTTCAGTTTCATTTGAAGCTAAATTAGTTGAAAATTTTGTTGATATTACTCTATCCCATTTTGCTGGTATAATTACAGACTTATCAACTCTGTTAAAAAATATGCCAGAATTTATTGGAGCTGGCTTAAGGGTAATTTGAGTCTTTACGCCAGTATGCAGGCCAATTCCATCAAATTTAATGGGATTGTTAAGAGTAATGCTTTTCATTTACATAATAGTAAGAAAATAGCCGAAAACTATTACTTTATATTTGTAAAACTTTGTATTTAAGAATTTATTGATTTGACCCTTTTCTAAGATATGACGGGGTATCTATATCTTCGAAATTCTCATTTTCATTATTAAAATCAGAAATATCTGAAATCTCTGGTT
>CACMWX010000045.1 GCA_902617515.1 uncultured Alphaproteobacteria bacterium
CAAATAGGAGTCTGACAAATCTTCAAATTCTATTTTTTTTATTCATTACAGGTTTCTTGATCATTTTTATTGGTGGAAGATTTTTATTAGTCGGTGCTTGGCCGATAATTATATTTGGTATTGTTGAATTTTCTATTTTGGTCGTATGTACTTATTTTTTTGTAAAGAATTTAAAAAAAACAGAAAAAATTTCATTAGAATCAAAATCTATGCAATTAGAGCGGCTTGATGGAGATGAGGTTATTGAACAAAACAGTTATAATTTAAATTGGTTGAAGATAAAGAATGAAAAAAATTCATTAAGCGTAAATTATGCTGGAAAGAAAAAATTCTTCGCCAGTTTTTTGAGTGAGGATAGAAGGAAAAAATTAAAAAGAATTATTGAGAGGTACAGCTCCTCGTCTAGCTAATCATATCTTTGAAGGTGTAAAAGCCTTTTTCCTTTGATGATAACCATACTGCTGCTTGAATAGCGCCATCAGAAAAAATTTTTCTGTTGTGGGCCTTGTGTGTTAATTCTATAGACTCATTGTCACCGTGAAATATGACCGTATGTTCACCTGGAATATTTCCACCTCTAATAGATGAGAAACCAATTTCATTTTCTTTTCTTTGGCCTTCTTGATCCTGACGTTTAAAATTAAAATTTGATTTGGATAGCCCAAGCTCTTCTACAATTTCTTCTCCGAGCTTTAAAGCTGTTCCACTAGGTGCATCCTTTTTGTGTCGGTGGTGTGTTTCAATTATTTCTATATCGAAATCTTTTAAGTGTTTTGCGGCTTTTCTTGCTATTTCAAAAAATGTATTAACTCCATAACTCATATTCGGTGCGTAAAATACTTTTGTTGAATTACTTGTTTGCTTTAAAAGGTTAAAATGGCTCTCATCTAGTCCGGTCGTTCCTATAACTAAACCAGTATGATTAGAAACGGCAGCTTCCGTGAAATTAAATAAGGCCTTAGGTGTTGTAAAATCTATAACTATATCTGCTTTTTCAAATGACTCTTCCCTAGTAGTAAAAACATTTTCTTGAATTTGATTTTTAATTATAAAGCTGGGTTCAATATCTTTAACATCAAATACTCCAACGAGCTCAACGTTATTATTCGTTAGAGCGGAATTTATGAGATTATTTCCCATTCTTCCTAATGCCCCTGCGATAGCTATTTTTGTTCTAGACATGATTAAGACTTGTTATACATAAATTAGTAGATATGGAATAGCAAAATTATTAAATTTTATGCTAAAATTAACTTATGATTAGACTTGCATTAATTCTTCTCATTTTATTACTAGCTAGTTTATTAATATTTAATAAGAAATTTAGAGAGGCTTTTACAATATCAGTAATACCCCTAGTCTTATTAGTTTTAGGACTTATTGGGTATATGATTTACTATATGTTCAGTACTAACTATTTTTCTTAGAATTTATAAAATTATGAATTATGAACCTTGCATGGTTTTAAAGCCTAAATTAATCCAATCAATTAAACCTTTGTCCATTTCATAAATACTTCCCTGATACCCTTCAGAAACTAAATAATCTGCAACCTTTTTAGAGGTAATGCCTGCGGTACAGTGAATAATAATATCCTTATTATCGGGGTTTATGGAGTTGATTTTTTCAACAGTTATTTCCTTAAAAGGAATATTGTGCGAGTTCTCAATTCGAATCATATTATGTTCTTTTGGATATCTAACATCAATTACAATTGCACCCTCTTGAATTCTTTTAAATGACTCTTCGGTATCTATAGGTGTGTAGTTCATTTTATTGCTCTGAGCAAATAATAAATTAGTTAGCAGAAAAAAAAATAGAAAAAATTTTTTCAAAAAATTCACTATTATTAATCTCTGAAACGAGAGTGGCAACTCTTACAACTTCCAAATAGATTTTGGTGAAATTGTTGAACACTTTCAATATCTCCCTCTAATGAAGATAATTTTGCAAGTACAGCGTTGTCTTCTGTTTCTTTTGCAATTTGATTAAACAATTCTCTATTGTCAATTATGTCAGTACTAGCTTTTGACTTACCTCCAAATGAATCATCTGGAAATAAAGTAGGGTAAACTCTCATTATATTTTCGATTTCTTCATAAATTCCTGCCAAGTCATCGTTAATCACATCGTCTTTGATTAAATTGTTTGCAGCTCTCATTAGTTTATTGAAGTCTCTCATGGACTCCTGCCGATCAA
>CACMWX010000046.1 GCA_902617515.1 uncultured Alphaproteobacteria bacterium
GAATAGCTGGACACCCAGAAGGTTCACCTGATATTGATCAAAATACTGTCAACGAATTTTTAAATAAAAAATATGAATTATCAAAAAATAAAAATTTAAGTTTAGAACTTGTTACTCAATTTTTTTTTAATGCCAACCCATTTATTAAATGGTGCAAATTTTTAGATAATTCAAATATAAAATTACCCGTCAGAGTAGGCTTTCCAGGCCCAGCATCTTTTAAAACACTTATTAATTTTGGGATAATGAGTGGTGTTGGAAATTCATTAAGTTTCCTAAAAAAGAACTCATCTAAAGTAACTGACCTTTTAACAAAAACTTCAAACGATGAAATGTTTATTGAGTTAGCAAATTTCTCTGAAGAACAAAGTTCATTTAAAAATTTTCACTGCTTTCCTTTTGGTGGCTTCGAAAAGACCTGTCATTGGTTAAATGCTCTTCAAAATGGTGATTTTATCATGGAAAATAACAAAATAGTCCTCCACAACAAAATCTTTTAATTTCAAATTTTTCGATTGCATAGACCTTAAAAAGAAATTAATTTTCAAAAATTGCTACTGCATTTTTTATAGGAGGATATATGAAGCTAAAGCAACCAAGTTCAGTGGACCAATCTGATAGAAAAGTCCCATTTAATTTAAGGCAATCAGGACCAACACCTCAACAAATGCTGATTTCTACCAGAGTTAGGAAAAATCCATATTGGCATTTATCAGTTGAGGCAGGATGTTGGAGATGCACTGTGTACAATAGAATGTATCATCCTAGAGGTTATGTAAAACCTGAGGATGGTGGTGCAATGGTCGAATATGATGCATTAGTAAATCATGTAACTATGTGGAATGTTGCAGTAGAAAGACAAATTCGTGTAAAAGGACCTGATGCCTTAAAATTTACAAATTTCGTTATCACAAGAGATGCTACAAGGATTGATGTAATGAAGGGAAAATATGTAATCCTTTGTAATGATAAAGGAGGAGTATTAAATGATCCAATATTACTTAGAATCGCAGAAGATGAGTTTTGGTTTTCACTCTCTGACTCTGATATTATGTTTTTTCTTCAAGGGGTAAATCACGATAAAAAGTTTAATGTAGAAATTGATGAAATAGATGTATCTCCTGTTCAAATTCAAGGACCAAAGTCAATCGATCTTATGGCAGATTTAGTTGGAGATGCTGTTAGAGACATTCCTTACTATGGCTTAATGGCAGCAAAAGTTGGAGGGAGAGATTGTATTATTTCCCAAACAGGTTTTACTGGGGAAAAGGGATATGAAATCTACCTAAGAGATGCAACTTTGTATGCAGATGATATGTGGAATGCTGTTTTAGAGGCTGGAAAAAAACACAATCTAAAAGTAATTGCACCTGCTCATCATAGAAGAATAGCTGCAGGAATTTTATCTTGGGGTCAGGATCTTGATGCTGAAACTTATCCATTTCAATGCAACCTTGGCTATCAGGTTCCAAGAAAAAAACAAGATGATTATATTGGTAAACAAGCTCTAGAGGCAATGAGAACAAAAATTGAAGCTGGAGAAAAACCGTATAGCAATCAACTTGTCGGTTTTAGATTAGGAGGAAAGCCAATAGATGAATACGCACCAGATTTTTGGCTAGTATCAGAGGATGGTTCCACTCCAATAGGATACCTTACATCCCCCTGGTATTCCCCTGAATTGGGAACAAATATCGCAATGGGATATGTTCCTTATGAGAAAAAAGATTTAGGTAATAAATTTAAATTTCATCTACCTGATGAGTATTGTGAAACACCAGGTTCGCCTGTAGATGGTGAAATAGTTGAAATACCTTTTAGGCCATCAGTCAATCCTAATGCAAGAGAAATTGCAAAGGATGATGGAAGAGATTCGGCATATTAATTTTATTTTTAAAAAGCCTAGATAAATAAGTATTTAGGCTTTTTCATTTTAAATTTTCTTTGACATATCAAAAGTATCTATTGTAGTCTTCATATATGAATATTCCAAAAGTTATAAATTCCCAAAAACTTTACGATTTGTACGAACAAATTTTTGACTATTTTAGTTTAACTGTTTATGACTTGGAGTCTAAAATTGATACTAATTTAAATATCTCAAATATTAAAAATAAACTTGAAACTTTTTCTGATAAACATTTTAAAAATGCACTTAATGATTTTAATCA
>CACMWX010000047.1 GCA_902617515.1 uncultured Alphaproteobacteria bacterium
CTCTCATGTTGTAAAGTTATTAGAAAAAAATTCATACGTTTTAGATGATACTAAATGTGAAATAGTTGCTATTGGCGCAAAAAATAAGAAAAAGAAAAGAATAATCAATATTAGTAAATACAAATGGGTAGGCGATTATAAGAGCTTAATCCAATTTAAACCTGACTTAATCATTGAAACTATTGGAGGTACAGGGAAGTACATAAATGATCTATATAAATTTTGTTTAAAAAATAAAATATCTCTTATTACTGCTAATAAGGCTCAATTAGCAGAAAAGTCTAATTTGTTTTTTGAGGGCTTTGATAAGTCGAATTTATTTTTAGGTTTTGAGGCTGCTGTATTAGGTGCCGTGCCAGTAATAAGAACGATAGAGAATAGCATTCACCCCTCAAAGGTTAATTCAATTTATGGAATTTTTAATGGCACAACTAACTATATCATTTCAAAAATGTATGAAAATAAGATCAGTTTCAAAGAAACATTAGAACTAGCTATTAAAAATGGATTTGCTGAACAAGACTCTAGTGCTGATTTATCTGGAAAAGATGCTATGCACAAACTTGTTTTACTCTCAAATATATCTTTTGGAAAAAAGTTTAAATTTTCTGATATGCACTACGATGGAATTGAAAACATTAAGCTAATAGATTTAGAACAAGGTCTTAACCTTGGCTATAAATTAAAACTTGTCTCTTTAACAGAGAGATATAAAGATAAGTTTTTTTCATCTGTGGCACCTTGTTTTGTCCCAGAGTCAAGTTTGATTGCAAAAACTAATTTTGAAGAAAACGTTATTACTTTAGAAGGTGAGAATTTTTTAAAAACTAGCTTAGTTGGCAAAGGAGCTGGAGGTTACCCAACAGCTACTTCTATTATCTCAGATTTAAAGAGATTTATTAATTATTCTTCTATTAAAGGTATTTTTATAAAAAAATACTCACAAATGTTGAATGCAAAGTTTGTCAATCAATCTCAAAGAATTAGACCATATTACTTAAGAATGTCAGTGCTCAATAAAGTTGGTGTTCTCAAATCAATTGCTCAATTGTTTTCTCAAAAATCAATTTCCATAAAATCTATAATTCAATTGAATACTAATAATGAAAAAGTTGTTCCTATAATTATTATATCTGATCCTGTTGGTATAAAAAATATCACTCAAGTTGTAAATAATTTAAAGAAGACAAGTTTTATTAAAAACGAGATATCAGTTATTAGGATAGAGGAAAATATTGGATAGAAACCTTGCTATTGAGTTAGTTCGAGTTTCTGAATTTGCAGCATTAGCTGCTTCTAAACATATTGGAAGAGGAAATGAAAAGGCAGCTGATCAGGCTGCAGTTGACGCAATGAGAAAATGTTTAAATTCTCTTACAATATCTGGGACAGTAGTTATAGGTGAGGGTGAGAGAGATGAAGCACCCATGCTTTACATAGGTGAGAAAGTTGGTCAGGGTGGCCCAAATGTGGATATAGCCCTTGATCCTTTAGAGGGCACTACAATAACTGCAAAGGGTGGAGAGAACGCTATGGCTGTTATTGCGTTGGCTCAAGAAGGTGGTTTTTTAAATGCACCAGATGTCTATATGAGAAAAATTTCAGCTAAGGTTGAAAACGAAAATGTTGTATCTCTCAACCAAGATCTTAGATCAAATATTAAAGCACTTGCAGAGTATAAAAAAATTAATACTGAAGATTTAGTAATATGTGTTTTAGATCGAGAAAGACACCAAGAAGATATTGAAATAATAAGATCTGCAGGTGCTAGAATAAAAATTATTGGTGATGGAGATGTCAGTGCTGTCATTTCTTCTGTCATAGATAGCAGTAATATTGATATGTATTACGGTATCGGAGGCGCTCCAGAAGGTGTGCTAGCTGCTGCCGCTTTACAATGTGTAGGAGGATATTTAGAGGGACAGCTTATTTTTTATAATGACCAAGAAACCGATAGAGCGAAAAAAACTGGCATAAAAAATTTAGATAAAATTTATAAGCTTAACGATCTAGCTACAGGAGATGTCATGTTTTCAGCTACAGGTGTAACTGATGGTACAATGCTTCGTGGAATTAACATAAACAAGAATTTTGCTACAACACACTCTATTGTGATGCGTTCAAAAACAGGAACTATTAGAGAGATTGATGGAAAACACAACTTTGAC
>CACMWX010000048.1 GCA_902617515.1 uncultured Alphaproteobacteria bacterium
AATGACAAATAATAACATAATACGACAATTTGAGTTTTTCAATGAAATCAGTGAAAATCTTGAGTTATGTTCTCAAAAAATTCTTAATATTTATGAGAACTATGATCAAAGTATTGAGTATAAAAATGATAAAAGTCCATTAACAGAAGCAGATTTAGCATCACATGAGCACATCTCTGATTTATTATCTTCTATCTCAGCTTACCCCATAATTTCAGAGGAGGGTGAGCTAAAGTATACTGATGAGGCAAAATACTGGTTAGTTGATCCTTTGGATGGAACTAAAGAATTTATCAATAAGAATGGCGAATTTACAATTAATATTGCTTTGATCAATAACAATTATCCCACCCAAGGGTTTGTTTACATTCCAAAAGACAAGACATTATTTTTTGGGGGTCTTAACAAAGGTTCATACAAGTTATTAAATGATAATATCAAATCTATTTCTGTGAAATTACCCTCCGATAAACTAAAGATTGTTACGAGCAGAAGTCATCTCAATCATGAGACTAAAACTTATTTATCTCAGTTTAATAACTTTGATACTTTGCAAGCCGGTAGTTCTTTAAAGTTTTGTATGATAGCAGAGGGTTTAGCAGATTTATATCCTAGGCTGGGACCTACTTCTGAATGGGACACTGCAGCAGCACAAGCGGTTGTAGAGGGAGCAGGTGGTACAGTAAAAGACCTAAATGGTAATAGATTGAAATATTCAAAGAAAGATATAATCAATCCTCATTTTATTGTTAGAGGCAAAATCTAAATTTACTTACTAGGGTTTTTTTCTTTATAAGTTTTTTCTAAACTTATGTCATCAACTTCAGTGTATATTTGAGTTGTAGATAATGAACTATGTCCTAATAATTCTTGAATTATTCTTAAATCCCCACCATTTTTTAATAGGTGAGTTGCAAAACTATGTCTTAATGAGTGAGGTGTTGCTGTTTTTGGTAGCCCCAAATTTACTCTGGCATTTTTCAAATCTCTTTGAAAAGCTGAGGCTTTAAGCGGATTACCTCTATCTCCAATAAATATCGAAACATCGCTAGGCAAATCATACGGTATTTCTTTTAGATAATTTTCTAATGAGTTAGCTACAATATCAAGAACTGGCACTAATCTTTCTTTATTACCTTTGCCCAAGATAGTAAGAGAATTTTTATCAATTAAATGGTTTTTAGTTATAGATAGCGCCTCATTTATTCGTAGCCCACATCCGTACAAAAGATAAAGCAAAGCTAAATTTCTTTTTTGAACCCAGCTTTTTTTTGATATTTTTTTTAACTCCTCAATTAAAAGTTCAATATCTCCCTCTGCTATAGGCTTAGGAAGGGACCTTGGAATTTTTGGATTATTTAATAATTGAACCTCGCTATAAGCAACTTTATATAAATCATTATTTAGAGATGAATACTTAAAAAAATTTTTAATTGAACTAATCGCTCTTCTCCTTGACCTTGCCGACAATGGTTTTTTATAAATATTTTTATATTTTCTATTCTCACTGAGATCTGCCAACCAAGCTCTAAATGTCTTCAAATTTAAATCTTTTAAATTTGATAAAGATAAGGAATTTCCATTATAGAATTTAAAGAAAATTAAAAAATCACATACATCAAAGCAGTATGATCTATATGTGTTTTCCGAGTGGCCTTTTATGTCTTTTAAATAAGTAGCCCATTTATCAAAGTCTTGTATTGAGGATTTATCTATTTTTAACTGTTCTAACAGTTCAATAAAATTCATTACATTATATTATAAATTAGAATCAAAATTTAAAATGGATTATTACTACCAAGTTATGCCGATAGGGCAAATAAATGATAGCCTGACTTATAAATACTCACATTCTATTGAGGTAGGCTCCATTGTTGAAATACCTTTAAGAAAAAAAAAATCAACAGGAGTCATTATATCTCAAACAAACATGAATGATTTAAAATTTGATCTCAAAAAAGTACTCTCAATAAGAAATTATTATCAATTTGCTGTATGCACAGAAAACATTGATTTTTACAATTATGTATCAATACATTGCTTCATAGATTTAGGTATGGTTTT
>CACMWX010000049.1 GCA_902617515.1 uncultured Alphaproteobacteria bacterium
TGTTGGTAATCCAATTAAGTTATCTGACTCCCCAGCAAAAGTTGAAAGATCTCCACTTCTCGGAGAGCATACTGATGAGATATTAAAAGAATTTTGTCAGATGAGCGACGATGAAATTAAAGCTGTAAGAGAGGCCGGAGCAGTATAAGATATATTTTAATTTAAGGAGCAATAATGAAAATAATTTTAATGGGGCAACAGGCATTTGGAAAAAGTGCTTTAGAAAAATTTCATACAGAAACAGACCATGAAGTAGTAGCGGTATATTGTGCACCTGACAAAGAGGGTAAACCAGTCGATCCTGTTAAAGAATACGCTCAAAGTGTTAGTTTGCCTGTTTACCAACCCTCAAATTTTAAAGACCAAGAGGTACTAGACCAAATTAAGTCTCATGGTGCGGACTTATGTGTCATGGCTTATGTAATAATTTTTGTGCCTGAAGGAGCGAGAGATATTCCTACTCATGGATCTATTTGTTTTCACCCCTCACTACTTCCACTCCATAGAGGACCAAGTTCAATAAACTGGCCTATAATTGGTGGCTCCACAAAAACAGGTCTTTCAATTTTTTATCCAAATGATGGGCTAGATGAGGGTGAAATATTACTTCAAAAAGAAGTTGATATTGGTCCTGATGATACTTTAGGAGATGTTTACTTTAAAAAGATATTTCCATTAGGTCTTGAAGCTTGTGTTGAAGCTGCAAATTTAATTGAGTCTGGTAATGCACCAAAGACACCTCAAGATGACTCTAAAGCAACATATGAGTCTTGGTGTAAAAAAAGTGATGCAAGAATTGATTGGAAAAAACCCGGAAACGAAATTTATAATTTAATAAGGGGTTGCAACCCTCAGCCTGGTGCATGGGCTGAATTCATGGGTGATGAGTATGCCTTTTATGACACTAAGTTTATTGACGAGCAAAGTGCTGAGCATTTTCCAGGTCAAATCATATCAATTAATGCTGAAAACGTCAGAATCGCAGTTAAAGGTGGATTTATTGAGGTATCAAGATTTAAATCAGACCAAGGTAAATTATTTGTTAAAGACATGAATACTGCAGTATTTACAGAGGGTGATTTATTCTCATAATAGCTTTTAGTGGCTAAACTTAATAAAGATTCACTTAAGACTTTATCATATATAACTTATTTCATAATACTTTTTGTATTCTGGTTTATTTTATCTGGTTACCTTAAATCGCTTTTACTTTTTTTTGGACTAGTCAGTGTTCTTTTTGTTTTTTGGATGTCTTATAGAGCTAAAGCTCTCGAGGAAGACTCTCTTCCTTTAAAAATTATTCTTAGATTACCATTTTATTGGATTTGGTTATTTAAAGAAATTTTTAAATCTGGAATTACGACAACAGCTTTAATATGGAATGGTAAATACTCTCCACAACTAATAAGTGTTAAAGCATCTCAGAAAAATAGAACAGGTATTGCAAACTATGCAAACGCTATAACTCTTACTCCGGGTACAGTAACAATAGAAGTAGATAAAAAAACATTTCTAGTTCACGCATTAAGTAAGAAGCTATCAGAAGACTTGCAAACAGATGATATGAACAAAGTAATTACGGATTTAGATAAATGATTTTTTTTGCAACTTTAATTGTTCTGGGCGTCTCTGTAGCATTATGTTTAGTTCGAGCAATCAAAGGACCAACTCCTTTTGACAGGATATTATCTATATCAAGCATTGGAACTATTATAGCCATAGGTATCAGTGTTCATGGTTTTGCATTTGATAGACCTGATTTTGTCGATATTTCTTTGATGTATATACTTTTGAATTTTTTAGGCACCATTGCAATACTTAGGTATTACAAAATAAAAAGAAAAAAAAGTAATGTCATATAATTATATCGAGTTAATTTCTTTAGTCTTATTAGCTATTGGCTGCTTCTTCATTTTATCTGGAAGTTTAGGCCTTATAAAGTTACCCGATGTATTTAGTAGAATTCATGCTGCTGGTCTAATTGATACTCTAGGATCAGGTTTTATAGTCTTAGCTTTGATAGTTTATTCTGGTTTTAGTTTATTAAGT